>CANCFT010000001.1 GCA_947377285.1 Bacteriovoracaceae bacterium
CTATCAAGAGCACTTTGAGAAGGTGGGTTTTGTGCCATCAACTTTGCGACATTTGCAGGTATCCCTTTCGAAGTAATAGCATCAGCAATTTCTTTTTGGGTCAGAGTAAGAGGATTATTATTTACTGGTAACTTTGAAGCCAATTCATTTAACGCTTTTTTGGCAATGGCAGAAGTTGCAGCATAGGCTTGTGAACTTAAAGTACTTGCTTCTAGTTTTCCTTGTGCCATCGAGGCAATTGGTTTGAAGGGAGTCATTGAAAATGCAGGTCCAATTTGAGAATTAGTAGATCCAATATTATTTATGATCTTATCAAAACAGGAATTTGATCTTTCACAAATACAATTTTGATCAGCTTTTAAATTTGAATCAGTACATGCTATTTGTATTCCACTTGTTTTTGCAGCTTTTGCCGCAATTTGTACTTTACAAAAATTTGGATCATTTTCATGCTCCGGCTCAGAACAATAGCAGGTATTTTCTGTAACTGGATTACATGCTCCTTTGCCTGGAAAAGAGTTAGCGATATCGCGAGTTTTTTGTGCGTAATCTTTATTGGCAGCAACTTCTGCTTGGTAAAAAGTTCCAAGGAGAGTCGCAGCTCCAAGTTTTACAAAGAGTGCGGTGTCTGTCGCATATTGGCCAGCAGCGGCCATTCCTGCATAACAAGCAGCTCCTCCATACCAACCAACTGCTTGGACTTGGGCGAGGTCGGCCCTAGAGTCGTGGCTTTTAGCCGCTTTTAAAAGAATTTCTTTTTGTGAAGTGTCCCCACCATTATTAATTTGGGAATCGAGGGATTTAATATTTGCTTGTTGAGTGATTGCGGCATATCCCTCAGTAACGGTTGGGATATATTTACAATAATCATCGGCCTTTTTTTTATCAGTGGGCTTTATAGAAGGGTCATTTTTAGCTTCTTCAGCAAGTACATCTTTACCTTTATTGACAGGTAAAAAATCGCCCATAACATTCATTGTCGCATACATTTGCGTGGCCACTTTTATAAATGTAGGACTCATTCCCATTACAGTATGGTCTACCTCATTTCCTTTACAGCCTTGAACCATTTCACCAACGCATTTTTCTTTTAATATTTTATTAGTTGCTGCTTGATCAACATAATTTTCACTAAGTTGTTTTTCTTGGTCAGTAAGATTCGCTTTTGATGTTTTTTGAGTTGTTAATCCAGAGCTAGTTGTTACAGCTCCATTAGCTTTTGCATCTTCAATTATTTTTCTTGATTGAGCAGCATTGTCTAAAAGTTGTTGGTTTAGGGCCGTTTCGCTTGAAATATTTGAGTTAATTACAGAAGTCGTTTGGGCCAAAAGCCAATTGGAATAAGTGCCTATCAAACATAGAAGAATAAATTTTGTCATCATAATATTTATTTTACCAGATGCTTTAGAAGGTCTCTTGGGAGGCAAAAAAGGACTAGGTTAAAATTATAAAAATCAATAAGATAGCATCGTACTCGGTTGTTAAATGAACTTTTGTGGATGCCTAGTTTTAAAGGCATAAAGGAAGCTGTGGCTCTTTACGAACCCCCTAATTCGCTGATACAAATTAATGTATGACCCTTTAAACACTTGTTGGTAAATCCCTATGAAAGATACAATTGAGAATGAACTTTCTCACTCTATGGTCCACTACCTCTTAACTATACATAAACTCAAAGAAAATAGAGGTTTTGCACGTGTAACAGATATTGCCAAAGACCTCGATCTCACTAAGGGATCTGTTTCTACAATGCTTAACAATCTTAAGAAAAAAGGACTCATTCAAGAAGAAGAAGAATGTAAATTTGTTGTTCTTACTGATTTGGGCCATGAAGAAGTTCACCGAATTTTATCATCAAGAACTTTACTCTATTATTTTTTAAAAGATTTTGTAGGTGTTGATGATGCCACCGCTGAAAATGATTCCTGTCAAATGGAACATCTTATGAGTCCTCAAACGAGTGAAAAATTTTTTGATTTTATGAAAAATCTTGCTTGTTCTTGTGAGGAATTAAATAAGAAAGGACAATTGCCTTCTTCATTTCAATTTAAAACAACACTTGATTTATGCTCTTACACAACGTCTGACGATTTCATTCATCATCAAAAGGGTGACCGTCATTTGCAAAGTAAGTAGTATGTTATTCATTTTTTTAAGTATTTTTTCAATTGCAATGGCCCAAACAACTGACAATATTAATACATATTGTTTTGGTAAGGAAGTTCATTTAATTGATGTAAAGAAATCGCTCAATCTTCTATTACTTCCTAAAGATAATGTACTATTGCGCTCAGATGACAACTGCATCGATATTTCTACATCGGTCGATAGAGGAAATCTATTTGAGAAATACCTAAGTAAGCGATACGATCTTAAAACGGAAGTAAGAACAAAAAGAGAAATCGATAAAAGTGAAGAGTGTCATTTAAATTTTAAAGCTACAGAAAAGAGTAAGATTGAAAAAAGCCAATTAAAAATAGGTGAGAAAAATCTTATCAATCAAAATGAATCCTTTAAGTCTTTATCGAATACAATGGAAATTTTACTTGGACCAGGCCAGCAAGGAGAAATTGCAGAAGGAGAAGTACTTCTCAAAGTAATTTGTCAATTGATAGGAAATGATTCAGCACAATTACAATTTTCATTTACCTCTAAAACTCAAGCTTTAGTTAAATCTGAAGTGCAATTAAAAAAAGGAGAATGGGTCAATATTGCATCAGTGCTGAAAGAATTAAATGAAAAAAACCAAAATTTAGGGATCCCTCAAACTGAATTTAATCAAATAAGTGGAAAAGTTGAAACGATATATGAAATGCAATTTAAATAACAGGAGTACTCTATGAATCAGACAAAAAATATTTTATTACAAAAATTTACTACCCCTTTTGAAACTGTTCCTTTTGACCAAATTAAACCACAAGACTTTCTTCCTGCTATTAAGGAAGCAATTATACTTGCTAAAAAAAATATCGAAGATATTAAAAAAAATAAAGAGCCAGAAAGTTTTGCAAACGTCGTTGAAGCTCTCGAGTTTGCAGGCCCAGAAGTCGATTTAATTTCAGGTATTTTCTTTAATCTTCATAGCGCAGAAACTAATGATGAAATTCAGGCAATCGCTAAAGATATTTCACCGATACTTACAGAGTACGGAAATGATATCAGCCTAGACCAAGAACTTTTTTTAAAAATAAAAAAAGTATGGGACTCTAAAGAAAAATTTCAATTAAATGCAGAACAATTAATGCTTTTAGAAAAAAGCTACAAAAGCTTTGTGAGAAATGGAGCCCTTTTAAATGATCAAGAAAAAGAAGTCATGAGAGATATTTCTAAACAATTATCAACTCTTGGACTTCAGTTTGGCGACCATATTTTAAAAGAAACAAATGACTACCTATTATTAATTGAAAATAAAAGCGATCTAGCAGGTCTCCCTGATGATGTGATTGAAGCAGCTGCTCAGACTGCTAAAGAGAAGGGGCATGATGGCCTTTGGGGTTTTACTCTTGCTTATCCGAGCGTGATTCCTTTTCTAACTCACGCAAGTAATCGTGAACTACGTAAAAAAATGTATATGGCGAATTCAACAAAAGGATTTAAAGGGGATTCTCTAGATAATTCTGAAATTGTGAAGTCTATTGCTAAATTGCGTTTTCAAAAAGCGAAATTATTAGGTTATGAATCTCATGCTCATTTCGTTCTCGAAGAACGCATGGCCTCTAATCCAAAAACAGTAATGAGTTTTATTGATAATATTGTCAATCACGCAACAGCTGCAGCGATTGTCGAGACAGATGAATTGAAAGCTTATGCACTGAAAATTGACGGAATTAAAGATTATCAAAAATGGGATAATATGTATTATGCCGAAAAACTTAAGAATGAAAAATTTCAAGTAAATGATGAATTACTTCGTCCGTATTTTAAACTTGAAAATGTTATTGATGGTGTTTTCCAAGTTGCAAAAAAACTTTATGGACTATCATTTAAACAAAGAAATGATATTCCAGTTTATCATTCAGATGTAAAAACGTACGAAGTCCTTGATGAAAAAAATAATCACGTAGCCGTTTTTTATGCAGATTTTCACCCTCGTGCAGGTAAAAGAAATGGGGCATGGATGACAAGCTTCCGAGGTCAAAAAATAGTTAATAACGTCAATTACCGGCCTCATATCGCTATTGTTTGTAACTTTACTAAGCCAACACCTACAAAACCTTCACTCTTAGGTTTTGAAGAAGTTACAACTTTGTTTCATGAATTTGGACATGCATTACATGGAATGCTTGCCAATACTCAGTATGAAACATTATCAGGAACAAATGTTTACTGGGACTTTGTTGAACTTCCATCACAAATTTTAGAAAATTGGGCCTATGAAAAAGAATGTCTCGATTTATTTGCGGAACACTATGTAACAGGAGAAAAAATTCCTGCTGATCTAATTAAAAAGATTAAAGATTCTTCTTCATTTCTTGAAGGTAGAGCTACATTGAGACAATTAAGTTTTGCTTCTGTCGATATGGCATGGCATGCAGCCAACCCAGATAAAATTCAGGATATTGAATCATTTGAAAACTCAATAATGAAACATATGGATTTTCTACCAACTGTTGCGGGCACAAGTATATCAACAGCTTTTTCACATATTTTTGCTGGTGGATATTCAGCAGGATATTATTCTTATAAATGGGCAGAAGTACTAGATGCAGATGCATTTGAGTTTTTTAAGGAAGAAGGTATTTTTAATCGTGAGGTAGCAGACAAATTTAGAGAATTTGTTTTATCACAAGGTGGAAGTCAGCATCCGATGAATTTATATGTATCATTTAGGGGAAAAGAGCCAAACCCTGAAGCACTTTTAAGACGGGCAGGATTAGTTAAATAAAATATTTGAGATTAATGACGTGAAAAATTCAATTCTACTGATTGTGATAATTTTATTTTTTTCAGCTTGCAGCACGCAAGTTGAAAAAAATAATAATCAAAAAATTACTAATTTACCAATTGGAGAAATAATTCCAGTTGAAAAGCCATTTCAACCGGTAATAAGTATTGATGAAACTTTTCAAAAAAATTTGAAACCAATTTGGGACGATTATTTCAAAGAAGATTATACGGATACAAAAGCCATTGATATTTTGGTAGTAACCAACCGAAAATTTAAAAATAAATCATTTGGCTGCACAAATAATCAATTTGGAGTTGAGATTGATGAGGTTTCACATTTTGGTATTTGTAAAGTTAACGTTCCTAAAAATCATACTACCGGACAAATTAATTTTACCCGAGATAATCGCCAATCTTCTCATGATTTTTTTAAAATTCTAAACTCGAAACAGTTAGTTGAAGAAACTTTGATTAATTATTTAAAACAATCTAAACGAACTCCGCTTGTGTTTGTTCATGGATTTAATGTTCGTTATGAAGATGCAGTCTTACGAGCTGCCCAAATTGCTTATGACTTAAAATATCAAGGTCCCATCGTACTTTTTACTTGGCCAGCAGGAGCAGGTGATGGTTTTTTTGATGAAAAAATGATTACTCGCACTTATGAAAATAATTATAAAAATGCCAAGTACTCTATCGAATTATTTAAAAAGTTTTTAAATAATTTAAAGTTAAATGAAATAAAAATTAATTTAGTTGTTCATTCGATGGGACATCAGGTTGTACTTCCTGCACTTAAAGATTTTAGTGCCATTAATTCTTCAAAAAGTGTAATAAATGAATTGATTTTAAATGCTCCTGATTTTGAAGCGAGTGAATTTTTAAAATACATAGACAATATTAAAGAAACAAGTAAACGCATAACTCTCTATTGCTCTTTTAATGACAAGGCCATGCTGGCTTCAGAAACATATAATAAGTCTGAACGATTAGGTGCATGCACTTTCTCTGAAAACCTAGACACAATTAATGTAAGTTTAATTGATGCGCCAACTATGGGATTAGGGCTTGGACATAGTTATTATTCTTCAAGGGCCATTTTGGGAGATGTATTTCAAGTCTTATTGGGTATTGAAGCAGAGAAAAGATTATTTATAAAGCGAAGTGAGCCAAATAGTACTGAAAAATTTTATCTTCGACAGTAAATTGCGATTATATAAATTTCCAAGTTTCTTTTTTTTCTATCGAACATTCTATTTGAATTATTTTTAATTGCATCCATTTATTAACTAGTGCTTCTGCTCCATAGGGAGTCAATTGTAAAGTTTCAATTAGGGCTGCTTTATTAAAAATAGTAAGTTTCTTTTTAACAAATTGGTGAAGTCCAATAACTTTTAGTGTTCTTGGAATAATTATATTGGGCTTTGATTGCAACTCAAGAAAGTAGCGTTGATTTTTCTTCTGGATTTGAATTCCTTGGACTTCTAAGGATTTTAAAATTTGCAATGATGTTTCTTTGTCCCGATCAATAAACTCTGCAAGTTGTGTTAGTGTTGCACCTGTAAGTTGGGATATTGTTAAAAAAGCTAGGCAATTTAGTTCACTGATCATTAAAAATACAAATTGGCCTCGGTCTTGAATTATTCCTGAATACAAGTCTAAATAATTTTCATCTTTTAAGTTCAAGCTTTTGTATGTCGATGGAACAATTCCTTTTTTAGAAATTAACCAGCAATCAAATGAATTATCGTCTTCAAGATCTTCAACTTCATTTTGATCTGGTAGCCAGGTTTTGGCTTGTATTTTTTGAATTGCAGTCAAAGGGATAGATTCGTTTAAAAAATACTGATTACCCATTATTAGAGAATAAATTGAGTTCGTAGGATAAGTGCGAAGAAAAATAGCGACTTTATCTTCATTGGGCAAAAGCTTATAATTCTGCATCCAATAATAAACTTCATATAATTCGTTTAATTGATCATTTTCAAGAAATAGTTGTGCCGCTAATTTTAAAGAACGTTCATTTTTAGAATGATACCCTAGAAGAAAATGAGTCCATGCTGTGAAGAATTGAATGTTTAATTCTTCAATAGGCTTTTTTATATTATTTGTTAATTCAGTAAAATCATCTGCATTAAAATCATTAAGTTCATACTTTCCAATAAGTTTTAATAAATTGAAGAGTATTTTATGATTGTCTGATTTTCCAATTTCGCTTGAACTTTCTTGTAGGAGTAGATTGGCGGCTTGATTGGCCCCTGAACGATAAAGTAAATAGAGTGACTCTAAAACGCTTGATAGATTTTCATTTATTGAGTCATTTTTAATTAATGCCATGATAACGTTTTTAGCATAATGAGTCGATTTTGTCCAAAAGATTCGTCCTCTTTGATTTAGTCAACTACAATGATCCTTTAATCTCTTTGGCAATTTGGAGTAAGTAGATTTCTTTTAAATCATGCTTTAAAAAATATTCCTCAACTACTTTGATATGATCGTTTCCTAAAATTCCATCACGTAAATAGTCCACTAATAAGTCGCAAAGTAAGTTTGAGTATTGATAATCATCCGGGTTTTTTTGATATTCTTCAAAACAATAAAGTTTTTTTACAGCTCGTTTTTTAATTTTTACATTTAAAAGATCATAAATGATTCGATATTGTGAATTTTGCGGGTCGTTTAATTGATCAGGATTTAAACTTAGAATGGCTTTTTCATAAAGTTTATTATTAAGAAGATTTTTTAAATTAGAATCATAGAAAAAAATAGAACTTTTTGTGACCGTTTGCTTTTTCGATATCGCTTGTATTATTTCGATTTTATTTTCATCAACTTTAATATCTTTAGCGATCTGATAAAATTCCAATGCTTTCTCTGGGAATTTTAATTGTTTAAATTCTCTTGCGGCTAAAATAGCATAGGTGTATTTTTTTAGATTCGAAAATTTTTTATCATTCAATTCTTTTTTTAACTTAAGTTCTAAAAATTTAATTTCTTTATTCTTAATAACAAACGAATTAGGCATATGGGGCTTTGCGCCCATTAAAATGGGAAAACAAATAAGCCATCTGATGAGTGACAAGAACTGTCTCATAACTCCTATTGTGGCTACTTACTAAGTAGGGATCTAGTCCCATTTGTTGTTAAGCCTACCACTACTAATAGTATAAAGAATAAAGACGTATAATTCAAAATTTGAAAGGTAGAGAGTTTATTACCTATTAAGGCAACAATTAGCCCTGCCGTTATATTGGGAACTACAAAGACAAGATCTAGGAATGAATACACTCTAGTCATATATTCTTTAGGTACATGAGCTGATATGTAGTTGAGTTGAGAAGGAATCCGAATAAAAACCATTAGTCCCCAGATAAAAATGACAAAGCAATTTAAATTAAAATTTGTAGTGCGGATCCAAATCGGCATTAAAACTGCTTCTGCTATAATTCCCATTAAAAAAAGTTTCGATGCTAAAAAATGCCTATTCAGTGAATTTGAGAGCCATCCACCTAAAATACCCCCCAGGCCAAATAATGAAATATTAATACCGTATTCCTGTTCACTTTTACCAAGAACTTCAACGATAAATGGAAATAAAAGAGGTATGAGCATTCCAACACAAAAACCTACCATCAAAGTAAAAATCAACATTGCATTTAAATCAGGACGAGATCGAACATATTTAAATCCTTCTATGAAATCTTCAAACATTGAATTGTTTTTACTACCTTTTATCTCTGAAATATTTTGAGGTGACGTTAAATGGTGCGTACTCGTAATTTTCATTAATAGAACAATTCCTAATATATAAGATAATAAATCTAGGCTTAGAACTTGAACCATCCCGTGAAAATAATTATAAAGAGTAGCTCCAAGTAATGGGCCACCTAAATGGAGTACGGCCATGGTCGTTCCAAAAAGTGAGTTTGCATCCTTTATTTCGTTTTCAGGAACGAGTTCATTAATTAATGTTTGTCTTGAAGGATTGTAGATTCCTGTAAAAAGACCAATGAGTCCATTTGCGACCATTACAAAATAAATATTGTGAATAAAAATCAGACTAATAATTAATGGAATTCTAAAAAGTTCAGAAAAAATAAGGATATTTTTTTTCCGAAATACCAATCCAATTGGACCACCAACTAAACTTCCAAGAGTATAACATAATAAAAAGAAAGCCCGACTGATTCCTAAATATGTTTTATCTTGATTACTTAATGCAAAAACAAACAACATCATGGCGGTGTCTGTAATGAATGAACCAAGTTCAGATGTGAGGCCCGCTAAATATAGTTTTAAAAAGTCTGGATTTTTTAAGACTGCTGGTTTTTTAAACATATTTCATCGATTGCAACTTGGTATTCTGCCATAATTCGTTCAGTGATAATTTGGACACTCTCAATTTTATGGACAAATTCTATTGAAGGGCCGGCAACCCAAACTGTTTTATAGGTGGCCGCAAAGGCAGCATTTTCAACAGCTTTCATGCCTTTGTAATAGGTGAGCATTTTCACATATTTTTTAGCAGTTTTATTTTTACTTAGTATAGATTCAAATAAATTTTGCTCCACTCCTATTTTTTTTAAATAAGGAGTTTCGATGACGGAGCATGGAGACCCTGAAATTTTACTCGTCATCACAATATCTTCTGCACCATAATCAACGATTGCTTGTTTATACTCATTTGAAACTGAAGATTCAATAGTAGCGATATATGGTGAACCAATTGATACACCTTCAGCTCCTAAAGCAATTGAAGAAAGTAATCCAGCTCCAGTGCCAACTCCACCTGCAGAAATAACTGGAATTTTGCAATGTTTTTTTAGCATTGGAACAAGTATTGAAGTGGGAATTTTACCGGCATGGCCGCCGGCGCCAGAATTAACAGCAATGATTGCATCAGCTCCAAGTCTCTCGACTTTTAGTGAATATTCGACATCAACAACATCACAAAATATTTTAACTCCCTTTGGTTTTAAGAGTTTTATAGTTTCTTCAGGAGAACCTAAAGAAGTAATAATAAATGCAGGGGGGTTTCTTTCCAGGACTTCGAGGTGTTTCTTTATGTGAATATTTGACTTGTTTACTATGAGATTAACTCCAAACTTCCCGTTACATTTTTGAGTTAAATTAATTAGTGCTTTTTCAAATTCTTCGGGAGTCCTAAAGTTAAGTGACGGAATACATCCTATAAATCCATTTTTATAGGCTTCAACAAGCATTAACTCGTTAGAAACGAGAAACATTGGAGCCAGTATAAGTGGATATTTAATCCCAAAAGTCTTGGTTAACCAGGTAGAAATCATGATTGAACTCCTTTGGGATAATTCTAAGAAGTAAGATTAGAAAAGGATAGATAATTAGACAATTCATAAAAATTTATTCACAATTTTATTATCAGGATGATTATTTCTTAAATAGGAAAAAGATTATGAAAATCAGATTACTAATTGCTTTATGTATTACTTCTTGCTTCGCAATTTCGATTTCGAATAATTGCGTTTTGGCAGCCCAAGTTTCGCAAGAGTCTCAAGACAGAAAAGTTTTTATCTCAATTGATGCCGATGCCCTAACTTTTGTTCAAAGTAAATTTGGCAAAAGAGTAGAAAAGGTTGAAACGATAAACGGTATAAGTGTTGTTAAAATAGACGAGAGCGCCCTTCCCTGGTTGTCTGTTCTTATGCATCGTCAGTTTAAACGTTGTGGCGGGTATATGCTTCACGACGACTATATCGAAGCGTCGAATCTCTTAAATTCTTTTAGTGATCAACTATACGCCAAGAAAAATTCTTTTTTTGCCTATAAGATTAATCAAGATGCAATTGTAAAACCACTTATTAATCAAGCGAATGAAGCGAATATTTTAAATACAATCACTCAATTGTCGCTCTTTCAAAATCGTTATTACAAAGGTGAGTTTGGAAAAAAGTCAGCAGCCTTTATAAAAGAGACTTGGGCAAAACTTGTCAAAAATCGTTCAGACGCAACTGTTGAATATTTTCAACATTCAGGCTGGGATCAACCTTCGGTTATTTTAACTATCAAGGGTCTTTCTGATGAGACCATTGTTTTGGGAGGACACCAAGACTCAATTAATGGTTATATGGGTGGCTCAACGGCAAGAGCTCCGGGGTCCGATGATAATGCCTCAGGGATTTCTACTATTACTGAAGTTATAAGAGTATTAGTGGATAATTCTTATCAGCCTCAAAAAACACTTAAGTTTATGGCCTACGCAGCTGAAGAAGTTGGGCTTCTTGGATCTAAAGAAATAGCAGCTGATTTTAAAAAAAGAAGCGTCAATGTTATTGGAGTTATGCAGCTTGATATGACAAATTTCAAAGGGAATGATGCTTTAGATATAGTAATGATGAGAGACTATACGAACGACGAACAAAATAAATTTGTTGGTTCAATCATTGATCATTATGTTCCAGGAATTAAATGGGGATTTGATAAGTGTGGTTATGGTTGTTCTGATCATGCTTCATGGCATACTCAAGGATTCCCAGCATCAATGCCATTTGAAGCAACTATGGATACGATGAACCATAAAATACATACTGCCAATGACACGTTAGCGGTTTCTAATAATAACGCTTCTCATGCAGTTAAGTTTGCTAAAATGGCCATAGGATATATCGTTGAACTTGACCACTAAGACTCGATTAGTCAGCTAGAAATTAGACCTATAGACTTTAGTAAGATACAATCAGTCGTATAACCTTAAAAAGGAAATTTTTTTAGTGAGTACGACTGATTTTCCCTCTCTCCCAGATTACGAAGGTATTCGTGGTCTTCTCGATGCTGAAAGAAAAACCTTAATCAAAATTCACTCTTTCGCCGAAAATGATGATTATCTTCGAACTGTAGAAGATGCCGGAATAGTTTTAAATTTTGTTGAAAAAACTCAAACTCTTTTATGGAATAACTTTAAAAGGAATCCTTCGCTTTTAACGACTTTCAATACTGAATACGTCAATTTTTTTGAATTCCTCCAAAGAGAAAATATCATTTCATTAATCTTTGTAGATGATTGTTTAATGCCAGAAAAAGAAATTTTTTATTTTGGTCAAGATGGTGGTTTAAATCCTCCGATACTTGAGGTTCATCATGCCATTTTAAGAAAATGGAGTGAAGATAAAGAACGAAATCATGTTGATACTCAATCTCAGATAAAAGATAAAGAACATTTTAATATTGAAATTAAGCCAGCTGCTCTAGCGTGTCAGTGTGTTGCTTGTCTTGCAGACTTTAGAACAAAGGTTCGAGAAGTCGTGTACGACGAATGTGTCCAAGCAATTAATGAAGCTAAAGAAAAAATTGAAGAGCAAATGAGCACGCATGTTGATAAGGGAATTTCAGCTGTTAATACTCATTATCAAAATTTACTCAAAGTACTTGACCGTAAATTTCAACAAGTTCAATTTAAATTAAAAAAATCATCTCTTAATCGTTTGGAAGCACAGATAAAAGCGATGAGTGAAGAGACTTTTACCTATCCAGGAGAAATTGCATTTAGGCATTCTCAAAATTTAATTTTATTTTTTCACCAACAACTGTCCGATCAAGGTTTATCAATTGAATTAGTTAGTGACGAAGAATATATCCGCTTTTTTAAGCAACTCTCTAGTAATATCTGGAGAAATGAAAAATATCTTGAAGCGGAATTTAAAAAACTTATTAAGTCTGTTTTAGTCTTAAAACGAAAAGATATTTCTTCTAATATTCTTCAAGAATATTTAGGGCAGTTTTGGATCCACTCCCATGCCAGAAAAGTTCCTCGTAAAATTATTTATCATATGGGACCTACGAATTCAGGGAAAACTTATCACGCTATCGAAGCATTAGTTAAATCAAGTAAAGGTTGCTACTTAGCTCCGCTAAGACTTTTAGCGGCTGAGTTATACGATACGATGAATTCAAAAGGCGTCTGTACGACATTACTAACGGGCGAAGAAGTTATTGAAGTTGAAAATGCCACTCATTATTCTTCTACCATTGAAATGGCCAAACTTTCCGAAGAATTTACATGTGCTGTAATCGATGAAATTCAAATGATTACAGATAAACAAAGAGGCTGGGCATGGACCAGAGCTTTGGTTAATTTACATGCCTATGAAGTCCATGTTTGTGGAGATGGTTCCGTTCTCGATTTAATAAAACAAATTGTTGAACTATGCGGAGATGAGCTTGAAATTAGAAATTATGAGAGGATGACTAAATTAGAAGTCGAAGATCATCCAATTACACTTACGCAATTGAAAAAAAGTGATGCATTAATTGTTTTCTCTAGAAGAAATGCACTTAAATATAAATATGACTTAGAACAAGTTGGATTTAAAGTTTCGATAATATATGGAATGCTCTCCCCTGAAGTTCGTCGCGAACAAGCTCGGAAATTCGATAAGGGCATTACAGATGTCATCGTGAGCACCGATGCAATCTCTATGGGGATGAACCTTCCTATTCAAAGAATTGTTTTTTCAACTTTAACAAAACATATTAACTCTCAGGAACATCAAATTACAGTAAGTGAGATTAAGCAAATCGCAGGACGCGCTGGGCGCTTTCAACGTTTTCCAGTTGGGAAGGTCACTTGTTTACAAAAAGTTGAGGAAGGACTATCTGATATTCAAAATGCACTTGATTCAACTCTTGATCAGCAAACCCAATCAATGGTTGGTCCCGACTTAGATATATTTACTAAAGTTAATAATGCACTTTCATCAAATAATTTACCAGTATTAAGACTTTCAGAATTTTTGAGACTATTTAACACAATGACTTTTACTAAGCCATTTTACTGTGTTGATTTAAAAGAAATGATCGAACTGGCCGAAACAGTTGAAGATATTGATCATGAAAATAAATTAAGTTCATCGGAAATATTTGGTTTTGCTTGTGCTCCTGTAAACTTAGGCTTGTTGGAACACGTTCAATATTATGTATGGATTCTAAAAAAATATGTCGTCAGTGAAATTATTAAAAATGAGCATATTAATTTTAATTCAAATGAAATTGATTATCTAGAAACTACAATAAAATGTGTAGAGCTCTATCAATGGCTTGCTCGGCATTTTAGCAATAAGAATTTTGAATTTGAAGAAAAAGACTTGTTAGATAATAAGCTTCAAGCAGTCGAAAAACTAAATACTTTATTGTCTGATAAAATAACACCGAGTTGCTCTAGTTGTGGGGCTAAATTACCAGATCAATCGAAGTTTCCTATTTGTGATAATTGCTTTAAAGAAAAACGTTTCTCTAGAAGACCATTTCCAAGAAGGGGCGGTCCTCCAGGTGGAAAACCAGGAGAGCGAACAAATCACTTAGCTTCAGCGGTTGGCTCAACTAATAAAGATTTTAGAAGTGGCAAGCCTTCTAAAAAAAGAAAATTTCAAGGTAAGCCTAAAAAATAAAAATGATGCATTATCGAGAATACGCTCGCATTCTCTTAGAGGGTGCGAGTTTAGAAGACAAATTAATTCACTTAAAAGATATTGATTACACCGAAAGTACGACTCAGTATTTATTGCCAGAAAATCCGGGTAGATCAAAACAATTAAAATTTGATAATCAACAAGTAAAATTTCCTAAAAACACTAGTTTTCATCTTGAAGAAAAAAGAGGATTAGCACTTCATTTTTTTGCTAATCATGAATTGTTGGCCATTGAGATGATGGCAGCAGCGCTTCTCATTTATCCAGACGAAAATAAAGATAGTATTTTATTTAAAAAAGGTTTGGTCAAAACAATTCAAGATGAGCAAAAACATTTAAAACTTTATTTAGTGAGAATGAAAGATTTTGGAATTGAACTTGGAGAATTTCCTCTCAATGATTTTTTTTGGCGTTCAATGGAAAAATGCAGTACGCCTTCACATTTTTATTCAGCGATGGCCATGACTTTTGAATCGGCCAATTTAGATTTTGCTCAATATTATGAAAAATCTTTTATAAATGTTGAAGATTTTGAAACAGCTAAAATTATGCGCATAGTTTATGAAGATGAGATTTCTCATGTCGCACTTGGCGCCCATTGGCTAAATCATTGGAGAGGGGATGTTCAATTGTGGAAATACTTTGTTGATCATTTGCCCGGAGTAATGACTCCCGCCAGGTCTAAAGGAATACATTTTGACAGAAACTCCAGAATTCGTGCAGGTTTAGATGATGCTTTTTTAGATCAACTAGAGTTATTCCGAGATGAATTCAAAGTAACAAATAGGAAGTCCTGGTAGTGAGTAAAATTTTTAAAGTTAATTTAGATTATGAAGCTTCTCTATTTGATCCTGAATATGACGTCAATGGTGCCCGAATCCAAAAAATAAATAATGAATTTGAATATATATTTTTTTTAATAAACCAAGACGTTTGCACTTTAAAAAATTCAAAAAATTATTCAAAAAAATATATTGAGCATTTAAAGCAAAATAATTTTTCGATTCCAATCTTTGAACCCAATGCAAAAAAATTTGAATTCTGGTGGGGGAGACTTCAGAATATAGAAATGGAGAGATTTTTTAACTCTAAACTTAATTCAGCAAAAATAGCGTTTCAAAATAATTGGGGATTTGCTGAAGGAAGAATAGTCGAAAACCTGGAAGAATTAAAAGATCATATTAATTCCATTCCAGAAAAAGAAAATTGGTTGATAAAACGTCCTCATGGATTTAGTGGAATTGGTCATTTTACTTTTAATTCGAAGTCATTAAATGAAGAAGTACTTTTAAAAATTCTCACTGAAAAAGTATTACTTGAACCTATTTATAAAAGAGTATTTGATATAGGAACAACTTTTGAAATTAGAAATGGTGAAATAATTCGTCATTTTATGGTGGAGAATTTTAATTCAAAATCAGGTAGTTTTAATGGTGGTGCTGGATCGAGTAATGTGGAAAAGTTTAAAAAATATATCTTCGAAAAATATTCATATTCATTAGATGAACTCGAAGAAAATACTAAAAATATAGCCCAGTATTATTTAAATATTGGGGCCACTTCAAATATTCAAATTGACTCATTTATTTATCAAGAAAATAGCAAACTAAAGCTTTATTCCCTTGTTGAAATAAATTATAGAAAAACAATGGGGCTGGTCATTCAAAGTTTAGCAGATAGAAATCCAAACGCTGATTGGATAGAATGGAAAGTTAGTTCTGCTAAAAATTTCGAAGAGCAATTAATTGGTAATAATTGGTTAAAACTTTCACCAGAAGAAAATCATTTTCAAAGTTACTTTTGTGCTTTTTCGTTTAATTATTAAATATATTTATCAAAATTCTTTAAAATGAGATTTCCAACTTCATCCAAGTTTCTTCCGTAGGCAACGACACCATCAACGTGCCCTTTCATGCAAAAAATACCAAAATCCTTAGTTCCAATACATTTTTGGGTAGCTTGGGCCATTTCACTAGTTCCATACGGAATAGACTGACAGGTAGATTCTGCATTATCTCTAATCATTCCATTCCAAATTTTGGAAGAGTGGATATGAAATACAACTTTTATATTCTTGTTGTGGGTATAAATTGAAGCATGGGTGAGAGCTTCACTAGAGGCTTCAATAGGACCCAACATTTTGATTTTCAGATTAGAAACATCATAATCTAGAACCCTAGTATAGTATCGGCCATCGAGATCTTGATACTTTCCAGTTTGGGTCCCAGTTATAACGAATTGTGGAACTAGAGATTTGTGAAAAATGGAGTAATCACTTACTTTAGATAGATTTCCAAATCCAACACCGGCTTCAGGATACTCACCAATCAATTCTTTTTGAAAGAGTATTTTTCTCCACTTTTCTAAATCACAATACTCGATCAAATCAATTGGATTACACTGGGTAAAATTTGACCGATCATACTTGATTATTCCATCATCTATGACTTTCATAAAAATCCTTTATAATTAATCTATATGCTTGAAAAAATTATTAGTAGTTTAAAACAATCACTTCCTGAGCCTATTCTTAAAATCTTAGGAATTTCTAATCAGGTAGTAGCTGCTAAAAATCATTTTGATGAAAAGACTATCGTGAGTCACGACTCGGCCAGTAATAATAATCTATCCAATGACGACGAAGAAAAAAAGAAACGTAGAAAGAGTATGATTCTCAGAGTAATCATCGTGATTGCATTAGGTTACTTAGCTTATGACCAATTTATTTTAAATAAAAATGCTGAGGAGGCCACTGTCGTAGTGCCTCCAAAACCTAGAAAAAAACGAATTCCTAAAGAAAATACTGATCCAAAAGAAGTCACTAAAGAATCAAAAGTTTCCAAAGATTCAAAAGATTCTAATGATTCAAAAGTTGCAGAAATAAAGCCGGATGTTTCTACAGAAATTAAAAAGGAAGAAATAAAAATACCGACTGATGCCTCAACTGATGTTAAACCTGAATCAAAAGTAGAAAAAGCAGTGACAGAGAATGTTGCTCCAATTGAAAATATAAACATTGCTGATAAAAAAAGTGAAGAGACTTCTCAGGTTCTTCCAGAAGAAAAAATTACAGAAGAAGTAAAACCCTTAATGAACAGTGTGGGGATACCATCAGAACCAATTCCTCCATCAGTTTTAGAGAAAAAAGAAATTAAGGAAAAAGCGATAGATAAAAAAATAGATAGTCTAATTGATATCGTAGATGAAAAGAAAATTTCAACTGAAGAAAACTCGTCAAAGAAAGTAACCAAGTTAGAAGATAAAATTGTAGAAGAAGAAGAATATACAGCTTCCCCAACTCTTGAAACAGTCGGACGAGGCTTAGTTTATAATTGCAAAGATAAATTTTGGGCATGTGTCGATAAAGTGACTTATGTTAATTGTAATAAAAACATGAAATGGAATAAAAGCCACGATAAGACTCCAGAATGTGCAGTGGATAATGTTTATAGTTCAGATGAAGATTGTGGAGTTGTTCAAAAGTATAATATTTCTATCAGTAAGCCGACACCTTTTTGCCAAAAATAATTAAGCGGCATCTTTTTTGAAATTTCCGTTTATGACTTGAAGTTTAAACGTTTCTTCATTTTTGTTTTGCTCTTTGGTCATACAAGAAATAAATTTTTCAACTATGTTTGGATCGAATTGGGTACCTGCAAACTCTCTGAGTTCAGAAAAAGCAACTTCAAAATTTAGTCCTTTTCTGTATGGACGGGTAGAAGTCATTGCATCGAATGTATCTGCAATTAAAATAATACGTGAAAAAAGTGGAATATCTTCGCTTCTTAATCCTTCAGGGTAACCGCGACCATCATATCTTTCATGGTGATATTTTACATTAATTGCCAATTGAGTGAATATTGGAAATTCTTGGAGAATTTCAAATGATTTTGATGGATGAAGTTTCATTTCTAGAAATTCGTCATCTGTTAGTCTTGTTGGTTTAAGGAGAACTGAATCTGGAACACCTATTTTTCCCAGGTCATGAAAAAGTGCAGATACTTCTAATTCATAAATTTCTTTTTCAGATAGCCCCATTTCTCGACCAACTGATACACAAAAATAGGCAACTCTTAAAGAGTGTCCCCATGTATAATCATCTTTGCATTTAAGTGCACTCAGTAAAGATTTTACAATTAATTCAAAGTATTCTTTTTTAACTAACTCAATAGGAGATAAATCGAGAGCAGCAGCTTTTTTGAGCCGTTCCCGATTTGCTTTTAAGTCTGATAATTGAATTAAGTTATTCTTTTTAGCCATTCATTGCACTTCCATATGGGTTTTTAATCAAATCCCCTAAGCTTAAGTATCGGTGCTTTTTATAACGAACTTTAAAAAGAAAGTGAAAGAGTCACAATATCAAAGAGATAGATTTGATCAGGTAATAATTGACTGCCACAAAAAAACGGCAATATATTTTTAAATACCTTTTTTTCATCGATCTTTTAGAATGTTAGAAGTGATAAGGAGATATATGAAAGAAATCGAATGTATTTTATTTGATAACCAAAATTCTTTAATTGAAGGTTATATAAAAAAATTAATCAATGACGTAGACAGGAGTGCTAAGTTTATTGATTTAAAAAGTTCTGCAATTAATTCACCATTAATAGTTTTAGTTAACTCTGAAAGTCTTTCAGAATTAAAAAATCTTTTTGATTCTAGAAATCAAAAAATTATAATTGCCCTGAATACTCGAAAGGATTTTAAATTAATATCTGAATTAAAGCCTCATTTTGAAAAAATATTTGGCTTTATCGACTTAACTCAAGAAGTAGAATACAACACGCCACTGCTTAATAATTATCTTAATCTAATTTTTCCACAAAGTGCTTCTGGGCTTCAAGAACTAGCAAGTAATTTAGAAAAAGTGTATGAATTTACTAAAAGTGAACTTGTTAAAATAAAAGATCTACATGATAGATTTGTGAAGGTCCGCGAAGACAAGTTTAAGGGTGCATCTGTAATTAGTAAATTTATGGTTGGAGAAAAAAGTGGAGGAGAGTTTTTTGATGTTATACAAAATGAAAACGAGGTTCTTTTTATAGAAGCAGGTAGTAATTCATATTTATTAACCTCAATGATAATTGCGGAAATTGAATCACTAAAAGAAAATTCTAAAAAACAAGATATACATCTTCAAATGGAGTTATTTCAAAAAGCAATCAACCACCATGCTAGTGAAACCCATGCAGATCTTACTTATTGTTTAATGTTGCTTGATTTAAAGACACTTCATGCAAATTTCATAGTCAAAGGCATTGGACATCTTTTTTACAAAGACGAATTAATGAGTTTTGATAAGCCATTAAAGTTAAAATTAAAACCGAAAGATAAACTTTTTGTTATTTCAGAAGGTGCTGTTAAAAATTGGAACGAATTATCAAAAATCTCGATGAAAGGTTTTTTCTCAGACCATAAAGATCATTCAGTTAAAGATTTAGTAAGTGATTTTTTCTTCGAGATTTCTAGGAATAAAAAAGGACCATTTTTAAATCATGATGCACTATTGGCCATTACTGAAATTGAGGAAAGTGTCATATATCAATTGTCATAGTTTGGATATAAAAAGAAACCTCTCTACTGAAATAAATCCAGTGGAGAGGTGAAATCTTTATTTTATTGCACTAAAGCCTAATTCTAAATCTTCAATTAAATCATCAACATTTTCAATTCCAACTGAAAGCCTAATAAGATTGTCGGTTATACCTAGCTTTTCTCTTACTGGTTTTGGAATAGAAGCATGGGTCATTATGGCCGGGTGTTCAATTAAACTTTCAACTCCTCCTAAACTTTCTGCAAGAGCAAAGAGCTTAACAGTTGATAAAAACTTATTCGATTTTTTAATATCACCTTTTAAGAAAAATGTAATCATTCCACCATAACCAAGCATTTGTTTTTTAGCGATAGCATGTTGAGGGTGAGATTTTAGTCCAGGATAAACTACGCGCTCAACTTTGGGATGTTTTTCGAGGTATTGAGCAACTACCATTGCATTTTTCTGGTGAGCTTCCATACGAATTGCCAAAGTTTTTAATCCTCGCAATACTAACCAAGAATCAAAGGGAGAGTGGCATGGACCAATTGAATTTTGCAAAGTAAATAATTGCTGATGCATTTTAGAATCATTCATCATGATACATCCGCCAACAACATCGCTGTGACCATTTAAATATTTAGTCATAGAATGAAGTGCGATATCAGCACCAAGAACTAAAGGATTTTGAAAATATGGACTCATAAACGTATTATCAACAACAGTAAGCGCTTTAACTTTTTTAGCAATATTTGTAATGGCCACAATGTCAGTTATTTTTAATAGTGGGTTAGTTGGCGTCTCAAGCCAAATAAGCGCAGGCTTAAATTCTTTAACTGCTTTTTCAACTGCCTTTGGATCAGTTGTATCGATAAATTTAAAGTTATGCATTTTATGGAATACAGTTGTAAACAGACGGTAAGTTCCACCGTAAACATCATCCCCACAAATAATATTCGATCCTGCTGGCAAGAGATGCATGATGAGCATTTCTGCTGAAAGGCCAGAAGCCGTGACGAGGCAATGCTTGGCTTGTTCAAGTGAAGCTAGGCATTCCTGCAGCCTAGTTCTCGTTGGGTTATGAGAACGAGTATACTCGTAGCCTTTATGTACACCTGGGGACTCTTGAACATATGTTGAGGTTTGATAAATAGGAGGCATAATCGCACCTGTTTCTTTATCTGGCTCTCCTCCAACATGTATAACTCTCGTGGCAAAATCATGATTGTTTTTTGTTAGTACTTTTTTACTCATATGCTTTCTCTCTTTGAAATATAATTTAAAATATCAATATTAGATAACAAGTTCACAAGTTTTCCATTCTCAGTAACTAGAACAACATCTTTTCTTAGTAATGAATCGGCTACGTTTGAGAGAAGGTCATTAATATCAACAGTTCTGTATTTGTTTGAATAGGCCAATGAAACTGAATCACTTAGATGAAATTCGCCATTAAAAAGAGGCTTAAGAAGCGCATTCTCACTAAGAACTCCTTTTATAACGCCATCACTAACGACTGGAAGTTGAGAAACACTTTTTTGCTCCATTAGCTTTACAGCATCTCCAATATTCGCGTGATCCGTAATAGAAATAACTTGATCGTTCTTTTTTCCTAAATCTGTTAAAAGATCTTTGATAAGGACATTGAATGAAGATGCGATATAACCTTTGCTCATCATCCACTCATCATTAAAAATTTTTGAAGCATAACGATTTCCTGAATCAGGAAGAACGACTAAAATCTTTTTTGGTTCTTTAAGTGTTTTGGCGTATTTAATGGCGCCTACAACAGCAGCTCCGCCAGATCCACCAGTATATATTCCTTCTTGCTTAAGAAGAGCTCTTGTCATTAAAAAAGATTCTTTATCTCCAACAACAACCCAATCATCAATGACTTTAAAATCATAGTTTTCAGGAATAAAATCTTCGCCAATTCCTTCAATGACGTATGAGCGTGCACCACTTAAATCTCCAGTTTTTGCAAACTGAGCAACAATTGAACCTTCAACGTCAACACCCACAGTTGTAAGTTTTGGCATTTTGGTTTTTAAGTAAGATGAAACTCCAGTAATCGTTCCGCCTGTACCAACTCCGGCCATATAAACATCAAAGTCACCTTGAGTTTGTTCAAAAATTTCAGGTCCTGTAGTTGCGACATGGGTTTCTCGGTTCCAAAGATTGTCATACTGATTTACGTAATAAGAATTTGGAATTGTTTCAGCTAATCTTTTTGAAACTGAATAATACGAGCGCGGATCTTCTGGCTCGACATCTGTAGGGCAAACAACTACTTTAGCGCCGAACGCTTTTAAGTTATTTACCTTTTCAATTGATTGCTTGTCGGCCATTACAAAAACACATTTGTATCCATTAACAGCTGCCCACATTGCTAATCCAACACCAGTATTTCCTGACGTCCCTTCAATAATTGTTCCACCTGGTTTTAATTTTCCAGCGGCAACAGCTCGGTCCATAATAAAACCACCGATACGATCCTTGCTTGATCCACCAGGATTCATGAATTCTAATTTGACATAAATTTCTGAATCAACTCCTGTGGCTACTTTATTTAATTTTACAATTGGCGTATTTCCAATTGCATCTAAGATATTTTTCTTAGCACCTTTCATCATTTTTTATCTCCTGAAAATATCTTTTTATAAAACTTCTTTAATTTCATAGGCTGAAGCAACTGTCGCAAGTCTGGCTATAATTGAATAAATTGCATCTTTTGTTTTATGGTCTTCGACACAACTAACAAGATCACTCATACACAACTTTCTAAAGACCATTCCACGACTATTTAGATTTCCTAGACTATCTTTTTCAGCATTTACTCGCATAAACCCCCCCATACTTTTTCCATCAATTAAGTAGACGGTTATTTCAGCTGGGTTGTTGTCATACTGAATAATTGTTTCAACGCCTTCTTGAACAAGGAGAGACGTAAATTTAATACTGTTTTTCCCTACATCCATTTTATTTCTAGTTTTTCGATTCATGTTGATTATTTCTTCACCTGATGAAACAACACTAATTCCCATTCCATAAGTTCCTTGAGAAGCTTTAACAAAAACTTTTGAACCAGGTTTAAGTTTTGAAATGATATCGTCTACAGCTGTGCCTAATTTTTCAAGCCCTTGTTTAGTTTCGAAATCAACTTCTTCTACAGCTCGAAATTGTGCTTGAATTAAGTCAGGATTAATTTCAAAATGTGTAGCAAAATCGTCTGCAACTTTTTTATAATACCCAAAGTGAATATTCTTTTGTCTTCTAAACCATCCAATTAATGGAGTTGGCGCAATCGGTGTTTTAATTTCACGCCATTCTATCGGCCATGGATTTGACTGGTCATTGTTATTAATGGCCATATCAATTTTTTCACCAAGGGCCATGATGATTCCATTCTGGATTTGTCCTCTTATAATTTTAATCGGGCTTCCAGATGCAGAGAGGAGATCAATATGAGTTTCATTGTTAGGAAAAAGGGCAGAATCAAAACTAACAAAAGATGTTTTATATCCAGCTTCCTCAGTAAGTTTCGATAATGTTGCCAAATGATCTAGGTACATTAAATTTTTAGTGTGGGATTCTGGAATGATTCCGATCGTACGAGCATCAGGAGAAATTTTTCGTATGGTTTCTCTAACTAAATTTGTAGCCCCTCTAATGTCAACATTGCATAGATTGTTAAAACCAGCTGGGTACATATTATGATCTACGGGAGCATATTTTTCTCTACTTTCACGGATATCGACACTTGAATAAAAAGGAATGGGTAATCCTTTTTGAATGTCTGAAATATACAGATTGATTTTTTCCCAGTTTTCACAAACAAATTTTTCCAGTTGATCTTTGTTACTTATTTTATAATCCATATTGTCCTTAAGGTTTATTTTGTTCCAAAAACATTTGAGATAATTGTCTCACATGCTCTAGTGGAGAGGGGTGATTTATTTCTTGAAATTTTAATACGTTTGAAAAATTTTTGCTAGCGAAGTCTTGAAGGTCATCTTCGCGTCTAGTCATTGATTCTTTTAAGTGGGCCAATGTCTTGTTCGGGCCAACTTGCCAGTCGTTTAGAAATGCTCCGAGACATTTATTCATCACAAGAAAATGATCTTTATGCATAAAGTGCTCTGCTTGAACTTTTAAATCTTGAGCTTCACTCATTTTTTGTTGTTCTACTGAAGTCACTAAAAACCAGTTTGAGTAACTTTCTTTTTTGAGCTCATCTTGAAATTTGAGAGCAGTCAAAAATGAGTCCCGGCATTTATAAAGTGCTAATACAGCATCAATAAACTCTCTTACAAAATCAGCACCAGTGACAGCCTCTAAATAACTTAGTAGTTTTTTCACGCCAGTCGATACAATCATTGTGATGAAACTTCTCGCCTTGCCACCACTTGTAATACTTTTGCCTAAGTATTCAAATATCTCAAGAAATGACTTATCGAAAAAATTTTTAATTTTTTCAGAAGATTCTAAGAAATCAATGAAATGTTTTCCTGGAGGAGTATCTAAAATAATGGTGTCGTAAATATTCTTTTCAAGTTGAACTTGTACTTCAATAATGGACATAATTTCATTCATACCACCATAGGGTCTCGAAAGAGTTTTGATTATAGTCGAATCAAATTCAGAATGAAGGTTTTTTTCTTTCGCCATTCTTTGCAATGTCGCACGTGGAGACATTAACATGGCATCAAAACTTTTGTTAATATCATGACTAAATAAATCGAGGGTGATTGTATTTATTGCCCCATCATCATTATCTTCGATTTTTAAAATTTGTTTGAGTCGCTTGGCAGGATCAACTGTGATGAGTAAAACGTTCTTCCCTTGTAATGCTAAACTAAGTGCTCTTGCGGTTGCTATTGTTGTCTTACCAACACCACCAGTTCCACAAAAGAGTTCAACTTTTTTCCCTGGAATTATCATAACATTTTCTCCATCAAGCTTGATAACGACATGACAATTTTTGGCATATCATTTTGGTCAATATGAGGAAATGTATAATATTGATTGACGATTTTTCGTTCTAATTCAACTTTTTGTTTGAGAAAAAGAGGTAATATTGATTCATCAATATTCTGCAAGTCAAAAAATTTCTTAAAGCTATCATTTACTAAAAGATCAGTATTCGCTTCAGTTCCTTGTAAATTATTGTCAAGCTCTGCTTTTAAGTCGAGAGCTTCTGCTAATGAGAGTTCTGTCGCAAGTGTTACGACATGAGTTTTTAAATTCATTGGACTTGATAAAAAGTTTTGCATCCGATCGATATCTTTAACAATTAATCCGTTTTTAAAAATAGCTTTAAAGTTTGAAGTAGATTCAAACATCGTAAGTGCGTGCCCGGAAGCAGGAGAATCAAGGACAATAACTAGTGTTGGATCTTTTTCGAGTTCATCAATTAAATGTCCAAATAAAATCATATGGCCAAGGCCTGGAATCATTTGAAAAAGTGATTTAAAAAAATGAGTTTTCATTATCCAAGAAGCAATTGTTGTAGAATTTAATTTTCGACCTATATACAGTTCAGCACTCGTTTCAATTTTAGTTTCAATCGTCGGAAGCTCAATGGCTTTTTCTAAATCAACTTCTGGGTTTTGATGAAAACAATTATACTTAACATGAACACCACTAGATTGAAGGTATTTTGTAAAGGCCATCGCTAAAGTTGTTTTTCCAACTCCGCCTTTACCTGTGAAAATATAAAGTCGATGAGGCGTTTGTGACATCTTAGTTAAACGTGTAAGAGGCAATCATAAGCAACTTCATATACGACGCCTCTAGTTTAGAGCCAGACTCAAGCCTGACGTCAAATGGATCATGGTAATGAGCAATAACACCAATAATAGCTTCATCATTTAATCTTAATTCAATCCCCACACCCGCATTGACTCCAAAAACCATTTGAGTTCTAGTATCGGTTAAGACTCCATTTTCCATTCGTCTAACACTTGGAAGATAAAAACCTAATCCTCCAAAGACATATGGTGAGAAAGCATCAAGTTGATATCCTTTTGCTTTAATGGCCAAAGCAAGTCCTCTTATAGTTGCTTTGCGATTTAGATAAGAGTGTTCTGAGTAGTGCAGGTTGGCCAGAAAATCAAACGAGTAGCTCGCAGAGTAATTATAATAAAGTTCCGGTGTGATTTTATCATTTCCATTTTCACTTAAATCAGACCGAAGAAATGTTTGTCCAATTCCAATCCCGAGAGAATGTTTATGAATTTTTCCTGGGATGCGTTCACTGGCTTCTGGTATGTCGTTATTAACTTTGCGGGCCGCTTTATCGCTAGTCATGCGTTGGATATTGGGTTTGACTTGTTGCTCTTCTGCAAAAGCCTCGCCAGAAATAGAAACACCCGCCATAAAGACGGGTGTAACTGTAAGAACTATTTTTAAAATCTGTTTAAGCATTAAGAACCTTCATTGATTGAGGACTAATGCTTAGAATTTTAGTTTAAAGTAGTTGTAGTTTCAATAGCAGAGTTATTTTCATTTGCCATGAAAGGAGCAGCTACGTCACCATTAAGTTTCTTTTCAAGAGCTTTAATGTGTCCAGTAAAAGTTCCTTCTTCAGAGCGAATAACACGCTTAAGAAGTTCAACATCTCCAGCTCTAGTTGATTTTTTCTCTTGATCAAATAAAAGTTGGATTTGAGTGATGTAAGTTATGTCATTTTTAGTTTTATTGTCGATAACTTGGATTTCGTTACCTTCGCGAATGATTTGCGCGATCTCTTCAAGAGTCACATAACAGCTCTGGTGAGTGTCATAAAGTTTTCTGTTTTGGTAACGTTTAATGATTCGAATGTCGCTCATGCTCATTTTAATTCCCCTATTTTAAAGAGAGACTTTCGCTCTCTGAATTTTATAATCTCGGCTCAATTGCCGTATTTTTCTATCATACTTTTCTAAATCAAGGCTCATCTACGTACTTTTTTCATCTCAAATCATGATGAATATAGTTAGTTGTTCTTGGAACGTTGCAATCTTCTTTAAAATCAACTGTTTGGCATCTCGACAGAGGAGTTTGTTGCAACTCTCAGACGATCCACGCCATGAAATAACAATTTTAAATTGATGCTGTCAAACATTTTCCAAAACAATTTTTAATGAATGTCGCTAATATTTTAAAAATGCAATTAAATCAAGTATTAGAAGCAAAGCGCAAAAATGGCTTCTTCCTATATATTTTCTAATTATGGTTAAAGCTTTTCCAAATGTTGTTCGAAAAAGAATACAGGGGAGATTATTTCCTTTGCCTCGGATGGCCCATGATGCGTTTATTAAAAATATCTGTACTCGCCACAACTTTTTCGTTCGTAGCTTGTTCGCAGCTTCCAATAGACAATCATTTTTCCGTTAAAAAAATGATCGATCCAGCTACAGAATTAGGCTTTAAGAGTGATGATCTTAAAGAAATGGTTTCCAAGGCATCGTCTCAAGGTGGCAAGTCGGCAGAGTTTTTGGCAACTGAACTTTTTATCAAAGCCAACGATGCCTCTATCCGTGGGGATTATCAGACTGCCACTCAAATTTTTAAATATGTAGTTGAATTACAACCCAAAGATAATTATTTAAAAAGAAAGCTCTCAATTGAGTTAATCCGAATTGGTGAATTAAAAGAAGCTGAGAAAATACTAGAATCTGTTTTTAGTGATTCCAAAGAAAAGGACGACACAATTGGGTTAATTTTAGCGGGAGTTTATGCCGCATTAGAAAAACCTGAATTAGCTCGTAGCACTTACCAAAAAATAATCAATACTAGCACTGACGCAGAAGAGGCTTGTTTGTTTTTAGCAAAATCTTTTTCTGCTGAAAAAAAATATGTTGAAGCACACGCCCTGTTAGCAAAATGTGAAAAAAAGAGCAAAGAAGATCCCGTCTATGCTTTTTACCGAGGGAAAATTGAATACGACCGAGGCCATAAATCTCAAGCAAAAAAGTTTTTTGAGAAATCATTAAAAATGGACCATTCATACTCTCAAGCAGCATTAGCATTAGGTGCTTTTTATGAAGAAAGTGAAGACTTAAAATCTGCAGTGAAGGTTTATAAAACATTTTTAGCTTCAGAAGGAAATAGTACGAGCACTCCTGTTTTATCTAGGCTTGTGACCGTTCTTTTTACAATGGAAGATAACGTTGGAGTTGTCCCCTATGCTGAAACTCTAAGCTCTATCGATAATACAGACCTTAATTTAAAAGTTCGCTTGGGATTATTATATTCAGACTCTGGTCGCTATGAAGAGGCAACTAATTTATTCAAAGAAGTTTTAACAGTTGTTCCTGAATCTGATAAAGTTATTTATTACTTAGGTGCACTCAATCAGCAAACGAATCACTTTCCAGAAGCGATTGAATTATTCAAGCGGATTCCAACATCTTCTGCATTGTATGGTGATGCTGGTGTACAAGTAGGACAAATGTTGGGTACTTTTGCTCGTGAAGAATATGTACAAGGGAAAAAGCAAGGTGAGGCACAGAAACGTTTTTTGAGTTTTACCTCTGAGAGAATTAAAGACCATGAAGAAAGTACAGTAGAGCTTAAAATTCTTCAGGCAAGTTTTTTTGAAGATACATTTCAATATAAAACGGCCATTCAAACGATGAATGAAGTAAAAAATCACAAAAATTTTACGGAATCCCATAGCTATTACTTAGCCTCAATAATGGAAAAAGACGGTCAGTTTTTAGAAGCTCGTAAGATGGTGCAATTAATAGTTGATAAAGACCCAAATAACGCTCACGCTTTAAATTTTTTAGGATATTCATATTTAGAAAAAAATGAACGGTTAGACTTGGCCTTTAGTTATATTTCTAAAGCTGTGAAGTTAAGACCTGAAGATGGTTATATTCGCGATTCTCTGGCTTGGTATTTTTTTCAAACGGGCAAATATAAAGAAGCATTAACTGAAGCTAAGAAAGCATTTGAGTTAGTGAAAAGCGATGTTATTATTACGAAACATCTTGGGATGATTTATCAGAGACTTAATTATTTTGATAAAGCTCATGAGTACTTAACAGAAGCACTTAATCAAGCGCGAGTCGAAGCAGATAAAGAGGACGTATTAAAAATATTAAACGATGTCGAAAAAAACCGTATGCCGGCTTCAGAGTCGAAATAAACAAGCAGTTTATTTGTAGTATTGTATTAATATTTTTTTTTGCTTCATGTTCGACAGTACCAACTCGTACTGGAAAAGCGACGAATCAATCTACCCAATTATTAAATCAATTTAACAAAATTTGTTTTGAAGGCTCCGGCAAAGGTCGAATTGAATTGGCCGATTCAAAATACACTTTTTCCTATGAATCCCAGATCAATCGACGGAAAAATCTCTTTGAATTAGCACTCGACTTTCCAATTATTGGAGAATCAAAGGTTAGTCTAAGTTTGAATCCTAAAATTGCTTCAAAAGAAATTGCACATTCCGAAATTGTCGATGTACTAAAGGAGCAACTTGGAGACCGAGCTGACCGAGACCAAATTATCAGTACTCTGAAAGAGTTTTTTGTTTTTGCCTCAGATTTTATCCGCTTTAAAGTTTTGGGGACATTTCCTAGTCAATTTGTGACTAGTTTTGAAAATGACCATTTTAAACTTACCCGTGAGACTCCTCACTATCGTTTTGAAGTTGATAATTTTTCTGAAAATCCAAGATTTTTTGAACGAACAGTCTTCAAGATCTACCTAAAATCTATGCCTAACTCTAATTCAGCCATGACACTTTTTCTCGTCCCACAATCGTGCGATAAGTAATAGCTTGATGCGTAAAAAAAAGTTGCCCTAAATACATGACAAATGCAGTGCATTCTAGATATAAATAAAACCCGACAATTCTATTTTGCATATAAAGGATTTTTAAATGAAATTGCGAAACATCTTATTGGCCATAATGAGCGCGTCTCTTTTGATTTTTTCAGGTTGTACAAAAAAACAAAATCCTAATGAAAAGATTTTGAATATTGTAAGTCCGGCCGAAATTAAAGGATATGATCCTATCCAAGCAGACGATCTTTACTCTGGAAGAGAAATCTCAAAAATCTATGAAGGACTTCTTCAGTACCATTGGTTGAAAATGCCTTATGAATTAGTTCCGAACTTGGCTGCAGAACTTCCGACAGTTTCTAAGGATGGTATCACTTATACTTTTAAACTGCGTCAAGGTGTAAAATTCCAAGATGATGTCGCTTTTCCAGGTGGAAAAGGGCGTGAAGTTGAAGCTAGTGACTTTGTATATTCAATTAAAAGAATGGCCGATTCAAGAAATCAATCAACTGGTTGGTGGACACTTGATGGCAAACTAAAAGGTTTAAATGAGTGGAGAGAGAAAAACTCTAAACTTTCTGCGACCAATTATGATGAAGAAGTTGAAGGACTTAAAGCTATCGATAAGTACACTTTACAATTTAAACTTGCAAAAGCTTTCCCTCAATTTATTTACACTTTAGCTATGCCATTTGCTTATGTTGTCTCTAAAGAAGTAGTTGCTAAGTACGGAAAAGAATTTATCAATCACCCAGTTGGAACTGGTCCATATATTTTACCTGTTTTTGACCAAGGTAAAAAAATTACATATACAAAAAACCCAACTTTTAGAGAAAAATTTTATCCAAGTGATGCTTCTCCTGAACTGAAACATTTATTGGGGGACGCGGGAAAAAAACTTCCTTTAGTTGATAAAGTTGTAGTTCACGTGATGAAAGAAACTCAACCAGCTTGGTTGAAACTCAATAAAGGTGAAATTGATTATTACAGCGTTCCTAAAGATAATTTTGCCTCAGCTGTAAAAAACAATAAATTATCAGATGAGCTCGTTGCAAAAGGTTTTGTTTTAGAAATCGCACCTCAGTTAGATGTTACATACACTGCGTTTAATTTCGAAAATAAACTTTTCCATAACAAGAAATTGAGACAAGCAATGTACTTGGCTTATGATGAAGCAAAAGCAAATACATTATTTTATAATGATACAGCTTTTCCTGCTCAATCAATTATTCCACCTGGGATTGCAGGTGTTAATACAAATTACAAAAATCCATTTAAAGGACCAAAATTAGAAGAAGCTAAAAAAATGCTTGCTGAAGCTGGTTATCCTGCAGGTAAAGGACTTCCTGAATTAAAATATGATATTCCTGATTCAACTGTTTCAAGACAAATGGGAGAGTACTTTCAAAAGCAAATGGAACAAATCGGAATAAAAATAAAAATTATTTCTAGCCCATGGCCAGAATTCCAAGCGAAAGTAAAAAAGAAATCGGTTGAAATTTATGGTTTAGCTTGGGGAGCGGATTATCCAGATGCTGAAAACTTTCTACAACTTTTCTACGGACCAAATAAGTCGCCAGGAGCTAACGGATCAAATTACGATGATCCAGCTTTCAATAAAGAATTCGAAGTCGCAACTCAAATGCAAGATTCACCTGAGCGAACTGCTAAATATGAAAAAATGAATAAATTTTTAGCTGAAGAAGTGGTTGCTCTTTTTGGAGTGCATAGACAAGCCTATATTTTAGAGCACGGCTGGTTGAAGAATTATCATCCGACTGATCTTCATCATGATGCTGTTCAATACTTGAATATTGATACTGAAAAGAAAGCTGAGTTATTAAAGAAATTTTAATTTTGGTAATTTGATTTTATGAATTTGTATTCTTATATTTTTCGCAGACTCCTTTATATCATTCCTGTTTTATTGGGAGTCTGTTTAGTTATATTCGTGCTCTTTAACTTAGTTGCACCTGATCCTGCTTATACTTTGCTTGGGAAACATGCGACTTTAAAACAAATTGCCGACCTACACCATGAACTCGGGACAGATAAGCCATACCTCTTTCAGTATTTAGATACAGTGAAGACTGCGTTCACTTTTAATTTTGGTTATTCGTGGACTTCAAAACAAAATATTTGGGAAATGATTAAGGCGGGGGCGGGGCCGAGCTTGGCAATCACAGGGCCTCTGTTTGTTCTATCAAATATTTTTGCAATTTCCCTGGCCTTACTTGTCGCTTTTTATAGAGGAAAACTAATAGATAAAGTTGTTTTAATTTTATCTATTGCCGGTATGAGTATTCCAAGTCTAGCTGTTGTTCTTTTTGGGCAATGGTTTTTCGCATTCAAGTTAGGACTTTTTGAAATTTCAGGTTATGAAAATGGTTTTCCTAATTTCATTCCTTACGTTATTTTGCCCATACTTCTCTATGTTGTAATTTCTTTTGGTGGAGACACCCGTTTTTATCGAACTGTAATTCTTGATGAAGCTTATCAAGATTACGTGCGTACGGCGCGTTCTAAAGGTTTATCTGAACTGAGAGTTATGTTTAAGCATGTTTTAAAAAATTCAATGATCCCGATACTTACACAAATTATTATTCAAATCCCTGGATTGATTTTGGGCTTATTGTTTGCTGAATCTTTTTTTAGTATTCCCGGCTTAGGAGCAATGACTATCAATGCAATTAATAATAGTGATTTTCCAGTTATTAAAGCGATGACTATAATGAGTGCTGTTGGATTTATTGTTTTTAATGTGATCACAGATGTTCTTTATACTGTTGTTGATCCAAGAATGAAGTTGAAGTAGGGGATGAATTTTGAGTGCTGATATAAAACAATCTAAATCTCTTTTACAAAATGCATTCATTAGAATTATTAATGAAAAAATTTCATTAATTGCTTTAATAATCGTCGCAATTTATTTTCTCGTCGCAATTTTAACTGCAGCAAATATTTTGGCATCAGATTGGGGTAAGGAAGTTGGCGCGTCTTATATGGCCCCAAGTTCAGTGTCATATTTTGGGACTGATATTTTTGGAAGAAGTGTTCTGCAAAAAACAATTAAAGCTACTGAAACAGCCGTCGTTATTGGTGTTGTCGTTTCAGCAATTAGTATTGTCATTGGAACCACTCTCGGAATGATTGCGGGATATTTTGGTGGATTTGTCGATGAAATCGTCGTTTGGTTTTACACAACATTTTCTTCAATTCCAGGTGTAATGCTTCTTGTGGCCATTGCTTTTATTCTAGGAAAAGGAACGACAACAGTTTTTCTATCGCTTGGATTAACGAGTTGGGTAGGACTTTGCCGAATTGTAAGAGCAGAAGTAATGAAACATAAAGAACGTGAATATATCCATGCTGCAAATGCAATCGGGGCGACACACGGAAGAAAGCTTTGGAAACATATCTTGCCCAATATTTCACATTTACTGATAATTAATTTTACTCAAACTTTTGACTCAGCAATTAAGGCTGAAGTCGTTCTTTCATTTTTAGGTTTAGGAGTTGTTGGTCGCCCAAGTTGGGGAACCATGATTGATGATTCAAAATTAGAATTAGCTCGCGGAGTTTGGTGGCAATTAGCTGCGGCAACTTTAGCGATGTTTTTAATAGTCTTAGCATTTAATATTTTAGGAGACGCACTTCGCGATGCGCTCGATCCTAAATTGAAGGGAAAATAAATGAGCCCAGAAAAGGTTTTAGAAGTAAAAGATCTCGTTGTTGAATTTAGAACTGACCGTGGAGCTGTTAAAGCTGTTAACGGAGTTAATTTTGACGTCTTTAAGGGGAAAACTGTTGGTATCGTCGGAGAGTCTGGATCTGGGAAATCAGTAACAGCTTTAGCGATTATGGGTCTTATTCCGAATCCTCCAGGTAGAGTGGCCAATGGCCAAATTCTTTTTGGTGGAAAAAGTTTAGTGACGATGGCACCGAGTGAAATGAGAAAAATCAGAGGGAATAAAATTGCAATGATTTTTCAAGAGCCAATGACTTCATTGAATCCAGTTTTTACGATTGGAAATCAAATTGAAGAAGTTGTTGAACTTCACCAGCCACATTTATCACGATCACAGAGAACAGCTAAAGCCGTAGATATGCTTCGGTTGGTGGGAATTCCAAGTCCAGAAAAACGAGTCAACGAATACCCTCACCAACTCTCTGGTGGGATGAGACAAAGAGTAATGATTGCCATCGCACTTTCGTGTGAGCCAGATATTTTAATTGCTGATGAACCGACAACGGCCTTAGATGTTACAATTCAAGCCCAGATTTTAGAATTGATGAAACGACTTCAAAAAGAATTGGGAATGGGAATTATTCTTATTACTCATGACCTTGGAGTAGTGGCAGAAACTTGTGACACAGTTGCTGTAATGTACTGTGGTCAAATTGTTGAGAGTGCTGATGTAAATACTCTTTTTAATCATCCGGCCCATCCATACACTAAAGGCTTGATGGATTCGATTCCATCATTTGACTCTACCAGTGGACACAAAAAAGAAAGACTTCAAACGATTGAAGGGATGGTTCCTTCGTTATTTAATTTGCCGAATGGATGTAATTTCCAAGACCGGTGTTCGAAGGTGACAGACGCATGCCGAGGCTCTCAAGGAGACCCTGTGCTCAAGCCTTCTAAAGGTGAAGGTCACTATGTGGCTTGTTTTAACCCACTCAACTAATTTTTTAAAAGCTATTTAAGGATTGATTCTATGAGCGAGTATTTAATTGAAGTAAAAGATCTTTGCAAAACGTTTCCTATTAAAGGTGGATTATTTGGCAGAGAAGTGGGAGCAGTAAATGCTGTTAACAATGTAAGCTTTAAAATTAAAAAAGGTGAAACTCTTGGTCTAGTTGGAGAGTCTGGTTGTGGTAAGACAACTTTAGGTCGCTCAATATTGAGATTAATCGAACCTACTTCGGGGGAAATACTTTTCAATGGCCAAAATATAATTAATTATTCTCAAGCAGAAATGAGAGCAATCAGAAGAAAAATGCAAATCATTTTTCAAGATCCATATGCTTCATTGAATCCAAGAATGACTGTTGGGGATATTTTATCAGAACCAATGGAAATACATGGATTACATACTGAAAAAGGAATGAGAAGAGCTCGTATGCTAGAACTTTTAAACCAAGTTCAACTTCCAGCAGATGCACTTAATAAATATCCACACGAATTTTCAGGTGGTCAAAGGCAACGTATATGTATTGCGAGAGCTTTAGCAGTAGAGCCAGAATTTATTGTTTGTGATGAACCAGTTTCAGCACTGGATGTTTCTGTTCAAGCTCAAGTCGTCAATCTATTGATGGACCTTCAACGAGATCTTGGACTTACTTTTCTTTTTATTGCTCACGATTTAAAAGTCGTCGAGTATATATCTAACAGAGTTGCTGTTATGTATTTGGGAAATATGGTTGAAGTGGCCGAATCAAGCGAACTTTATGGACATGCTCGGCATCCTTATACTAAAGCACTTTTCTCGGCTATTCCTCATGCAAGCACGGCCGGAAGAGCGGGAAGAATAATTCTTGAGGGCGATATTCCAAGTCCTATGAATCCTCCAACAGGCTGTCATTTTAATCCAAGATGTTGGAATGCAACAGATGAATGCCGAGTGAATTTCCCACCTATAACAAATCAGTCGGATACTCATCAGTACCGATGTTATAATCCAATTAAATAATCAATTTCTTTCAATAAAAAATATAGAAATCCGATTAGTTTTTAGTGAAATACCCCTAGAAAAGGGTGATTCAAGGGAAATAATTGGAAAAGATTGAGCTCAATTTTATCGAACTAAGTGATGATCTTTTGTCACCAGGAAATATATACTGGCGCCAAAAATCTGGTGTTGAAATTAAAATTTCAACAAAAGCTGATGTTTTAAATTTTGAAATGTTGAGAAAACTTTCAGAGTCGAATAAAGTTTTACTCATTGAAGATTCGATTGAATATTCAATTCATAGTCAAATCAAAGATATCTTCAATCAATATGAAAATGAAATTCACTTTAAGAAAAAAATTCAATTAAGAAGTGAGTTCAATTCATTATTGTATATGCATTATTATCAAACTGAAAAACCTCAATTTGAGCTCGATCAACTTTGCTGGAAAATTTTTTCAGAAATTAACCGTGAGACAGGAATTGCATACTTAAATAGAGATCGAGATTTTTTTAAGAGAGCAATGAATATTGCAACTTCTTATGTAATCTGTGCTTTCTTGATTGGTTATTATGACGGAAAGTTTTTGCGAAAAATTTATAATTCAACAATTTTAAATCTGATGTTAGTTGGGAAACATAAATTAATTGGTTCACTTAAAGAAGATCTCGAAAAATTGAGAAAAAAATCAACGATGAATGCAGCTGATAAAGAATTTATAGGGACCCTGATTGATATTAAAAATTTTGATCAAAGTATTTTATTTGAAAAGTTTGATGGGTCTGGTCCACTCACTTTGAAAATGTATGAACTATCTGATCTTGAACTGATTATATGTTCTTTGAATTATTTCTATCAGGTTTATTTTACTGAACACCGTAATATACTGGCTGAGATTAGGACTGGTAGTTTTGGAATAGAAAATAGATTACTAAATTTAATTAGACAAAATTTTGAAAAATTTATGATTAGTAAAGATGTAGCTTGAAAGGATAAATGTGACAACTGAAGTAGCAAAGAAAAAAATACTAATACCGTGGGAGATGTTCAATTCTCCATTGGGTATATTTTTTCAAGAAGCTGGCTTCGAGTTAGAGACTGATTATACTGAAGAAAATAAAGAAGAAATTGCTTTTGTTATAAATGATTATTTGCCGGATGCGATTAACTTACCAAGAATAAAGGTGGATCCAAGCCGTAACTATTCTCCGTTTATTGAAAAAAGCATAAAAGGGACTTTTGATTCTAAGTTTATAAATGATATAGATGTTCAAAAGATTATTAAGTTATTCATTGCAAACGAGACGGAGTTTGATTTAGTAGATGCCTACTCAAAAGATTCTAAAAAGGTTCGTTATTTTAAAATACAAGACTATTTAAATATTGGTTTTTTTATTGATCTAATTGTCATTGATTCGTATAAAGATCATTTTGATTATGATGCCATTAGAGCCTTTTTAAATGATTTACTAGAGTTTTCGTTTCGTGAGGTGGAAAACCCAGAAGAAAATTCTTTATTAGAGATTTCATCAGCATCCTCAGAAGATACATTCGTTTTAAAGATTTCATTTATAAAAGAGAACTTTAAATTAAAATCTACTGATTTGTTAACTAAGAAGTTAATGGCCCAGACAAATTGTATTGATTTTAATTATTTCACGAAGAGAAAAAAAGTTACAATATCTTCAATTTGGTTTAAAAATCCAGAAATTAAAAATTTCAGAGCATCATTCTTAAGTGAAATTGATTCAAAAAATAAGTCAGTAGATTTTAATATACAATTGGATAATGGGCTTGAGGAACAAGAAGAAATCACCTATCAGCCTAGAAATAGAAATCTTGAAGAGACTCAAGGTAAAAAGTTATCTCAAGCAAGAAATTTTGCTCTTTTTATAAAAAACATTAGAAAAGAAGATGAATCACCCAAAGATTTAATGAGCTTAGTGACAAGTGATATCGATAACTATTTAATCGACTATCCAAGACCAGAAGCTATTTTAGATTTAGATGATGAAATTAGAAGTTTTGTCCTAAAGCTATTAAAAGATGAAAGTTTTCTTGAAGGTATTACTAATTTTGTTAAAAAAGCTTCAGCAGGTGATTTGGAACCAAAAATCCAAAAAATCCAAAAGGTTTTTTCATCTAAATCAATTGAAGATTTGAATGAAATTATTCAGATTAGAGGAACAAATGAAAAAGTTTTAGATAATGAAACACTTGTTAAAGGTTGGGTTGATGAATCTAACGATGAAGTCAGAATTAGTGGTAAAGTTGATACAATTACAACTAATGAAAAATGGGAAGTAAGAAAGTCAGAGTTGAGCGCAAAGATTCAAGATGAAATAATTAAGATCAAATCATCTGGATCTCCAATACGACAAGAAGATTTAATTCGAATTGTATCTAAAGAAGTAAATATTACTAACCCACAAGTTGCACTTATTGTTCAAGACATAGTTGAAGAAGTTATTGGAAGTGAACTAACTCAAAAAAATAAATTAGAAGACGCCTTGGGCTTGAAAATGATTGCGGAAAGAGTGATCTCTTCTGAGGATATTGCATTAAAAGCAAAAATTGTTGAATTACAGACTGAAATAAAAAAACTAAAAGAAACTTCAAATAATATTTCTGATGTTGTAAGTGAGAATTCGTCAACAAACTCAAATGAATTGATAAATTTAAAAAAAGCATTAAGTAAGACTCTTGAAATAATCAAAGCTAAAGATAAGTTATTTCAAAAACAAAAAAATGAATTTGAGCAAATGTTTGATAATAAAGATAAAAAAATTATTAATCTTGAGTTAAGGATAGCGATACTCAAAGAAGATATTTCAAAGAGTTCTGAATTTCGTGGGCAAGAGCAATTAGAGATGTTGCAGGTAGAAAATAAGAATCTTAATGCACGATTAGACATAGCCAACCAAAAAGTAAGCATAATAAATGATAATTTAGAAGGCCAAGAGAGTAATGCAATTACAAGAAGAGATAAAGAGATTGGAGTGCTTAAGTCAAATCTACAAGTCGCTCAAGCATTAATTGAAAAACTTAAATCCGATCGCTTAGATCTTCATGAAAAAATAAGTATTGAAAAAGATAAATATAATAAACTTAAAGATGAAAAAGTCGTTGTCACTCCTGCCGTTCGTGAGCCAACAGATAATGATTCCTCACAAATTGCTCTCTTGGCCGAAAAAAGGATCCTTGAAGAAAAGCTGAAAGCTCAATCACTTGACCTGAAAAAAATTGAGCAAAAGTTAAAATTTGCGACAGCACAATTAGATGAGTCTAATAAGCGAAAAACAGTCCCAAATGGTGCCATCGGTAAAGGGAATGAAGGTTATATTAAGCAGCTAGAAAGTGCTAATTTAAGGATTACAGACGCTAATGCAGAGATCGCTGAAAAGAAAAAGGAAGTCATTAAGTTAAAAATGGAAAACACTATATTGACGACTAAAGTCTATGACCTTGAGAAAAAATTAACAATTCTCGAGAAAAAAGCAGCTTAATTCATATTTTTCTTGTCACCTCCAAACAGATTGAGTAAAAATAATTTCTACAAAACGACGCCCTGCTGGTGAAATTGGCAGACACGCCAGACTTAGGATCTGGTGCGCAAGCGTGGGGGTTCAAGTCCCTCGCAGGGCACCATCTTTTTTAACTATCTAATATCCCACAGTTTTTTCCTTCAATTCACTTCTCATGGTTAGAATGTGGTTAGGTTCACAATTTTCATTCAATTCAATTTGTCCTAAACCAAACCCTTGCATAGATTTTTGTAAATACTCCGGTGAGAAATGAGCGTAACGCGTTGTCATCGTAATATTAGTATGGCCAAGAATTTTTTGAAGCTCATAGATGCTAAATCCGGCCATGATGAACTGACTGGCAAAGGTGTGGCGAAGGTCATGGAAAGTAATTTTATTCGTCATTCCAGCTCGTTTTTGGGCCTTACCGAAGTCTCTATAGATGTGATGAGTGTCGATTGGTTCACCATTAGAGCGAACGAAAACATAATTACTTGCCGATTTCTTTTTAAACAAATCGAGGAGAGTGGCCCTTGAGTAGTCATTCATCGGGATAACTCTTTTAAGATTAGTTTTAGTTCTTTCCTTCAAACCATGTTGATCCTTGGTACGAGTCACCGTAATTTGGTTACGGGCAAAATCAACTCTATCCCAACAAAGCCCAGCCAGTTCTCCCTTTCTCATTCCGGTGTTAATGGCCATAAGGAAAAGATCGTGAAAGTCGGATAGGTAATTGGCCCTTAGGAATTGGTCAATCTCTGATCGTGTCCAGTAAACGTCATGGTTGTTATCTTCAGAGAATTTTTTAATAAACTCTGCGGGACTTTTAACCAAGTAACCATCTTTCACAGCTTCCTTAAATAGAGTTTTAAAAACTGTGATGATTAAATTTGTTCCTTTTGGATTGTGGGTCTTTCTTAATTGAAGTTGGAATTTTTCAAGCTCAGTTTTTTTAATCGATTTCATATCACGGTTCCTAAATGCTGGACCAATATGAACTCTAAGATAGGATTCATAATTTAGAAGTGTCGATTTTGAAATACCACTGGCTTCTTTACTTTTAAGCCATTCTTGCCCGTATTCCTCTAAAGTTTTTACTTCTCGAAGTTTTTGGACGTCTCCATACAATTCATTCTCAACTTTTTTAGAGCGTTGTTGAGCAAGCCATTGAACACAATCATATTTTCGTCGAAAGATGGGGCTTTTAATTGGTTTGCCGTTAAGCCAAAACATTTCTCTATATCGTGTACCTGATTTTCTTTTTATAGTTTCCATAGTTCCTCCTTTAGAGGCCATGGAGTTTTTCTTCTATTGTATTTAATTGTTAAAGAGCTTCTTCCTTTACGGAGGAGGAACTTGCTTAACACATAATCGATCAGTAGAGGAATATGTCGCCCCAAAAAACTGTAAAAATTATTTATCAGCATTTTGAACATCCATAACTATTGAAATAAAGGGAGATGATCCTTTCATCGTTTTAGCTTTAATTAACCCGAGGTCTGTTAAGTCAGACAAGCCCCGCCACGCACTTATTCTATTTAGTCCAAATTTTTGAGCCATGGAATATGAATATTTGAACGTGGCAGCCCTTTTATTTAATTCGTATAAGTGCCAAGCGGTTAGTGCTGTTAATATAGTTCTTCTATGATGAGGGAATGTTTTACCAATCCATAAGATTGGAATGGGACCTTTAAGGAATTCTCCATCGATAAGAGTGATATTTTTTGGAGTATAATTTCTATCTTTTGGTTTAACACTATTACGTTTGGTAATTCTCAAGTTTTTAATGTCTATATTCATATTATATATCCTTAGTATATTGTACGGGGCTTCTTCTATGAAACATCTTTGTTCTCGGGAGAAACATCGGCTAAAAGTTCATTAACTGTTTTCCACATCTCTATTCCTCGCTTATCAATAAAGAAATCCGGATATTTTACTGCCTCAACATCAGACCGAAGTTGAAAACCATTTAATACAATGGCCGAAGCTTCCTCCATGCATCTTTGTGTAATAGAAATGTGTTCATCAATTAGTTCAATCGGTGCCTCGATTAAAATGGCATCGTGAACGGGCGCAATAATTTTGATTCCATTTTCAATAGCTAGAATAATTGCAATTCGTAAAATTTCAGAACCATTTGCTTGCATAGGAAAATTTCTAATTGATCTTGGGTTTGCATCTTTGCCGATATGGAGAGTCCATCCAAATGTTGTTTGGATTTTTCCTGTAAGCATCGCAAAATCCAAACATCGATCTGACCAAGTCCAGAAAATGCTATAAACCTCTCTATGCATTTTTAACAATTCCTCCGCATAAATTTGAGGTTTCTTAATTCTTTCAGCTAGAGATCCTGCTCCCATTCCGTACTGAACTGCTAAAACGCAAGCCTTATATAAATCTCTTTCAATAGGGTGGCTTTTTTTAGTCGCATCTTCAGGGACTGCTTTTGCTTGTATAGCAAAAGCCAGATATGGATCACCGGATGTGTAAGCTAGTTTCATATTAGGGTCTTCTGATAATGCCGCGGCTATACCAAATTCTTGTTGAGACCAATCGATATAGGCTATGGCTTGATTCTTTTCTGGTTTGATTAAACTTCTTATCCAAGATGCCGGTCCAAAAATAAATTTCGAATTACTAGGCTGATTTCGTCCTGTTTTACTTTGAAATGGAGACAACATTAGCCGATTTCGACTGTCTGCTCCCATTGCAATATCTTTTAATTTTATTTCTGAAATAGTGGTACGCAGTTCTTTTAGTAATTCCAATTCTGGATAAGATTTGACTTGATCTCTAAATGTATCTTTATCTAATTTTAATTTACCGTTTTCACTTAAGGGCCATGAAATATTTTTTGATTTTAAATAGCATTCAAAGAGAGATTGTTTGAATACGGTTCCATCATAGACACCATACTGTTGATCAATCTTGGCAATTAATTTTTTTTTAATTAGTTCAAAATTATTCTGTAGATTTTGCAGTAAGTGAGCATTGAGCGGGATTCCATTAAACTCGATATTTGCAACGCATTTCATGTAACTGCCCCGAAGTAATTGGTGATTGAGGGGCATTTCCTTTTGAATTATTTTGTAAAATAATTTTTCAGTAGCGATAACATCAGACTCACAATAATCGATTAAATCGACAATCTCTTGAAATGAAAAAGGGCCACCTCTAATCGCTAAGTTTCTCATTTCTTCTTTTTCATCAAAACTAATAGAAGATAGTTGAAAATATGAAAGAGCCGCAAGGAGCGTATTGCCCCCTATCGTAGCTAAGCCATTTCTGATATTTCTAAACTCTGGGAATAAATCGATAAGATGTGTTGGCAAGGGCCAACCAAGAGTTAGATGGCAGAGCATTTCCGCGGGTGAATAATAAGCTACATATAAAATATCTTCTGAAAGCGGAAAAGGAGGTCCCGACATCAAGTCGGGACCGTGGATTCTGATAATTTTTCCGCTTAAAATTTCTTTCGCCACCATACAATGCACGTGAGGAAGTCCTCCGCTAAATATCTGGTACTCAAAATCAACGACATAAATTTTTTTAAATGAAGCTAGGTTTATACTCATTAGATTTCTCCTCGTAGTCTTTTCAGGACGGGGTGCTCCGTTGAGTCAATGATTTTTCCTTTAAATGCAATATTTAGTATTTCTTCAAAACTGAGATCAGGCCAATCTGGGTCTTTCAAATTTCCTGTAGCAGTTAAAATATCGTAAGCGCCAAGTGATTTGTTGGCTGAGATTCTCACCCATTGTTTTGTGGCATATGCTGCACCGACATGGGCGGATTCATTCCAATGATCTAATTTGCCTGATTCGTCTGGAAGTTTAACTGGCCATATGAATATGTTATTTTGTTTATCAATTGCAAGATAAAGTCTTTTGGCCGTCAGCTCATGCATGATTTCCTCTGCGATCTCCGGTACAACTAGATAAGTCTCATCAGATCCAGTATCTTTAGTTTCTAAAACGAAACATTCATAAGCCCCGAACTCGTCATTTGATTCTTTTACTCGATTGAAAGCTGATTTATTTGGCTTCCTCACTGGAACAGTTGTTAATTGTTTTTTTACTCCTATATTTGAATTGAAGTTTTGATTGAGTCGAAATTTTTCAAGCTCAAGTGTTTTAATACTCATAATTAATTTTTCCTTTTTGTTGTAACGCTAGTTGTAGGATTCTCATGAATTTTGTATTTTTCAACGAAGGCAATAAGCTCGCTTATCGAAAAGCGAACGATTCCGTTCAGCTTTATGTGGGGAATTTTTTTCTGAAAAACTAGGTGCCGAATGTAGCTCTGTTTAACATTCAAAAAGATAGAAGCCTCTTGAACTGTTAAGAAATCTGGACTAGGTTGTGACATTTAATACTCCTTTGGTGTATTTATTTATCTTTTGATTAATTTCAAAAGATATTGGTCACGTTAGTAAATTTTTATAAAATGGGATTCGTCTAAAATTTGAACATTTTGTGACGAATGGGTGATGACATGAAAAAAGAGAGTGTGAATTTAGATGGGGCACTAAGCGCAGCCGAAAATATGTTAAAGCTTGCATTTGATGCACAGTTTTTCCATATGGAATCAGGAAGTCCTGAAGAACAAGCCTTAATTGATATTTGTAAACTAGAGAAGCAACTTTTTAAAGATTTATATAAAAGAAAAGAGACCCAATATATTGATTCATTGATTGAATCTCTGGCTTTGGAGATTGGTATCCTAAGAGATACATTAAAAAATAAGGGATTGAGCACCTTTGAGATGGAGTTGAAAAAATTAAAGAAAAATATTTATTCTAAAATCTTTCCAAGTATAAAAAATCTGCATAAGTATCCGATAAATTCAGATATAACTGAAGAAAGATTACAAGATTTATTAGAAAGATCTTTCCCTGAAATTTTAGGAGTAAGACAACTTGCAGAATCAACTCCTAAAGAGACTATTTCCATCTTGTTGAATCAAACGATTCCTGAATTAAATATGAGTAATACGACTTTAAAGAAAAATAGAAAGCAGTACTATTTTAAGGCTCTTTCGCCCTATTCAAATTTTATGGGGGAGGATTCAGAAAGTGATTATCTTTTTGCGACTTCAGATAAATATTTAGAGCGCTTAAAAGCTTTTAAAACCTACATTGTTCGTAAGCTTGTTAATCCTCGAAGCATTGAGGAACTTAATGAAATATTTTTAAATAATGAACAGCTCGTTCCTGTCAGGGAATCAACAAATACATTACGCCAAGTATTCGGTTTAGACATTTTGGAGGGAGGTCCGACGCTAGCGGAAAAAATTTCTAATGGAAAGTATGTTAAAGGAAAGAAGTAATGTTTTTGTTTCTAAAGTAGATTACAATAGATTCATGGCAAAACCAAAAGGATCATCAAAAACGGGTGGGCGATCAAAAGGGACCCCAAATAAAAAGAGTCAGTTTCTATGTGAGGCTATGGAGGCTCAGGGGATTGATGTGGCAGGGGAACTGGCCTCAATTTATAAAGAAAGTTATTCCTCAACAGACCGTGTTCAAATATTATTTAAGCTTTTAGATTATTGCTATCCTAAGAAGAAATCGATTGAGTATGTTGCCCCCAATGAAGTAATTGAAGAAAAAAAATTAGATTATAGCGTTTTAACCAAAGAAGAACTTCAGATTTTAGAAAAATTGGTTACTAAAATGGAACTTGCAACCGGTAATTTAGATACAATGTAAATTTATAGTACTCATTATTTACTTCGAGCCAGACGCAATTCGTCTAATGTCTATTCGTATAAATTTCTCAGTTTCATTTGAATAAAATACAGTACCCTGAATATCTAGTTTATTGTCTTTGAATAGCCAGAAAGCATTACTCTTTTTGTTTTTTAGAAAAAGGTTAAGTTCATTATCCAGCTCTTTTGATCCTGAATTGTTGATACTTACGAAAGAGGAAAATAAGTTATGGAAATTATTAAATGTCTTCTTTGAATATTTTTTATAAAATGATTCTAAATAATTCTTTGTAATGCCTTTTTGAAAGACCCATTTTGTATCTGCCCCCCGTTCAAAATCTTTTTTTATGTTTAGAGTAGCGTACATCTGGCCCATTTCCTTAGGGGGTAACATTTCGTCTATGGAGTTAATCTGTTCTGTGCCTTGAGATAGTAGAAAAAAGATGCTGACATCGCTTAAGGTTTCATTTTTAAAGTTGTAAGTTACTAACTGCTCGACATCAATATTTGCTGTTTTGTTGCAGATTGAAGTGATGGAATCTTCTGTAGGTTTATTATTGTGATTGATTTTACCTATAGTTCCCTTGATTATTTTGCATGAGGTGAGCTTCATAAAGTTGTTAAGACTCATGCCGATTTCAATTTTTTTATCTGACTCCAAAAGTTTTGTGTTTGCAAAGCTTATGCATGGTAGAGTGTGAATTAATATGAGAAATGCTATTTTGTTTTTCATTCATCCACCTTTGATTTATAAATTATTTTTCATTTGTTTTGCTACATTGTTGATTTTATTTTCGTAATAAAGGTCAGAATACATTAAAGAGGTAACAATCGTTTGATTTGTTCGAGATACTCTTAGAATGACTTGACCATTATTCCATGTTAGGTCGGCTTCGTTGCTTTGTCCTTGGTCGAATTTCGTGAATTCGTCTGCACTAATCTCTTCAGGCTGACCATATTTCTCTTTAAGTGCTTTCATGTAAACACCAAAGGTAGTTGCTGTGTTTGAAGTATCTAGCACTAATCCAATTCTTATTAATGAATTATCTAAAAAGAAAAAAATGACAGTTGTGTTCTGGTTGTTAAATTTAAAATTTGAACAACTGTACATTTGTAAAATATCGGCTCCGTTCTTGGGCAGTTTGTTCACGTGACATTTTTTAAGAGCAATTAATGCTTTAGGACCAATTCCAAAATTAATATCTTGGTATCCTAAGATTTCTTTTGTAGTGAGGACGTTGTCTGTCTTTTCATTTGACGGCTCTCTATCTTGATGAGACGGTGACTTTTTATCTCCCCCAAAAACATAAAAAATAAAAGCTATTGCCAGTATACCTATAATGAAATTCTCAAAAAGTTTTTTAATTAATTTCATTATTCCCCTTCCTTTATCGAACTAATTGTTGAAGCCAATTTTCGATTTTTTTTCCGCTCTACAATTTTCGCAATTTTTTTTAGTGATTTATCCTTTGAATTCTGTTCCCACAATTTTTCAAATTCATTGTGGTAATTTGCTATTACGTTGGCTTCTTGATTTGAAAAAAAGACACAATTTTCATTATTTTGGCTTGATGCGGGATTGGTCCAGTTGAATGAGCCGTTGACTGCTTTTTTCTCATCGAAGATTGCAAACTTGTTGTGCATGATTTTATGAACTGAATGAACCTTTAAATCTAAGCCGGCATTTATAAGATCAATTATTTTGGACGATGGGCCAGCAGCTTGAATATTGTCTGTAAGAATTCTTATTCTAATTCCATTTTTGTGACTGGCAATTAGAGCGGTAACAATTTTGTCGTTATTAATAGAATATACTGCAACGTCAACAGACTTTTGTGCCGATCCAATTTCATCAATGATGTGATCTTCACATTGGGTAGAAGGAGTAAAAAATACTTCTGCCGAATACGAGGCTTGCAAAGAAAATATGCAGAGAATTATCCAGAAAGATTTATTAATTGTATCCATTATTCTCTTGCCGACGCCTTGGGTTATTTCTTTAAAGTATCCATACTTTGTCGAATATATTTCTTACCTGCTCAATACATATTATCGGTGGTACTACATATCGGAGGTAAAGGCGAAAATCTTTACATGGTTAAATTATCGTCAGAAGACAGGCACTTGAAGGCATTAGGGGCCAGATTGAGATCCATCAGACAGGAAAAGGGGTGGACTCTTGAGGAAACAGAGGAGCACGGTTGGCCAAACTGGAGGCATCTTCAAAAGATTGAATTGGGAAAAAATTTCACCATCACTACACTATTTAAAATTTGTAAGCTCTATAAAAAAGAAATTTCTGAAATATTTGAAGATTTGTAGAGGCAGGATACAGTATTTTAATGGAAGGGGCTAAACGATTAATTTTTTTTCAAATTGGCGCATTTCTACTACTCTTAAATTGTACAATTTTTTAAAGCAATCTCTATCCTGTCTTATTAATAAAATATGGAGAAATAACGTGAATTTGGAAGAACTGATCAGAGAACACGAGGATATTATCTTAAGAATTAAAACGAGACTGTATTTTTTAATTGAATTTGAAAGTCAGCTTGTAATAGCAACAGAAAAGAAAAATTTTAAAATAAAAAATGATATTGTTTATCGAATGATCATGGACTCGTGGGATATGCTTGTAATCGACTTTGCTTCGCTCGCAAAAGGAATGATGGGGGAGGGGGGCTTATTTAACCAGATGAAAGCAAATCTTCATCAAATAAAACCATTAAATAAGAAAAAGGTTGAAGTTCCTAAAGGGAGCATTCATTTTATGAACGAATACCCTTCGGAAGAGGAGCTTAATCGTATAAAAGTTGAACTAGATAAGAATTTTGTTAATGAAATGTTAAAGGGAAATAGGGACGCACTATTTCATCTATTTCCAAAAGCAAAGCAGAGAGACCCATTAAAAATAAGACCTGAAGATATAGATGATTTGAAAAACGAATTTGAGAAATTAATTACTGACGTAATTGATGATCGTAATAAGCACCGAGCACATAAGTTTGAAAATATTAAAGATAAAACATCCTACGAACACTTAAGCTTTAAGATTTTGAATGTTAAATTCGAAGAAGTTGAAAAACTTATGAATTCAATTAGGTTGGTTGTGTGTAATAGTTCATTTGGATATGCTGACATGAATTTAGCAAACAAAACAGAGGTTGCAAAAGACCTTATTACAATGATCTTATGGGGTTCCAATAAAATGATTGATATGTGCTCAGAGATAAATGAAAAATTAAACATTGGTAATAAAAATGTGCTTAGCCAAACATTCGGCTATCTTTTAAGGGAAAAAATGCTTAAAGACTCTCATGCCTATCATACAAGAATTATGACAGGCGATTTAAAACCAATTGATGCGAAAGAGGGCGAAGGGAAGGATTTTTGCTTCAATGATGTTTCTCTTATAACAATGAGAGAGAAGGGTATTTAAATACCTTTAAAAGGCTGTGGTTAGAATGTGGTTAAACATCACTCAAAACAGCTCACAATTGATAACAATAGAAGATAAAACCCATGACCAATTTAATTATAATAAAACGGCGTAAGTAACTTAGATCAAAGACATTTACTTGAAATTGCAGACAAAATTTCCAGAGTAAAAACAAAACTCAAAACTAGACTTAAGCAGTCCCTCGCAGGGCACCATCTTTTTTAACTATCTAGAATCGTAAGTTTATCCATCACATTGTTTTCTCGCAGGTCTAAAACAGGGATGGCTTCACTGTTTTCTCCAGTCATATTCATAAATTTAATTGAACCTTGAAGATGATCTGGCGTGAAGTGAGCATATCGCATCGTCATTTTAATATCGGTGTGGCCTAAAAGTTTTTGCAGATCAAAAACGTTTCCACCGTTCATCATATAGTTCGAAGCAAAGCTGTGTCTTAGGTCGTGGAAGCGAATTTTATTGGTGATCCCTGCAATGTCTTGCGCTTTATGAAAGCGTCGGTAGATATGAGCGTATTTAACTTCTGTGCCGTCGCTCTCAAGAAAGATGTAGGGATTATTTCTATGATTCGTTTTAAAAAGAGATAGAAGCAAAATCCTCACTTCATTAGTCATTGGAACAAATCTTTTAATCTTTGTTTTGGTCGTTTCTTTTGATCCGAACTTATCTCTAGTACGAGTCACTGAAATTTGATTGTTCACAAAGTCGATGCGATCCCATCTTAATCCACAAAGCTCAGCCAGCCTAAGCCCTGTATGAATGGCCACGAAGAAAAAGGGGAGAAGCTGGTCGTTCTTATTTGCCATTAAGAACTGATTGATCTCGACCTTTATCCAAAAATTATCTTGAACCAAATCAGGTCTTGGTTTTTTGATATCCTCAAATGGATCGAACGGAATAAGTTTATCTTTTCGAGCTTTGTTAATAACTCCCTTTAATACAATCCAAATATTTTTAATTCCCTTTGCACTGTGAGTTTTCTTGAGCGCGCCCATTAAATTCATACCATGCTCTTCGCTAATTTCCGAAAGATTCATCTTAGCAAAGCGCGGGTAGAGGTGAGTTCGAAGGATGCTTCCATAATAAAGAAAAGTTTTATGAACGCAGTTTATTTCAACATGGTTGTGAAGCCATTTCTCGGCAAAGTCATAAAAATTAACTTCAGCACGCGAGCGATAATGCTCACCTAATGCGAGTTTAGAAAGCTTCTCTGTTTCAATTCTACTCTTCCAAATTTTGGCGTCTGTTTTCTTTGTAAAATAAGGCCCATTAATTTTCTTATTACCGTAGTAGTGTGATTCGCGATAACGAAGTGTTCCGTCTTTTCTTTTTACTATTTCCATTTGATCTCCTGTAAAGAAGATCTAGAATCTAATTGTCGTCCACTGTATTTAATTGTTAAAGAGCCGAGAGTTTTATTGGTATAACATTTCATTGAATAAATTTCCATTAATAAGATATTGCATAAAGCCCCATTTTTATGATGGGGCTACAATTAGAAATTCCAGATACAGTTAAAAAGAATTCATGCCTGCGGAGCTAACAAATTTCCCATCCACCCATTTTAAAAGCTCTTCTCTTTTAAATCTAATAAGAGAGCCGATCTTGTAATAAGGAATGGTCTTCATAAAAATATCTCTTCGTAGCTTCGAAACTTTTAAGTTCAGAAACACAGAAGCTTCTTCAATAGTCATAAATTGTATTTCATTCATGCGACACTCCTAAAAAATTGTAGTTACTCGCTAGTTTTCGCTAGCTATAAAATTAATTATCAACACCAGCACTTATTCTTCATTAACCAACACAACAAAAAAATCTCTTCTCCTCCTTCTTCTCTTTTCTTTTTCCTCTCCCTATTAATTACTAACTCACTTATAAATCTATTCCTTCACTATTCCCTGCCAACTCGCCTCATTACTCTCTAAAATCTCTTCCTAAAATTGACCTCATCCTCATAACTACGTGGAGAGGGGGAGGTCAATTTTAGGTTCTTAATTTCCTGATTAATTTTGGCGAGTTGGCAGGGGGAGTTTTTTCGTTGACGACAAACATTCACCTCAAAATCACCTCAGATTCAACTCAAGTGCAGCTCAAAACACACAATCGATTTTTCAAGTTTTTCTCCTTTATTAAAATTAATCACCAAAAAATTTGGCGAGAATTGTTTTATGAAATTTTTTTTGATAATGGCCAGACCATCCCACTCTGGGATGAATTCTTCCCACCACGGTGGGATGGGGGGCAAAGTGGGATGCGCAAGTATTGAATATTTATGAACGAATTTTTTGTAATTTCATCCCAGGGTGGGATGGTCTGCGGAGTGTTACTGGAATGAACTTATATTTGGAATTTTGCTAGGATATTGCCCATGATTGGAATGGCGAAATAATAAGAGACAAGCGGTGAATTGATAGCATTACAATGAAAAAAGCTCAAAAATAAAAATATGAATACATAAAATCAATGTAACTTGTAGATACATATTTCACTAAAGAAATCTTGATTCTATCTTTACCTTGGAATGTTTTTTTAACAGGCTTAAGTCAATTCTTTGTATTTTTAAAATAATAAGTTAACCTATGAACTAATAAAAATAATTGACTTCGGAGTGTTCATGAAATTACTTTCTTTGTTATTCCTTTTTTTCTCTATTCAAGTTCATTCTGAAGGAGTTTTTTACAATAGTTGCGACGAAACAAAGACCAGCGCCACTCTTATCTCAATGGTTGATAAGTGCAGTACTAAAATTTGTGAAATGAATTCATTGTGTAAGAGTAATAAAGGAGAGGTAAGTGTTTCTCATACGTGCCCCACAAATAAAAATGGAAAATGCCCAAGCATGATAGACTGCATAGACAATGAAACAATTATAACTAAGTCAGCGGATTTTTCATCTCCATCAAACGTAGGCACACCTTCGAATAATAATAGTAGTGGCGCGACGAGCAAATAATGAAGGTTATTATTTTAATGTTCTGTTTATTTCAGATAAAAATTTCTTCTGCAGAAGAAACTATTCTACTTTATGGAAAAGTTAAATCCATAGTAGGGAAAGCAATCAAAATTGAGCAACCCTCTAAAGAGATTTTTGCAGGTCCAAAGGAATTAATCATTAATTTTGATGATCAAAAACTTGGGCCTCAATACTTCGAAATTAAAACTAAGGATTTAAAAGAATTTAATAAATTTCAAGATTAGGAGTTATATGAAAAAATTATTTGTTTCAAGCATGCTAATTCTCACCATTTCTACTTCTCAATCCTTTGCACAAATGGAGTGCTCTGGAAGTAAATGTGTACAATCATACAAACTTCTCACAAAAGAGATTATTTCCGGGCCATTTGATTGCGATCAAAAGGGCGTTCAAAACGTCTGCAAGGAAATCATGGAAGTAAAACTACTCGGTCAAATTTCTAGCGTTGAATCTACCATTTATTGTAAACCACTCACAAATGGACAATGCCCCGATGTAAAAGAATGTATTTCAAAACAACTAAAACAAACGAACGATCCAGATTTTGAAGCTGCTTTCAAAATTTTAAAGAAAAAAAATATTACAGCTCAAAATCTTTCCTCAACACAGAAACTAACAAAAGAAGAGGCCAGAACATTGTCAATTGCCATCAATAAGCTCGATGTAAAGTTATTAAAAGATATGCCAGCAAAGGATATTGCTCAAATTGAGGAATTCAAATCACTTTCTCTGGATAAACAATCTGCAATTCTTATTAAGCCAAAAGGAAATTTGATGGCCGGATTAGTAGCAGCGGGCGCCGTGGCTGCTACAGCTGCCCTTTATAAAGGCCTAAAAGCCGCTGCTGACTCAATGTTTGGTGGGGATCATTTTAAAAGTTTAAATGGCAAAAAAACAACAGACGATGACAAAGAATTCGATTTAAAGAATTAAATTTTAATTAGGTCATTCCTTTTATAGGAATGACCATTAAATTTCATTACAAGTGGTGCTTTGTTTAGATTTGCCTGAATATGCAAGTGAGGCTCAGATGAGTTTCCAGAATTACCAACATTCCCTATTTGTTTACCTTTAATTACAAGTTCACCTTTTTTAACTAAAACACTACTTAATCTCAAGTGCGCGTAAATAACATCCACGCCAGAATTACAGTGTAATTCAACATGATTTCCTTTGTAATTTTTTTTATCCATCTCACTAATTGGAACATTATCTTTAAAAGCATCAACTGCATCTTTAATAACACCGTCACAAACTGCGACAAGCGGCTCGTTCCAGATGCAGAAATCTTCATTATTTAAAATCTTAGCTGAAAAATTCATTTCCTTGAGGCAGTATTTTGTAATGTCTAGCGCGTATTTTTGAGCGTAGTAAAGATAGTGATAATTTATTAGTGGATTATTTCCACCTTGAGCTACAAGATACTCCCCACTTTTAAATGGAAATTCTAGTTCTGCTATATCCTTCGTCGATCCGGCAGAAGAGGCAAGGGAGACGATATCGAGTATTCCAAAAATAAGAAATAGAATAAATGCAATTCTTTTTTCCTTAGGAGAAGAATTTGCAAACATATTACGAGAAAATGATTTCAAAAGAATTATTATAGCTGAAATAAAAACGAAAAGTAGGAACCAGAAGTAGTTAAAGTATAGAATAGTAATTTTCTTCCAAGGAAATATGAAATACAATGACACGAGAAACAACATTAGACAGGCTGAATTTACAAATGCATCCTTTTTGTTTTTTTTTACAAAAGAGTGAATGGAAGTAAAAAATAAAAACAGAATAGTCACTGTTAGGAAAACTTCATGGGCAACTTTAAAAACAAAATAGGACATTTGATTTCTCTTTTATCGATATCATTGGCAGTTGTTATTTTTCTTAATCACCTTATTTGTACTTTATTATATCTTGCTCCCAAAAATCCAACAAGTCGCCTCTATAGAGAATATGTTTCTAGATACATGTTTCCACTTTTCACTCAAAGGTGGCTCCTTTTTGCGCCAGAACCACAAACATCACAGATTAAATTCATATACAGATGTGAAATAAGAGGTAATTGGACTGAGTGGAAAGATCCGACCTATGAGCTTATTCAAAGACATCAAAAAAACAGACTTAGTTACTATGGTAAAGAAGTATATGTTTTCAATGCTGTAGCTAGAGATTTAACGGACGCGCAAATCATAATTCGTTCATCGTCAGATCTCGAAACAAATAAAGATATAGCAAACGCGAAAAGACTTTTTTCCACAATATGTTTACGAGACTTTAGCGAATCATCGAGATTCCAATTTTCAGTAATCTCTTTAGATGCAAAAAACTATTCTGAAAGAATGAAAGCTGGGTTTTACGGAAAAATGATCAAAATGGATTATCCGGCGATTAAAATATGAATTTAGATTTAGTTTCACATAACAATAAAAATATTCAAACTTTAAAAATATTTAGATTTTTTCTTTATAGTTGGGTCTTGATCTTTTATAACACCCTAGGACTGAACGTTGAGTTTTTTTGGGGGAAAAATAATTTTATTCCAAAAATCACGTCTCATATTTTTTTTGGTAACTCAGTTATAAATCTTTTTGAATATTCTTTTATTAGCAATCATCCATTTTTTTTAATAGTACTGTTGGATATTTTCATTATCTACAATTTAATTAAATTACAAAATCGATTTTGCCCCATAATTATTTATTTCTTAGTAGTAACGCTTGATGCTCGTGCTTACTACATATTAGATGGTGGAAATAACTTAATATCTCTTTTGTTAATTTATAATATTTTTTTTAGAATCAGTTCCGATAAAAAGGGAGGACTATCAAAATTCGATTCTTCATTAAGTAATCTTTCTCTGCTAATGTCGAAAATACAGATTTGTATTGTATATTTTGTAGCTGGGCATATGAAGCTTAATGGTAATTATTGGCCTAACGGAACAGCTTTATATTACACCCTCTCGGTAAGTGAAATTTCGTTATCAGCTGCAAGAGATTTTGTTAAGTTCATCAATCCTATTTTTTTAGTTTTAGGTGCATACTCCCTTCTTGCTTACCAATTATCATTTCCGTGGCTTGTTTGGTTTAAACAAACTAGAAAATATGTACTTAGAATAGGGATAGTATTCCATTTAGGAATCGCCTTCATAATGGGGCTCACGTTTTTTGGATATGCACTTTGTGTCGCTTACTTTGTTTTTTACGACGAGGAAGAGGCTAGAGAATTTATCTATCGATTTGGTGCAATTAATAAAAAATTTAAAAATTTATTTGAGAAGGCAAATGCTCGCTTGGCGATCTATTCAAGAAAATTTTGAATAATTTCATTATTTACAACGTTTCCAACAATTCGATGACGATTTTTGAAATTTTTCTATGATTCATTTCGCTAATTCATCTATGGTCTTTTTATGTTTCTTGTAGGCCTTCTTCATATTCTTATCCCACTCATCTGCACTGATTGGCTCAAGTTCAATAGTATGTGGTTTAGAAATAAATTCTTTAACGGCAAGATTCACAAGTTTATTAAAATTAATATCGTTCTTCTCTACGAAGCGATCAACTAATAGATCAAACTCGTCATCTAAGCGAACTGTTCTAGCTTTACTCACAAAAGCCTCCTTTTGTTTTATTATACACCAAAAAGATTTATTTTGCATCTTTTTGACGTCACCGCAGGTCTAAAACAGGGATAAGGCCCTTCAAAATAGACCTTAATACCTCACAATAGACGACAATTGAAATTCTAGAAATTCTGATTAAGTTGTTAATACTGTTGATGTTTATAGTGTTTTATTGTGCTCTGTTGATACCCAGAATTCGGCCCTTTGATCCTCTCTCGCAGGGCACCATTTTTTTTAAATACAATTTATTATAATTTCAGTCCTAAAAGCTTGTCTCTCAAGTCAGGTTCACTGGTTTTTTCTCCCAACCAAATATCTAAAAAATTTTTTGAAAAATTCAAGTCAGCAATATGGCCTAATACTTTAGTCGAATTTAGATAAAAAGTAATTCCGTTGCTCGGATGAAAACTAGCTAGGATTTTATCTCCGGCATTAATATCGGGAAAGATTTCTAATAATGTTTTTCTCCATTTATCTACAACTGACATTTCAATCCCTGAATGCAGTAATTCCTTTTCGCTTTGCTTTGCGATATCTATACCTTTAAAATTTTTTTTGTATTTAATCTCTAACATCAAGACATTCGAATAAAGATTTTTTGCATCAGGTGACCATAATTTAACTTCATACACACTGAAAAAAAACCATTTAAATTCAGCTTGTCCTAAAAGTGGCGGATGAGGTAATTCAACGGCATTTACGGGATAATTTAAAATGAGTGCTAAAAATAAATAAACGACATTCATAACATCTCACTTTAATATAAAGTTAATTAAGCACATTTTCACTTTTAATTTAACCATTAAAATTGTGATGATCAATCTTGTCCAAGATTTGGTGAAGTTAAAAAAATTATTTTTTAAATGGCACATTCGCTCTATATTGACCTTGCAGCGCCATCATCCAGCCTGGGTATTCTGAAGGCAATTGACTTACTTCACCTAAAAGCTTTAATTCTTGTTCAGTTAATTTACATTTAGTAGACGCAATATTTTCTTGAAGTTGGGAAACAGTTTTTGCACCTACGATTATAGTCGTAACTGATTTCTGATGTAAGAGCCAAGCGAGTGCGACTTGGGCTACCGAGATTTTGTGAGATTCTGCAATTCCTCTCATCACGTCAATACATTTAAATGCACGCTCTTTATTGACAACCGGGAAATCAAAGGTCGATCTTCTTGCTCCAACTGGTCCAGAGCCGTCTGGGCTAAATTTACCACTCAACAATCCTCCAGCAAGGGGACTCCAGATCATAGTCCCTAATTTTTGGTCTTGGGCCAAAGGAAGTATTTCTCGCTCAATATCTCTTCCTGCTATTGTGTAATAAGCTTGGATACTTTCAAAACGTGCCCATCCTCTTTTATCTGAAATTGATAGACCTTTCATAATTTGCCAAGCAGACATATTACAAATTCCAATTGAGCGAACTTTTCCAGATCGCACTAAATCATTTAAAGTAGAAAGTGCTTCTTCCATTGGAGTCAATGGATCAACGCCGTGGAGTTGGTAGAGATCAATATGTTCGAGTTGTAATCGTTTTAAACTAGCATCTATTTCATTCATTAAATGATAGCGAGAATGTCCTCTACCATTTGGAAGATCATTCATCACTCCGGTAGCTTTTGTCGCAATAACTAATTGATCTCGTGGGAGTCCTAATTTTTTAATGGCCGCGCCAGTTAGCGATTCTGATTCTCCAAAGGAGTAAACATTTGCTGTGTCGATAAAATTAATACCAGCATCAAAAGCAGTTTTTACAAGTTCAGTTACTTCGTTTGTTTGTAACTTTCCCATGTTTTCCCAATAACCTTTCCCCCCAAAAGTCATGGTTCCCAAACAAAGTTCAGAAACGTATAATCCAGTTTGTCCAAGTAAATTATATCGCATAAAGCCCTCTTGATTTTACTTCTTTAAAAATATTACGGAAGTGGTTTCTGGTTATACTTTTTCATAATGGCCAAATAACTTCCATCTTTTTTCATTTTATTAAATTCATTTTGCCATTTTTTTACAACTGTTTGATCAAGTGATTTTGATGCGCCTAAATACTCATGTACAATCGTTAATTCTGCGCCGGTGCGAACTTCGTTGAGATCTAAATCAGCTTCTTTTTTATATTGGCCTCTGCAACTATAGGCTGTTGCCCATGCATCAATGCGTCCTAGTTTGAGTTTTTTTACATTTTGAATATCTGTACTCGCTTGTTCTAAATTAGTGAAACCAAGTTTTTTAAGCAAGGTATCTCCTACGGATCCAGTTAAAACTCCAATTTTCAAATTTTTAGAAGTAGTTAGTGTTGTTATATCAACTTTTGAATTTTTTAAAGTTACTAATACATATGGGTCATCAAGTATGTGTATTACCCAAGTATATTTTTCTTCTCGATCAGGAGTTCTTGCTAAAGGAATAATGGCAATACCTTTATTATTTTCCACTTTAAAACGAGCTCGCGCCCAAGGTATAAAATCTATTTCAGCTGATTGACCTAAACGCTTTGCAATTTCCTGAACGACTTCATACATAGCACCTTTGCCACCACTAGGGGTTTGGAAAGAGTAGGGAGGAAAATCTACAGAAACAAACTTTAATTCTTCTGCGAATGCAAGGGGCGTTGTTATTATTAGAATTAAGAATGTAACTAATTTTTGCATTTCATACCTTGGAGAAATATTAAGTTTTCTAACCTATTGGCAAACTAATAATGAAGCTTGTATTTTTGGATTCGTTGTTAATTTTAAATTCGCCACCATGGCTTTTAATAATAGTCATAGATAAGCTGAGTCCGAGTCCAGTGCCTTTTCCCACATCTTTCGTCGTAAAAAATGGTTGCATTATTTTATCTTGAATATTTTTGGGAATCCCGCTGCCGGAATCAGTAAAGTGAATAATATAGAAATTATTGATAATTTGACATTTGATTTCTATCCAGCAATTTGAAGCACCTTCTAAGGCATCATATGAGTTGTGAAATAAATTTAAAAAAACTTGGGAAATTTGAATTCTCCTTCCCTTAATTTTAGTATGGAAAGTGGTATCCTCTAGGTCAATTTCTAAGCTAATTCCTTTAGTTCGAATTTTTTCACCTGAAATCGATAAAACATCATTCAATAAATCATTGAATTTAAATTCGGTCATTTCTTCATTAGTGGCATCCCTTGAAAGATCCAATAATCCACGGATTATTTTTGTAATACGGTCAATCGTTCGATCGATTTTATCCAAATAGCTTATATTTTTTGCACTTGTGGGAAAATCTAATTGGAGATTTTTTCTAAGTAATTTCGAAGAAGCTCCAATTATCATTATGGGATTATTAATTTCATGAGCAATACCTCCGGCCATTTCACCTAATGAAGACATTCGAGAGGAGTATTCTAACAATTTTGTATGCTCTAAGATTAAAAGTGTTTTTATTTCTACTTTATCTTCTAATTCCTTGTTTAAATTATTCAAGTCGAAATAAGAACGATTCAATTTTTCCCTCATTATATTTATTGAATCTACTAAGACATCAAGTTCATCCAAAGTATTATTTTTAACTAGCGTTTGTTTTTTTCGTCTAATCGTTAAGGGGTTTTCAAGGGTATTGAGATCAATGTTTTTCACATAGTTTGATATATGAATTAAATGTCTCGTAATTAATTTTTGAACACTTAAGTAGATTAAGAAAGACACCAAAAGAATTTTTAAAAATTGGGTAATGAAAATAACCCAAATACGATTATAAATTTTATTACGAACAAAGTCTTCACTAGCAGATACGACCAGATTTCCTAGGATAGTCATTTCCCCATTTTTATCTAAATGATTTAATTCAATAGTTTTTTGAATATTGTTCGTCGAAATACTCCCTGCTTTTGCAATGACATGATTATTGTATGTAATTGAGGCATATTCGATACCTGGAATACTTATAATTCCGTCGAGTAGAGTTTGGGTCTGAAGATCATTTAGTTCCCAAAGTGAGGTACCTAAACTTTTTGTATACCCATTTTCAACGAGATTAAGACTTTTTTTGAGAATTTTAATTTCTTGTAGATAATCATAGCTTATTTGAATAGCTGAAACGGTAAGAGTAACAATTGAACTGATAATAAAAATAGACGAAATTATTTTCTGTGAAATTGTTTGAGGTTTTAACAAATAGGAAAGTTTCTTCATTTTAATTTGCCAAGTCACAAGTCTAATAAATTAAATCATTTCGAGCTGATAATTATAATTCATTTTTTTGTAATTGAACTTATTAATTGTGAAGCTTCTAATCGGAAAGCCTGGGCACGGCTTGGTGCGTTTAGTTACTGTATTTATTCATTTTAAAAAATCTGAAACGAATATTGAATTTAAAAAATTAAATTAAATTATAAATAATCTTCACCTTGGCGTATCAGCATCTAGTCCAGCTTCATAAAGAGTAAGAATTTTTTTAAAATCATAAAAATATAAACGATCGTTTATTAACCCTGCAGACATGAGAAGGTTTGAGTCATAAGTTACATCGAGCGCTGTTGGTTGGGCCCCTCCAGTTAAACTGATGACAATTGTATCCTTTACTAAATCAATGATATCTATTTTCCCCATTATTTTGGGATTAATTTTACTATCGTCAGAGTTGGTTGTTGTTCTATGTGAAACAAAAAGGTAGCGATTTTTAATAGGATCTAACACGATTGTATTAGGGTGAGAGTATGGCCATTTTTTTCCAGGGAAATTTGGATGATCTTTTGGATAATCTTCGAGAACTAGAACTTTTTTTAAACCAAGACTTGTCTTAAATGGAATAAGTAATTCATCCCATAGGCTGGCCGGTAATGTAATATTTAAACCAAGCTTTTGAAGTTGGCTGATTTTTTGATTTAATAGTCTAAGATTTATTCGTGAAATTGCATTACCTCTCATATGGCTTAAGTAAGCTGTCTCGCCATTTTTGCTAATTACGATATGTCTTAAATTTAATTCGCGTCCAGCTGTTAGTGGATTTATTGGAGCCAATTCTGCAATTTGTTGATGTTTAACTGCATCTACAATAATTAAGCTTCCAGTTTCTGATGCTAAAATAAATGCAAATTTCCCATCTTTTGAAAATGCAATTCCTCTTGGAGCAATGAGGTAATTTTTCGATCTAGGATTTCCAAAGTTTGTATGTAACTTTATGAGTCCTAAATAATGATTTGAGCCATCAAGGTTTCCATTTTCTTTTAACTGCGTAATGTCGATTATGCTTATATTATCAGAAAAATAATTGGCGACATAAATGATTTGCTGAAAATTAAAATCATTATTGAGAAATGGTCTAGCAGCTATTATTTTAGAGCCACTTCCATTTAAGGGAATATATTTTACTATTTTTTGAGTATCAGAATTAACTACTGTCAGAAGTCCAAAATTTTTAAAAATTTCGGATTGTTCATCTCCTTCACTCCTTGTAATTAATCCCCATAATTTATCTATACTAAATGCAACTTCGGTATTTGCATAAATTCCGTTATGTTTTTCACCAATTGGGGTGATAATTGTCTTGGAGAGAGTTTTTTTATCAAGATCAAACACTGAAACGGATGGGACTCGTTTTTTAGTTGAAGGATCTATCTTTCCACACATTTCAGCAACATATAGAAAATTACCAACGGGATCTACTTTCATTCCCTTTGGCATACATCCCGTTTCGATTGATTTAATTAAAAAATCTTTTGTTGAATATTTCTTAAGTTCTAACTCATTTGCATAGGAGTTATGAAATTCAGAAAATAATATTAAAAATACAAAAAATTGCCTTATAGATATAATCAATAACTTCTCCTGGTAGTAATTCTGAAGCAGAGCTTTGCATTGTTTTAATTAAAGAAAAAATATAATTTTTCAATATTATTTATAATAAATAGAGTTGAATTTTAATGGAATTAACAATGGCTCTTTTTTTGCTCCACTTAGTTTAAAGCAACAACTCGTTAGCTTTAAACTAAGTGGAGTTTTTATGTCGACAAAAAAGGACTTAATAGACAATGCTGAATTTACGAAAATAAGTTTACGTCCTAAAATCAAACATCATATTCCTTTAAAAAACGAAAATATCAATGATGATGAAAATAGAGATTCGCTCGAGGAAACTTTGATTGGAATGGAGTATGACCTAGAAGATGAAGATGAAGATAAAAACAATGAAGTCGAGGATTTTCCTGACTCAGAAATTGATGAGGGAGATTCAGTTTAAATTGAAACTCATTTTATATCCATCCATAAAAGCAGAAGTGTTTTTGATAGTTATCTCAATATGAGCAATGCCAATAGACGCAATGCTTGGATGATAAATAACTAGAACTTCAGATTTTTGATTTGAAGGATAAAGTATGAACTCGTAAGCATTTTTATATTCTTTCCAGTCTACTCTTTTGACAAATTTGATTAATGATCCATCACTTAAAATTTCACCTTTTGTTTCAAGTTCTAGATAGCCAGCTTCATCAATTAATTCTTTTGGGAAAACGATTTGGCTTTCACCATTGAACTTGCTCGATGGTATAGGTACAAAAAATTTTTTGTCAATTTTGTACTTAACTAAAATTGTGAGATTATCCAAATTGTTTTCAGTTTTTTCTAAAGATGCTTTACCGCCAGTATGAAATTTGCCTGGTTCAATTTTATAAAAAAGGGTGCTTTCGCCTGCCCAAATATTTATTGAGTATAATAAAATAATGAGTGTTGTGATGAAAAATAGTTTCATTTGCTTCCAATCGTTATAAACGCTACATAAGCACTACTTGAATCGAAACTTATCACATATTTAAAATTTAGTTTTGACCTTTGTAATAATTTCAAATGATTTGAGTCAACTTATGCTTTTTTGGCCAATTAAATGGGCAAAAGTGAAATAAGATTTAATTTAATTTTTAAATACATCAAACTTGAAATGGATAAGTAGTTAAACGCTCGAGTTTTCGGATGGTTATGTAGAAGGTCGGTGTTTAATAAATGGACACTTTTTTCGAATTTTAAAGTCATCTCACTGGAGAATAATCCGATAAAATAGGATTAGAACTTTAGGAGTTTAGGGTGAAGATACTATTAATCCAGATCATGTTTTGTTTCATTAATTGCAACTTAGCAAAAGCGACGATGTTCTTACCGATATCGTTAGAAAAACAAGTCGAAGAAGCAACATTTGCTCTAGAGACTAAATTTGTAAATGGGCGTGTGTTCAAAAATCAAGCTGGTGAAATTATGACTGAGTATAGTTTTGATGTTTTGGATTCGTATAATTTAGATCCTGATGATTTGGATGCTGGGCAATTAAAAATCACAATGCCCGGTGGAACTTTTGAAGGAATTACTTCAATGATTGATGGAGCACCTCAGTTTAGTTTGGGCGAAAAATCTTTTTTATTATTAAAAAAAATCCATTCAAGAATATATATAAGTAATTTTTCACTTGGTAAGTTTAAAATTCAAGAAATTAACGGAAAAACGTATTTTGTGTCAGAAGTCTTTCCAATGAATCCTCATATGGGAAGAATATCTAAAGAAAAAATGATTGATTTGATAAAGTCCAAATGGAAAATAACAAGTATTGTTTTACCTGCGGCTAAAATAAAAAATAACTTGATTTTAGCCCATGAGCAAATATCAGACTCAAACGTTCATATAACTAATTCGAGAATTCCAGCTCAAGAAATAATCCCAAATGAAAAAGTACCATTAGTTTTTTGGATAACACTAGCACTTGGGAGCGCTGTCTTTGGCTTTATTTATTTAAAACTTTCTCAAATGGAAAATAAAAATAAAAAAAATTAAATTAAAAATATATTTATTGATTTTTATTTGGCTTGGGTTAATGCAAGCCAGCGATGCATATATTTTTACACAAACAAAATCGGGAATCCCAATTCATTGGGCCAGTTCTGTTTCTTTAATTGATATTTATGTTAACCCTCAAAATAATTTAAGTCTTAATGAAGAAACCGTGGACTCAATTGCTGCCAATTCGATTTCAGAGTGGAATAACTTATCTAGAATTAACTTAAGGAAAAACTCAACTACTCTTAAAAATCAACCTGGTATTAATGAAATCTATTTTTCTTCAGATGATATTTTTGGATCAGGTGTCGCTGGATTAACTTTAGTCGAATTTCGAGAATTTGATGGTCAAATAATTGGAGCCGATGTCGTTATTAACGAAAACTTATTTCAAACTCCTTCAACTAATCCAACAAATGATTTATACCTAGGAAATATTTTTACTCATGAACTTGGACATTTGTTGGGCTTAAGCCATGGGCAGGTGATGGGTTCGACTATGTTTTATTTAACGTCACTAGGCCAATATAAAATATCAGATGATGAAAAAGCAGCAATTTTCACATTATATCCGACAGGAGATCAATCAAAGGGAACATTAACAGGCAAAATTGTTGGTGGAAAAAAATTAGCTTCAGTTTTTGGAGCTCAAGTTCAAGCAATTTCTGTGAAAACTGGAAAAGTAATGGGCGCGAGTATTAGTGAACTTGATGGCAAATTTACAATCGGAGGCCTACCCAGATTTGATCAGTATTATATTTATACAAGTCCTGTTAAGCAAATTGGAATTCCAAACAATTACGCAAATGCTCGTAATGATTTTTGTGAATCATCGAAACCCTATAGAGGAAGTTTTTATCAAGCATGTGGTGGAAATTCTGAAGGCTTCCCCGAAGCCATTAAACTAGAGTCAACTTCTGTTAATGTTGGTAATATTTCAATCCGATGCAATTTAGATTCTCCTCCTGAATATCTTCAAAAAAAGAATTCAATCAATAAAGACTTTAATATTAACTCTTATACTCAATCTGGATTGGGAGGAAGTTTTGTAGGTTTTTTTTCAAATTCTGAAATTCAAAAATCAGTAAATAGTGAAGTTTATGATAGTTTTCATGTTGATTTAACGAGCGTAGGGAATTGGAATTTATATTCCACTTCTACTTCACTTTATTTGGAAGTAAAAGTGTTGAGTCAAAGTTTTAATTCTATTTTTAAGCCAAATGTTTTTGTTTCAAATTCAACAGCGTCTTATGTTACGGTTCCTTCCTATGCTCTAGAAAATGACAATCGGATCAATATTGATTCAAGCATTCATTACCCAATCGATTTGCAAGATTCTTCTAAAAATAATTTTTCTATAAAAGTGCAACCTGTTTTAGGTACTGACCCGAGAAATACTATTTTGAATGACACCACTAATTTTTCATCTGATATCCCATATTCAAAATCTCAAATCTTTCCAGGAATAGACTCTTTGTCGAGCAGTAGTAATTTCCAAGATGGACTTTACTTTTATTTTGTAATTACAACTATCGTCTCAAAAAATAGTGACGGGATAAATTACACTCAAGTAGCATCTAAAAATGACTTAATATCCGATAATACTAATTGTCCAGATGCCATAAATACATACGCTTTAAATAATTATAGTGCGAATGGCATTTCTACTAAAAACAATAGAAATGGTATTGTCGCGTGTGGAACGATTTCAGATAAAAATAATACGAGTGGTGGTCCCGGTGGCTTTTTTGTGGGCTTACTTTTCTGTGTAATTATATTCAATTTATTAAATAGGAATAATAAATATTCAACAAGATGATTATTAATAATTTTTTTATTCTCATTAGGTTTGAATAATTAGTGCCCATATTTTAGGTCAGTTTCTAGTAATAGCTTGATTGTTTTGTTCAACTATATCCAAATTAATATTTTTATTTGTTAAATTATAACGAAATTAAGGCATCTCCCTTGAGAAAAAACGTCTATGGGACGATAATCAGATGAGTACGGAAGTTGAAAATAGAATTGCTCTACTTTAATCAAGAGAAACATATGATCAGAAAACCATGGCCGATAATTTTAATTTCTTTTGTGTTTTTCCTTATTCCATTTTTTAACATTCTAATCAACTTTCTAATTTTTAGAACGGATTACACCTTTTATGATTATATTTATAGTTTGTTAGTTGTACCAACTAATTACCTTGCTCTTTTTGATATGGTTGTCCCAAGTTTAATTGCAGGTTTCGCAGTGTACTCCGTCAAAAAATGGAGTTATCCTGTTTTTTTAGTTTGCATGGCCTGGTTGACTTACCAAATGCTTTCGACTTTTTCACCTCATATAAGATTTTCGTTACTTTTATTAACTATAATTCTACCGATGATTATTAATATTCTATATGTTTCATACATTTTATTACCTAATGTTAGGGCCGCCTATTTCGATCCACGACTTCGATGGTGGGAAACTAAACCTAGGTATATATTTTCGACTGAAATGAGTATAGAAGAAAATGGAAAATTAACAGCTGCTCAAATAACTAATATTTCGGAGGGGGGCATTTTTGCTATTGTATCAGTTCCTGTTGAACCGAATACAGTTGTAAATTTAAAATTTGTTATTCTTGAAAATCCAATTGAATTAAAAGCTAAAATTGTCTATCGAAAACCAGATGGAGCTTCACATGGTCTTCAGTTTTTTGAAATGAATCGCAATCAAAAATTACTAATGAAAAAAACAATTGCTAAATTGGCGAAAGAAAATTACGAAGCTGTTAGACCAGTTCCAGTATGGACAGAAGATTTTATCAATTGGTTTAGCACATTAGTGAAAACTGGAAAGGGATTTGTCCCAGAAATTCCCAATATTCACGGGATGCCCCCTAAAAACAAACTCTAAAGATTTCATATCTTTATTGCTCTAAGCTTTGTTTTTAAGCGCTTATTCTAAAGAAAAAAAATTTACATGGTGTCTTACATTTGTTCTAAACTAATGTAGTTTGTCCCTCATATTATAGCATTTAGGTAAATATGAGGTAAATATGATTGCTCTCAATCAAACTGAAGACTCGCATGATTTTTTTCGGGGTAGAGGATACTCTGGTGCCTTGATTCAAAATTATAGTGATTTCCCCTTACGGCTTTACTTAGATAATAAAATAATTCCAAATAATATTTTACTATCACTTAGACCATTAAGAAATGAATCTGAAAAAAAACAAGTCTTATATGTATCGGGAAAGTTATGAGTGATCGTAAAAAAATTATAGCTGAAGCAGAGAATACACAAAAGAATTGGCACGATATATTTATGCAAACGCCGATTCCCATGGCCATTATGAAAGGGCCTAACCACATATTCAGCTTGGCCAATTCGAGTTATCTTAAATTAGTAGGAAAAGAAGTTTTTAATAAATCATTTTTAGATGTATTTAATAATTATAATTCAGAAAAAATTATTCCAATTTTAGATATTGTTTTTCATCGTGGTGAATCCATTACAAGTAAAGAAACTAGTTTTAACGTTAAAAATTTAAAAGGTCATTTTTCAGAATTAATTGTAAATATTGAATATCATCCTTTTCGAGATGATCTTGGAGAAACAATCGGTGTTATGGTAATAATTCATAATATTACTGATCAGGTCTTGGCGCGAAGAAAGGTTGAAGACAGTGAAGCGCGGTATAAATCTCTAGCAGATACTATTCCCCAATTAATGTGGACAGCATCTAAGTGCGGAACTATTAATTACTCTAATGAAAGAAGCCTGCGCTATTCGGGGATTAGTTCAAATCAAAATTATGGTAAAAGTTGGAAACAATCAATTCATCCAGATGACCGTAACAGAGTAGTAGATTCATGGATGAATAGTATTACGACAGGAGATATTTTTATTCAAGAGTATAGAATCTTGAATACGAATGGAAATTATCGCTGGTTTTTAGGGCAAGCATTGCCTGTTAAAAATGAATATGGAGAAATTCTCTATTGGAATGGAACTGCAACAGATATTGATGATTATAAAGAAATGAAGAAAGAGCTTTTAATTTCTAAGGAAGTTGCTGAAAATGCCAACGCAACCAAAAGTGCATTCTTAGCTAATATGAGCCATGAAATAAGAACCCCCTTGAGTGCAATCATAGGTTTTACTGAATTACTTAAAAATTCAGAAATATTAAGTAATAATCAAGTTCAGTACCTTGATATTATTCATCGAAATGGAAACGCTTTGACAGGAATAATTGACGATATTTTGGATTTGGCAAAAGTTGAAGCTGGAAAATTGGAAGTTGAGAAAATTGAATTTTCATTAATTGATTTATTAAATGAAGTTATCGAGTTACTCATGCAAAAAGCAAATTGCAAAGGTATCTCACTTTCAATAAAAATATTCTCAGAAATTCCTAATAAAATTTGGTCTGATCCAAAAAGGTTGAGACAAATATTTATAAATATAATTGGTAATGCGGTTAAATTTACATCAATTGGAAGTGTGGATGTTGTAGTGAAAGCAGAACATATTGAAAATAAAAAATTAAAAATATTTGTCGAAGTTATCGACACGGGCAGTGGAATCACAGACAAACAGCGAATACGTTTATTTGAGCCTTTTATGCAAGCGGATATTACGACTTCAAGGCAATTTGGTGGAACAGGGTTAGGACTCGTTTTATCTAAAAGATTATCAGAAACACTTGGAGGAACTATTTCTTTAGAGAGTTACGAAAAAAATAAAGGGAGTACGTTTGTTATTAGTTTCGAAGCTGGAATTAAGAATATTTCAACTGAGACTATTGAAACTAAAATAGAAGTCTTTGATCCAATAAAAAGTTTGCCGCTAGAGGGGATGAAAATTCTTTATGCAGATGATTCCTTAGATAATCAGTTTTTAATTGAACATTTTCTAACCAAAGCAGGAGCTAAGGTGTCACTCGCATGTGATGGGGAAGAAGCTGTTAAGGGTGCATTGGAAACTGAATATGATGTAATCTTAATGGATATTCAAATGCCAAAGATGGATGGATATAGGGCTGCAAAAATATTAATGGATCTCAACGTTAAAGCACCTATTCTTGCTTTAACTGCCCATGCAATGACTGAGGAAAAAGAAAAGACAAGATTGATTGGTTTTGACGGTCATTTAACAAAGCCATTTAACTTCAATGAACTTTTACACGAAATTGTGATTAGGGTATCAGCTGAGCATAAAGTCTTAAATACTAAACAGTTCAATTAGGGCAAAAATGGCATCACTTTATAATAATTTTGACACCAGTTCAGAACACCTGTTCAATAATAAGGGTCAGTTTCAATTGATTGCATTGGCACAGAAAGTGCTTTAGTCAATTGTGTTCCTGATCTAAAATTGCTTTTTAATTTTTATAAGGAGATTTCATGAAGAAATTATTTTTAGCTTCCCTTTCATTAACGTTTATTCTTTCACCGTCTTTTGCTGCAACAACTGGAAGCTTACTACTTCAAGGTGTAGTTCCTCAAAAAATTAGCTTAAGTGTGACAGCGCAGTCTGTCGCCTCAACGTTAGATCTTTCGACTTCTCAAACTGATTTGGCAGTGGCATCAGTAGATGAAAAATCAAACTCAAAAACAGGATATAAAGTAACAATTGCTTCAACGAACTTGGGAAAACTCAAAAGAACAGATGGCGCTGATGTGTTTTCCTATACTATGAAATATAATGGGTCAGCAGTAGCACTTACTTCTGCTGCAGGAACAACCTTAACAAACTCTACGTCGAGCACAGTAAATGCTGTAAAAGGCGTTTCGATTAGTTACACTGGTGTTGCAGCTGAATCAATGATTGAAGGGACTTACGCTGATACTGTGACCTTTTCGATTGCAGCCAATTAATTTCAAGATAACCGCTAAAGCTTGTCGGGTATTGTCCCGATAAGCTTTTATGCTAAAACTGATAGTCTTTTATGCCCTTTTTCTTAGTAGTATCCAAATTTCGAAAGTACAAGCGGAGTCCCGATCGGCATTATCATTAAGGGCCAACGTACCATCTTCAATTACAACTAATATACAAGAATCAAAATTGAGTTCCACTCAGTCAATTTGGATGTTTTCTAGCCAAATGAATTCTCGTTATTCGAGTGAAGGTCAAAAATTCGAAGTAGAAGGTTTAAATCAAGAAGGGCTTGAAACCCACGTGAAAAAATTAGTGAAAATGGATCGAACTATTCAGTTTGAAGTAATAATTAATATTCTTAAGTCGACAACGCCTGCAGAAAAGCCCATATTTTTAAAAATATCCGCAAATTAGCTTTTCCCCATATTATTTTATCGATAAGATAAGCTGCACTCTTACAAGGATGTTTCAAGGAATGAGACCAAAATTAAGATTATTTTTCTTTAGTTGTGTTAGCTTACTTTTTAGTCTGAATTCCTATGCATTCAAGTTTTCACCTATGTCTACAACTTTAACTGGTGCTGCTTCCACTAAAAGTACATTGTTCTTTTTGGAAAATGATTCAAACCAAGCAATTGCTGTACAAGTGAACCTAGCTAAAAGAGAGATGGATATTAATGGAGTAGAATCTAATCCTCAAATTATTTCAAGTGATGAACTTACACTTTATCCAACTCAATTAATTATTCCTCCAAACGAAAAACGTTCTGTGAAAGTAACATGGACTGGAAATAAACCTCCAATGAAAGAACTATCTTTTAGATTAATAGCAGAGCAACTGCCTATTGAGCTTGATAAAAATAAAAATAAGAAATCGAGTATAAAAGTCCTTTTGAGATATGTGGCTGCTCTTTATCTTAAACCAGAGGATTATGTATCAGATGTTAAAATTTTAGAAACAAAGGATCTGGATAAACGATTTTTAATTCAAGTTGAAAATATTGGAAAAAAGCACCAGGTTCTTTCAAATCTTAAGTTGAGTTTTAGTGACGAGAAAACTAAAAAAGAAATTATTTTATTCGCTGAAGACTTAAAAGGAATGAGTGGAGAAAACATTTTAGCAGAATCTAAACGAATCTTTGTTTTTCCCAAAACAGGAAAGTTCTTAGAGTTAAAAATGACTGATAAGGTGAAAATTACTTTTGATAAAGATTAATTTTTCCAATTACATACATTGCTTATTAAAAATCATTTTTGTCGGAGTGATTCAAACTGTATTCATTTTACATTCAGTTCATGCGGAAACTACTGATCAGCTGTTTAAAAAAGTTTTTGGCAACTCTCAAGAGAGTAGGCGAGTTGTCCTTGATGCGACTCTGGGAGAATTCTATCTTGGTGAAATCGAAGTTGTAATACTCAGAGATAAGATTAAAGCGTTTTCAGGGCCAGATTTAGAAAAGATTTTAGGTGAAAAAATTCGAGAAGAAAAAAAAGCTATTTATAATTTTAAATTAAAAGAAATACCCTCCTCACAAATTCTGTTTAAGTATACCTATTATCCTTCTGAGCTACGGGTTGCTCTCGATATCTTAACTACTGACTTAAAACCACTCGAAGCAAATGTTTTTGAAGATTTAATTCCTTATTATTCTAGAAAGGCAGTTGAACCTGCCCTTTTTAGCTTTGGAACAAATTATAAATTAGAAGATATTCAGGTGAGAAATCTAGATCAATCACACACTTTCCTTGCTCAAGTTGATTCATTTATGAATATTAAAAATATTGTTGGTGAAAATCAAATGAGCTATCTTTCAACTCGCTCAAACAACCCATGGTATCGACAAAATTCAAAAATAACTTATGATCGTCCACACCGTATGCAGCGATTTGAAGTTGGTGATGTAAATTTTCCAATTATTGGACTTCAGCAATCGCGTACATTGGGAGGAGTGTCTTTTTATCGAGATTTTTCATTAAATCCCTACCGGGCCACTGGACCTACATCATCTTTTGAATATGAAATTGAATCGAGATCCCTTGTAAAAACTTTTGTGAATAATACAATTTTAAAAACAGAATATATGAATGCTGGAAGATATTCAGTAAAGGACATTCCGTTAAATAATGGAATAAATAAAATCATTGTAGAGATAACTGATGATTTTGGAAAAAAGAAAGTTCTTATTTTTAATGAATCAGGTTCACTTGATTTATTAGCACCAGGGTTAAACCGATATTCACTCGCGGCAGGTTTTCCTTCACAAGATTCCGATAACAATAAAAAATATGATGATAACTCAGGTGCTTTTTTAACAGGCTTTTACCAGCATGGATTTAATAAATTTTGGACTTCCGGAGGATATGCCCAAGGAAATAAAAAGTTTACACTAATTGGTACCAATAATATTTTTTCTACCAGTTATGGAAATTGGGCCGTCGATGTTGGAGGGACTCAAAATAAAATACATAGTGGTGAAGAGCTTCAACTAACTTATCAGCTTAATTTGTTTGGTGCCTATTGGTACGATAGTCATACACTTACTGCGAAGTATGAATATCTTACTCCTTGGTTTAATGGAGCAGGAGAGAATTTTGAAAATCGTTTTGATAGCAATATCAGTTTAAATTACAGCGTACCTCTTCTGGAAAAATTCAACATTGCTTTCGGTGCTAATTATCAAAATCCACGAATCGGTGATATTTCAAGGCTAAGTTATAATTCAAGTTTAACGGCAAAGGTGTTTGAATCAAGTTCTCTTACTTTTTACTTTGCTAGATCACGAGATGAGTTTAAGTATTGGTCAACACAGCTTTATTTTTTCTTAAATATGACTTTTGGGGAAAGTTCGACTTTTGCTTCTGCTTTTTACGAAAAAGATACCCAAACTAAAAGACTAACTGTTATTCACGACAATGGAACGCAATTAAATAGTTTAAAATTATCTGCCAGTGCCAATGATAATTTAAGCACTAGAGAAGGATCAATTGATATGCAATACAATACTTCATTGGTCGATGTTGGTGCCCGAGAAGAATTGATCCATACTAAAGGATCAAAAACAGGCACGAGAACTTCATTAAGATTTTTAAGTGCCTTTGCTTTTGTTAACAATGGTTCTGATAAAGGTTTTTCAGTTTCAAGACCAATTGCCAATAGTTTTGTTATATTTAAACCACATGAAAATTGGAGAGGACAAAAGTTTGGAGTTCAATCTGCAAGTAGTTCTCAAGCGGATTCGAGCACAGGATTATTCGGTGAGTCTCTCGTTTCAGGTTTAACACCTTATCAGTACCGCCGCTTGCAATTAGATCCAAGCCGACTTGAACAAGGATATATACTTGGGCAAGAAAGTTTTGTCGTTTACCCAAGGTATCGAAGTGGAAATTTATTTGTAGTTGGAAATTCTGGATTGCTAGTTTTAAGAGGAATTATTACGGATATAAATAAAATTCCCCAACCTCTAAAAGTTGGATTTTGGACTTCGCGATCTGGGAAAGTCACCCCATTTTTTACAGGTCGTGAAGGTGAATTTTTTATCGAAGGCGTCGAGCCTATGCTCGGCACACTCCAATTGGAAGATGAAGCCTTTGAATCAAAAGAAATGAATTTAGAATTAATAAAAAATGGCTTGATTGATATCGGTACTATCGAGCTCCCTTTAAAAGAGAGTCCATTATGAAAAAATGTTTTTTAATTTTAATTGTTCTATTCACTATTCATTTGAATCTTTCAAGTGCCTGGGCAGATTGTGGGTATAGATTAGATAATCAAAGTCTCAATTACAATTTTTCTGATAATAATCTTGCAACTCAAGCAACTGTTTCGATAACAAGACAAAAGGACAACGGAGTTAACTGTGCCAATTTTTTTCTAGCCTATACAAAAGGATGGTCTGGTAATTACAATCGTCGAGTTATAAACGTTGAGAACGGAAATATTCTTTATTATAATATTTTTAAAAATAGTAATTTAACTGGAGTATTGAAAGAGTCAGGTGATATTTCTTCACCAGATGAGACTTTTATTGGATCACTCGTCAAAAATCAAACCAATTACTATTCTTACTACCTCGACTTAGCTCCACTAGGGGCAACTTTACCAGCCGCAGGAATATATTTAGATCAAATTCAAATTCAAGCTTATTCTGGAACTTACTCTAATACAAAAAGTTTTGAGACTGCTCGTGATTTATCAATCGTTGTATCTGTTCCTAAATTAACGTCAATTTCTTTAGTAGAGAGTGGAGGTTCATATGATCCAGCTCAAACTAGTAAAACATTGGATTTTGGCGAATTAGAAACCAATGAGGAATTGGGTTTTGATGTAAGAGTTGTTACTAATGCAGGATATAAGTTAAAAGTTTCCTCCTCGAATAATGGATTATTAAAAATTCCAGGAAGTAATAATTCATTGTCTCAAATCTCTTATAATTTTTACTCTAATGGCTCGCTTATAAATCTTGGAAGTTCTGCAAGTTCTTCTGTTACTATAGCTTCAGGAACAGGAGTGACAACTGCTCAAGGTGCCAAAGTTCCTATTAGAATAGTTATTGGATCCGTGGATGCTGCAAAGACTCCAGGTACGTACCAAGACTATTTAACGCTTTCAACTATTTCGTCAGATTAATAAAGTTGAATTGTCAAAATAGGGACGATTAAGTTAAAAGGAATTCTATGCAAAAACAAATCTGTCTAACAGGAATTAAAGCCACCGGAATGCCCCATTTGGGAAATTATATTGGCGCGATAAAACCGGCCATTGATATGGCCAACACTGGTTCATTTCAGTCTTATTATTTCATTGCTGACTATCATTCTTTAGTTTCTATTCATGATGCTAAGATGATGAAAAATTATACTTACGAAGTGGCAGCTGCATGGCTTGCGATGGGTTTAGATCCCAAAGCTATTACACTCTATAAGCAAAGTGATATTCCAGAAATACTTGAACTTCATTGGATGCTTTCTTGTTTTACGACTAAAGGATTAATGAATCGAGCTCATGCTTATAAAGCAGTCGTTCAAGAAAATGAAGGATTGGAAAGAGATTCAGATCACGGAATAAATATTGGTTTATTTACTTATCCAATTTTAATGGCCGCAGATATTATGATTCTCAATGCAGATGTTGTCCCTGTCGGCGCAGATCAACTTCAGCATATTGAAATAGCGAGAGATATCGCAACTGTATTTAATAATACATATGGCAGTAAACTTAAACTTCCAAAAGCAATTGTAAGTGAAGGAAACAAACTTCTTTCAGGACTTGATGGAAGAAAAATGAGTAAGAGTTACGGCAATCACATTCCATTATTTTCTAGTGATAAAGAATTAAAAAAACTTATCAACAGAATAACAACTGATTCAAGCGGTCCTCTAGATCCAAAAAATCCTGACGACTCACTGATCTTTGATTACTACGGACAATTTGCTTCAGCTGAGCAAACTTTAGCACTTCGAGCTTGGTACTTAAAAGGAATCGGATGGGGAGAAGCTAAAATGGAACTCCTATCAGTACTTAATTCTAGTCTCTCTGGACCTCGCGAAATATACGCCGAACTAATGGGTAATACTTCGAAAATTGACTTGATTTTAGAAGAGGGAGCAGCTCGGGTGAGACCACATGCTCAGAAATTAATAAGTGAATTAAAACAGTCCATAGGCTTGAAATAATTTGTATTTAATTGATCAGAACTTTTTTACACACAGGGCTAGTCATAACGCTTTTTCTGTCGTAGAAGGGCTCTACTAATAAAACGAATCTATCCTCGTTAAAGCTTTTTTTGCGTTATAAATGTTGCGGTTTTCATTTAAAGCAAGGTGCGAGGTGAAGATCCACATTCAACGGAGTAAAAAGTGACATTTCAAGAATTGCCACTACGAGAGTCATTGCTTAAAGCAATCGCAGAAAGAGGCTACGTAGAGCCAACAGACATCCAACAACAAGCTATTCCAGCTCTTGCTACTACAGACACAGACTTTGTAGGCCAAGCTCAAACAGGAACCGGTAAGACAGCAGCATTCGTGCTTCCTTTACTTCACAAAATTGATCCAACGTCTCGCGATGTTCAGGCCCTCATCCTGACACCAACTAGAGAATTAGCTAATCAAATTAATGATGAAATTAAAAAATTCTCAACTTACGAAAAAATTAAAACAATTCCAGTTTACGGTGGAGTTTCACTTGAAGGTCAAGTGAGAGGTCTTCGACGTGACCGTCCACAAATCGTTGTGGGAACACCTGGGCGAGTACTTGATCTAATTGAGCGCGGAGTTTTAATTTTAGATAATGCTAAATTTGCAGTCTTAGATGAAGCAGATGAAATGTTAGATATGGGATTTATCGACGATGTAAAATCGATTCTTTCTAACTTAGGTGAATCGAAAAAAACTTGGATGTTCTCGGCAACTATGCCAGCTCCAATTCTTAATTTAATTAAGACGTATTTAAAAGATCCTTTGGTCGTAAAAGTTCAAAAGAAAACTTTATCAAATGAATCAATCGAGCAAAAACATTATGTCGTTCGTCACTCTCAAATGAGCGAAGCAGTATGCAGAATTCTTGATTCTCTAGATGATTATTACGGAATGATTTTTTGCCGTACGAAAATCGATACAAAATCATTAGCAGACGAATTGAATGCTCGTGGGTATCCGTCAGATTCAATGCACGGAGATATGTCACAACAACAACGTGACATCACAATGAGAAATTTCAAGAATAAAAAAATTAATATGCTTGTTTGTACTGATGTTGCCGCTCGTGGAATTGATGTTGATAACCTTACACATGTTATTAACTTTGGACTTCCACAAGATATCGAATCATATGTTCACCGTATCGGTCGAACAGGACGAGCAGGTCAAACAGGTGTAGCTATTACTCTTGTTGAACCAAGTGAACGTTATAGACTTAGAATGGTTGAAAACAATACAAAAGCTCGCATCGTTCAAGCTATTCTTCCAACACCAAAAGATTTGAAACAAGTTCTTGTTCGTAAAGAACTTAAAAAGTTTGATGCTCTAATTGAGAAATTAGATAAACTTGAAACTGACGAAGTATTTGTTGAAAAATTTGAGGCAATGGAAAAATCAGATCTATTAAAAGTTATGTATAACCATTTATTTCAATCGCAAATCTCTCGTTATGATTCAGCTCCTTCATTAGAAGTTGCAGAACAAAGACGTCCAGATAACAGAGACACTCGTGGGAATGATTCAAACAGAGGCAACACTTCAACATCTGCTCCACAAGGTCGCACTAGCAATAATGGAAATATGCGCTTTTTTGTTAACATTGGAAAAGACCATGGCTTAACGCTTAAGTCACTTCTTGGATCGATTGCAGGAATGGTCAATGTTGATGAAAGAATGATTCGCAATGTAGATATGAAAGAAACATTTTCATTTTTAGAAGTTCCTGAAAACTTTGGAGATGCACTTTTAAAAGTAGCAGGGCCAACAATTAATGAAAGAAATGTTCGTTTTGAATTAACTCGATCAGCTCCTATGAGCAGACCTTCATATGGTGGAGGCGGTGGTGACCGTGATAGAAGACCAAGTTTCCGTGGTCGATCTGGAAATGGCGGAGGAAGTAATTTTTCTGGTGATCGTGGTGACAGAGCTCCAAGTTCAGAAAGATCTTTTCGCTCTTAAGAAAATTTCGGTATAATATCTGTAAAATAAAATAGAAAGGCACTCAAATTTGAGTGCCTTTCTTATTTCAGGGATCAATTATGTCGAAAAATCTTCTCTTTACAGGTGGCGGTAGTGGCGGTCATGTTATGCCGGCCCTTACAATTATAAAAAAAATAAATACAAATAAAGAATATAATGTTCATTATATTGGTGGAATCAAAAGTATTGAACGTGAATTAGTGCAAGATTATGACCTCACTTATCACCCCATACATACGGGAAAATTAAGAAGATATTTATCAGTAGAGAATATTAAAGATACATTAAATGTATTCGTGGGCCTTGTAGATGCTTTTAAAGTTTTATGGAAATTCAATCAATTGGATACACTTGTTTTTTCGACAGGTGGCTTTGTAAGTGTTCCAGTTGTTATTGCAGCAAAATTACAGTTTAAAAAAGTATTTATCCATGAACAGACAAGCAGAGTAGGACTTGCAAATAAGATATGCTCTATTTTTGCAGATAAAATTTTTATAAGTTTTGAAGAATCTTTTAAATATTTTAACGAACAAAAAACTTATTTTTCTGGATATCCCTTAAGAGAAGCTTGTTACACAACTACAATAAATCCAATTCAGATCAACGGAAGAAGTTTAAATGATTCATCACTTCCGATTTTATTCGTAACAGGCGGAGGTAATGGAGCTCAACTCATTAATAAATTAATTCTCAGAAATCTAGAAATCTTAACATCGAGATATTTAATTATTCATCAAGTTGGAAAGGCATTTATCAATGAACATCGAGAAGTTAAAAATCCCAATTATTTGCCAATCCCTTTCATAGGTCCAGAAATGATTGACCTGTTTAAACTTGCAACTGTAACACTTTCTAGATCTGGTGCTGGTACTGTCTGCGAATTAATTGCCGTAGGGAAAAGATCGATTTTTATTCCCTTAAAAATTGCCCAAAAAAATGAACAATTTTTTAATGCACTCGAAGCTCATAAGAAATTGGGATCAATCATTATTGAAGAAAAAGAATTAACGGATGAGTCTTTTTTAGTGGCACTTCATGAAATCGGAACAGAGAATCCAATGAAAAAAGTGCAAAAGCAAAACGGATTAGATTATCTTTCAAAAGAAATCTATAATTCGTTTTCAAATTCTTAATATATATCCTCGAGATTTAATTGTTTTAATATAGCGAGAAAATGGCATCAATTTTTTTCTCAGATTAGACAAATGTGTATCGATATTTTGATTTTGAACATGAACATTTGGCCAAAGTAAATTTGTTATATACTCTCTGCTAAAAACTTTATTTGGATTTTTTGCTAGTAAGTGAATAAGTTTAAATTCTATTGGTGTTAATTGAATTTTCTCTTCTGCTATCTCTGCCATTTGCATATCACAATAAAGCTTGAATCCGTCAAATGAGAGAATATTATCTGATGCTGTTGATGGTGTTAAACTGATCTTATTTTTAATTCGGGCAATTAACTCACGCAATGATACTGGCTTTACAATAAAATCATCTGCTCCAAGACTAAGTCCTTTGACAATTGATTCTTCAGAAGGGTCACCACTGAGAAAAATGACAGGTAAGTCAGGATGGGTGACTTTAAATTTTTGGTATAATTCAAATCCATTAATTGTTGGCATATGAAGATCTAGGAGAATTAAATCAGTTTGAGTTTTACCAAGAAATCCTAAAAGATCTATAGGATTTTGAATGAGTTCTAAGTTAAACGTTGGGGACAAAAGCTCATTGTAGCTTCTCAAGTTATCTTTTACGTCATCTACAATGGTAATGTGCATTTTGCGCTCCATAAATAATCTTTCCCTATTTGTTCTATCAATAAATTATAAAGCTAATTATATTGAATTCAATTAGGCAACGTAGAATTGCCGTTTCCTTGAGTTTAAAACCTTAACAAATTGATATTATTATAGAATTAGAATATGTGGAAGGGGCGAAGTGCCATTGGCCAAAGGAAAAAAGATCCCTTTCGCCAAAGTCTTGAAATTTAAGTGCTTATTTATTGACCCAATAGCCCATTTCGAAGGTTTTCGTCGCGTGGATTCACAAACCAAATACTCAAGAGTGCACGTGAGAAATCTGCACCTGAGATTTTTTCAATGGCCTTACCCTTTGAGGCTATTGCTACCCCATCAGCTAAAAACGAAATAACCATTATGTCATTCTTTACGACATCGGTAACAAAAGAATTGAATTTATCTAATTGAGTTTTAAAAGTTGCATGATTTGAATTTGCCGCTTCCATACCTTCTGAAAAAGCTTCTCTTAGTTTTTTAGCTTCAACGTCTCGGACAAAATGCATTACGATTTGCTTTGGAGATGAATTTGCTAAAATAGCATTTGCTTCTTTTGATTTTTGCTCAAGGTAAAGTGCACCGTAATAAACTTTAACCTTTAAAAAAGTTGCTTTTCTTATACCAATGCCGTTGAGGAGAAGTTCTTTCCCCTCAACGATTGATTTATCAGCAAAATTAATTCCATCAAGTGTGGCAGCATTGATAGGTAATGAAAATGAAAATGAAAATGAAAAAACAATCATAACGAATAATTTTTTCATTAACCTTATCCTTTTCTAACTACAGAGCGCTTATTTCCAACAAGTTCTTTTTTTCTAATACGGATTGATTGAGGAGTAATTTCTACCCATTCATCATTATCAATCCAGTCCAATGCCCATTCAAGTGTTCTATTAACAATTGGTGGAAGGATTGGTTGTTCATCTTTTCCAGCAGTTCTTACAGATGTTAAATGTTTTTCTCGAACACAGTTAAGAACTAGATCGTTAGGACGAGTGGCTTCACCGATAACCATACCTTCATAAGTCATCTCACCTGGCTTAACAAATTGTTTACCAGAAGAAAGTAAATTATAAAGAGCGTATGGAGTCATCTTTCCAGCTCTATCTGAAACTAAAGCACCGTTTTGTCTTCCTAACATTTCTCCAGTAAATGGTTTGTATCCCATAAATTCTGAAGACATTAATCCAGCTCCACGAGTATCAGTTAAGAAAATCCCACGGTATCCAATTAGTCCACGAGAAGGAATAACAAAAACCATACGTGTTCTTGCTTCTCCTAGTGGCATCATGTTTTCCATAATTCCTTTTCTAATAGAAAGTCTTTCAGTAATAGCACCTGTAGATTCATTTGGAATATCGAGAACAACTTTTTCAAATGGCTCTAACTTAGTTCCATCTTCTGCGTATTGGAAAAGAACTTGTGGACGACCAACCATTAACTCGAATCCCTTACGACGAAGTTGTTCGAAAACGATAGCTAACTGAAGTTCTCCACGTCCTTTAAGGATGAAAACTTTTGGATCGTCTGTTCCTTCATATTGAAGAGCAACGTTTGTTTTAATTGAGTCTTGTAAAAATTCTTCAAGTTTTCTTGAAGTAAGGTATTCACCTTCTTGTCCAGACATAGGTGAAGTAGAAACTGAAACTTGAACCCCTACTGTAGGTGGTTCAACTGTAATACGAGGAAGTGGTTCTACTTTTGTTGTTGAGACAATTGTATCTCCAATTTTTGCGTTATCGATACCGGCAACGATAACGATCTCTCCAGCGTCAGCTGTTTCAACTTCAGTAATAGCTAAAGCCGAGAATTCTTGAATGGCCGTAACTTTAGAAGTTTTGTTTTTCTTATCAACGTCGCAAAGAGTGTAGTTACCACCTTTTTTAATTGATCCTCTTTGAATACGACCAATAGCTAGAGGTCCTAGGTATGGCGAGTATGAAAGATTTGTAACTAAAAGCTGAAGGTCAGATCCTTCAGAAACTCTTGGTTGTGGAAAGAAATCAGAAACCATTAAATCAAGGATTGGATTAATGTCTGTTCTTACAACTTTATAATCATGAGTTGCCCAACCAGCTCTAGCTGAAGAGTAAATAATAGGAATATCTAAATCGAAGTCTTCTATATTAAGCATTGAAGCTAGTTCTAAGAAAAGTTCTTCGATATCGTGTTTAACTTCTTCGATACGTTCATCTGGTCTATCGATTTTATTGATAACAACAGCGATTTTTAATCGTTGTTCCATTGCTTTTGTTAGAACGAATCTTGTTTGTGGAAGAGGTCCTTCTGAAGCATCAACTAGAAGAAGAATTCCATCTACCATCATTAGAGATCTTTCAACTTCACCACCGAAGTCAGCATGTCCCGGAGTATCGAGAAGATTAATTTTTGTATCTTTCCAAACGAACGCACAGTTTTTTGCAGTAATTGTAATTCCGCGCTCTTTTTCAATTTCACCAGAGTCCATTACTCTATCAGTCATCTCTGCGCGAGCATCGAAAGTTCCTGATTGTCTCAAAAGACAGTCTACGAGAGTTGTTTTACCATGGTCGACGTGAGCTACGACGGCAATGTTTTTTAATTTAGAATAATTCTTAGACATGCGGGCTAATCCTTGGTTTGGGCACTTATGCTTCTTACAAAATATATATAATGAATTTCGGCAGAGAATAGCATAAGATGGCCCCTTAAGCGAGATAACAATGATCCAAGCAAAAAATTTATCCAAACATTTCGGTGGGCAAGAGCTCTTCGACCGTGTCAGTTTCCAGTTAGGAGGCCGCGAAAGAGTCGGTCTTGTGGGACGCAATGGTTCGGGGAAATCGACCCTGTTTAAACTAATTCTCGGAGAGTTATCCGTCGATTCTGGAGAAATAACCATACCTAAAGGTTATAGACTCGGAGCTTTGGAGCAGCATATCCATTTTACTAAACCAACGGTTTTAGAAGAGTGCATCCAAGTACTAAACCCTGAAGATTTTTTAGAGTATGAAGCAGAAAAAATCCTTTTTGGTTTAGGTTTTTCTGACGAAGATATGCAAAAAGACCCAAAGAGTTTTTCAGGTGGTTATCAAATTAGGATAAATCTCACCAAAGTTTTGCTTCAGGCCCCTAATTTACTTTTGTTGGATGAACCAACTAACTACTTAGATATAGTCTCTATGCGATGGCTAAAGTCATTCCTTAAAAACTTTCCTGGTGAAATCATGTTGATTACCCATGACAGAGAATTTATGGATGATGTTGTCACACATACGATGGGACTACACCGTCAGCAATTAAAAAAAGTTAAAGGCGATACGGCGAAATTTTATGAGCAAATTCTTCAAGACGAAGAAATGTACGAAAAAACACGCGAAAACTTAGATAAAAAAAGAAAAGAAATGGAAGCGTTTGTTGAGCGCTTTAAAGCCAAGGCTTCAAAAGCCGCTCAGGCTCAATCAAGAATGAAAGCATTACAAAAAATGAGCACTATGGACAAGCTCAATGACGTAGATGTTTTAGGTTTTCGTTTTCGATTTACAGAATGTCCGGGTAAACAAATTGCAGAAGTAAAACATTTAGCATTTTCATATGATGGCGACGAAAAAAATACGCTCTTTCACAATTTAAGTTTTCCAATAAACCGTGAAGACCGCATTGGTATTATCGGAAAAAATGGAAAAGGAAAATCGACTCTATTAAATGTCATAGGAGGGATGCTTGAACCTGTAACAGGTAAAACAAGTTATCATCCATCAGCAGCTGTAGGGCACTTCGGTCAAACGAATATCAATCGTTTGAAAATGGAAAATACAATTGTCGAAGAAATCCAAGAAGAAAATTCGGACTTAAGTATTTCTGGCGTCCGAAATATTTGTGGAACGATGATGTTTGAAGGCGATCTTGCTAAGAAAAAGATTAAAGTTTTATCTGGTGGAGAGAGGGCTCGAGTTCTCTTGGGTAAAATTTTAGCGAAACCGGCCAATCTGTTATTATTAGATGAACCAACGAACCATTTGGATATGGAATCAATTGAATCTCTCACGGAAGAAATTGGCAATTTTCCAGGGGCAGTTGTTATTGTTACTCATAGTGAAATCATGCTTCGCAATTTAGCGACGAAACTCATTATTTTCCACAATGGTAATGCCGAAGTTTTCAATGGGAATTATGATGATTTTCTTGAGAAAATCGGTTGGGAAAGTGAAGAAACTAAACCAAATAAAGCCGGGAAGCGTAAGCTTACAGAAAAAGAAATAAAGCAACGCCGTGCTGAAATTGCGATCGAAAGGGCCAAACTAGTTAAGCCCTTAAAAGAAGAAATTGAAAACGTTGAGAGTGAAATTACAAAAAATGAAACTCTACTTGGACGCATTAACGGAGAACTTGAAAAAGCAGCGATCAGCCAAGACTCATCTAAGTTAACAGACTATACTCATGCTATTGGTAAGCTTAATCAAATTATTGAAAATTTGTTTGAGAAGCTTTCTAACACAAATGAAAATCTCGATTTTATTAATAAAAAATATGACCTAGAGTTGGAGCAATTATAATCTTATTAAAAGCACTAATCTTATTTGTTATTTTTTCACAATCAACTTATGCCGATGAATGCCGTGGCGACTTTAAAATGATTGTGACTGGTTTAAATAGCGATGAAGGGCAAATTAAATTCGACCTCGACAACTCTAGTGAAACATTTAGCCCTAAAGAAGATGGTAAACCTTCATTTACCAAAGGGCGTTCACCTATTAAAGACAAGCGAGTTGAATATTTATTTAAAGATATACCCTGTGGTGAATACGCCGTTAAACTTTATCACGATGCCAATATGAACCAAGATCTAGATAAAAATTTTCTCAAAATTCCAACAGAACAGTATGGTTTTTCAAACTGCAAAGGATGCATTCTTCCCCCGAAATGGGATAAAGCTAAATTTCATTTTGATAAAGAACATACTTCTATTACAATTGAAATCTAGTTTTTTACAATGCTAACCCTACATTGAAGTGAATATGTGATGATTTATCTTGAATATTGTATCCGTATTCAACATTGATCCCAGGAATACTGATTTTTTTTAAATAATAGCGTAGGCCACCACCAATTGTATTTTCGTTAAGATGAGCTCCATTATAAATAGAATTAATCAGAACACTGCGAGTATTTTCAAAAAAACTAACGGCGTAAAATCTATCCCAAATATGGTGCTGGTACTGGAACATAGTGGCGGCGTATCTTTGCATATGAATCGATTCACCATCGTATCCTCTAAATCCTTCATGAGCTCCTTCAGAGAAGTTATAAAAAAAGGTTTTGGCAGATGCAAGTGCTAAGTTTTCAGACAAATTGACAAAATGTTCATCGAAAACTGGGTAAGTCGCTACAAGTTCAATTTTTCCATTAAAAAATGTATTGCCACCGTCCTTAGGTCTAAGTGCATAAGCATTAGCAGTAATAAAATAACCTTTATAAAGAGTATCAAGTTGTTCAAAAAATTTAATATTATAGCGAGTTCTTAAACCAACTCCTTCGTAAGTTTGATCTAGGGAAGATTGAGTTTGTGTTTTCGTTTGGACAATTTCTTTTTTAAATAGAATTGGACCAGCTTTAAAAACCATATTTTTATAGAAAAAATTGGGTGTTAATTCAAAAGCTGTTGTTCGTGATTCAAATTCATTTTGCATGACTTTATGTCGATAGAAACGGGAAAGAGTGTTAAGTCGAACGATAAGAGAAGAAATTCCTAAATTGCTAGAAAAGAAATTTTCTGAATTATAGAGAAGTAAATAATTGAGTCCTGCATTCGTCCAAGCAACGGCCGGAACTAATGTTTCAAGCCGACCTAAGAAATTATTTTCGTAAAAACCAATTCCTCTGATGTAATAGTCACCAGATTGAGAGATCAGGGGAACAGGGACAATCGTCCATTTATCTTCAATGACAATTTTTAAAATGCCTTGATCAAATGTACAGGATTTCAAAATATATTGAGGATTTTGCGAAACTCTAATTTTCAGATCGAGAAAGTCTGCAGGAGTAAGATCGTCCCCGATATTGACATTCACTCTGCGCAGCAAGGCCCATGGTTTAGTCTTTGAATGACCGCTTATTTGAATATCTTTAATGACTTCCGCTTTTAAAGGATTTATTTGAAAAAGCACAATGGAAATAAGCAAAAAGACAGCTTTTAGCACGAGGAACTCCAGGGGAATTGTTGATTTTCTTGTACTAAGAATTACCTGCTTTGTCTTCAAGCAAATGGATCATATTTAACTTCAAAATAGTTGAATTCTCTAGTGGCAGGTGCTATTTTGTCCCCCTAAACATGCCAGGGATAACACAATGCTAAAAGATAACTTTTACTATTCATTTTCTAGTGATGCTCAAAATGAAATTTATGATTATATAAAATCCCTTCATACATATACAAAAATTGAAGAGGCGAAAATTTTAGGAAGTGACGATTGCTTAACTTTTAGAACTGAAGTTGAAGTAGTGAGAAAAGAATTAGAAAATGGAAAGCGAATTGTCATCGTTAAGCCATTTGTTGATTTTCAAAATAAATATACAATTTTAGAACAGAGAACTCTTTTTTGGTTAATGGGAAATGTTTTGGGAGAAACTCTCATCCAAAATGAAGCTGGCGATAGAGCTGTATTAGTCTATGACCGCGATAGAACCAATTCAATGACAAAAGGTGCTCGTTATCACCAAACACGCGAAGGCGGAACAATCCACACAGATAATGTCAATGTTCCATTTAAGTGGGAATACCTACTTCTTGCCTGCATCTCTCCGGCGATGGCAGGTGGAGAAAATATTTTAGTTAATGCTCTCAATGTTTATAAAATTCTCAAAGAAAAACACCCCGATGTTTTAGCAATCCTTGAGAATAATTTTTTATGGGAACAACGTGGTGTGGCCGATGTTACATACGAGGCACCAATAATAACTTATAACTTATTAGGTGAACCCGAATTTCGCCATCTTCGTCCATATATGGAATCAGCTCATAAAAAATTAGAAAGACCATTATCAGATGAACAGATGTACGCTCTCGATACACTCGATGCGGTTTTAGAGCATTCGGATAATCAATATAGACATTCATTTGTTGCTGGAGAAATTCTACTTACGTACGATGCCCAAGTTCTTCATGGCAGAACTTGCTTCTCTGATGCTTTTAATGCTGTTGTTGTTCATGATTGGGTAAAAGATCATCACAAACCATTAAAAAGAACAATGGATCGCATCTGGGCTAAAAAAAGACAATAGATTATTTAGGATTAAAGGAATTAAAGAATATGCCACAATATACAGCACTCATTTTAGCCGCAGGATATGGATCGAGAATTTCAGACGTCACAACTGATCCTAAAAGTTTACTAAAGATCAATGAAAAAACTTTAATGGACTGGCACTTTGAAGCATGGAAATCAGTCGGGATTCGCAATGTCGTTGTTGTTACAGGATATAAAAAAGAAGTACTTGAGTCATACTTAGAAAAATATAAAATGGATTTTGATATTCATTTTGCGGTCAACGAAGATTATAGAGTGAAAGGTAATACCTTTTCTTTTCTGTATGGACTTGAAAAAATTCAAGGCAATTTTTTATTATTTGATGCTGACTTGATTTATGACAAAAAAATATTAGCAAGTTTTATTGAAGATGAATCCCCTAATCAAATACTTGTTGGCGAAAGTTCAATTGATGATATTGAATGCGCCAAGACAATGATTGATCAAAATGGATTTGTCCGTTTAACAATTGATAAGCGTGCTGTCTCTCCATCAGAGCGCGAAGAATTTGCTTTTGCAGGCGAGGCTATGGGAATATTAAAATTCTCACAAGCCTATAGAGACGATATGTACCAAGCTTGCGTTAGTTTTTTAAAAGAAGAAAAAAATATTTCAAAAAATTGGGAACACGTGATGAATGAGTTTTTACTCAATCACAATATGAATATTCATCGAACCGTTAGTGATCGGTGGGTAGAAATTGATAATAAAGAAGACTTGGAAAAAGCTAAAAGATTATTTGAATGAATTGGCTAAAAGAATATAAATTATCACTAAAAAATCTTCATGCAGAAGAGCCACTCGATGTTTATTTTTATAGACCAATAGCTTTTATTGTTGTGAAAATTTTTTACCCATTACCAATTACTCCAAACCATTACTCACTTGCAGCACTACTGTCGGGTATAGCGGCAGGTTACCATTTCTTAAAAGGAACGGCCCTTGGATTTAAATGGGGAGCCTTTTTCTTTTTATTATTTGCCATTCTTGATTGTTGCGACGGAATGGTCGCAAGACTCAAAAAAAATGGAACAGAATTTGGTCGATTAATAGATGGGATAGTTGATTATCTCGTCAATGTTATCGTATATACGACAATTGCCTTAGGGTTAAAGAAACAATATTCTCCGGAATTAATTCAACCATGGATTCTTGTTGTCATTGCAGGTGTTTCAAAAGCAATTCATTCAATTTCGTACGACCACTATTTAACAGAATACCTTTCATATGAAAAAGGGGACAGTGGATTCGTCGTTAGAGAAATTGAAGATTTGCGCAATAGACTTGAGGAAAGTAAAAAAAATAACGGGGCCGGAATTCAGGTGCGCGTGCGAAGGTTCGCTCTAAATCTTTATTTGATGTATTCAAGTATCCAAGCAGGTACTCAAGAAAAGCCACTAGTTTTTAATCCAAGACAATATTGCGAAAAAAATTTACGAGCATTAAGAATGTGGTCTTTTATTGGTCCTTCTGTTCATATTTCTGTTTTAATAATAGCCTGTATTTTAAATGAACCAACCCTTTTATTTTTTCAAGCTGTAGTTTTTGGAAATTTATGGTTAATGATGATGTTTATTTATCAATGTAAGATTAATCAGCAATTAGCTGAGGAAAAGGCAGCATGATAACAGCATTAGTACTTGGTTTATTGACTGGCTTTTTAATTTGTATTCCAGTAGGGCCTATTAATGTTTGGGTAGTAAATACTCTAATTAAACATGATTTTAAATCAGCCTTTGCTATTGCTCTTGGTGGATCATTAATGGATTTCGTCTATTTTATGATTATTTTATCAGGACTTTCTCTTTTTCACTTTTCACCAAAAACAACTTTTATTCTAAAAATTGTTGGTGTGGTCTTTCTATTAATTTTTGGATTGAAAGAATTATTGACAAAAAAACAGGATTTTAAATTAGAACAAGATATCGACAAGAAAGAGCCGACAATATTAGCTTTTTTCTTATTAGGCGTAGCGATTTATTCATCAAATCCTACATTAGTTGCAACGATGTCAGGGCTTGCGGCAGTCATCAAGTCTTGGAATCTTTTTTTAAATTCTCTTTTAAACTATTTTGCTCTCTCTGTGGGCCTGGCCTTGGGTTCAGCTTCTTGGTTTTATCTATTATTGAAAATAGTTCAGAAGTATCAGAATCGAATCCCTGAAAAGTTTTTTATCAACTTCAGCCGAACTTGTGGGGCGCTGATCGTACTCTTTAGCTTGTATATGGCCTTTAATGTTTATAAGGAAACCTTAATATGAAACAACCAATCGTAAAAAAAACAACTCAACTTAGACAAATGTTGAATTCAAGTGAGCTTGAATTCTTAATGGAAGCCCATAATGGTATGTCAGCAAAGATTGCTGAGGAAGCAGGATTCAAAGGTATTTGGGGATCTGGATTATCAATTTCAGCAGCATTAGGTGTACGCGATAATAATGAAGCTTCTTGGACGCAAGTTTTAGAAGTTGTAGAATTTATGAGTGATGCCACTAAGATTCCTATTCTTTTAGATGGTGATACTGGATACGGAAACTTCAATAATATGAGAAGACTCGTGACAAAACTTGAGCAACGTGGAGTTGCAGGAGTTTGTATTGAAGATAAAATTTTTCCTAAAACAAATTCATTTTTGCGTACTGAAGCTCAGCCTCTTGCAGACATGGATGAATTTTGTGGAAAAATTAAAGCCGGCCAAGATACTAAAAGTGATGATGATTTTAATATCATCGCAAGAGTTGAAGCACTTATTGCAGGTTGGGGATTAGGCGAAGCACTTAAAAGAGCAGATGCTTATAGACTTGCTGGAGCAAACGGAATTTTAATGCACTCAAAAATTTCTAAGCCAGATGAAATTCTAGCTTTCATGAAAGAATGGGGAGAAAGAAGTAAGTCGTGTCCTATCGTTATCGTTCCAACTAAATATTATGCAACTCCAACAAATGCTTTTAGAGAAGCCAATATATCTGTTTGTATCTGGGCCAATCACCAAATGAGAATGGCGGTTACAGCTATGCAAAATGTAACTAAAACTATTTTTGAAGAACAATCTCTAATGAATGTTGAAGATAAAATCGTTTCAGTTGCTGAACTTTTCCGTCTTCAAAATGATAAAGAACTTGAGGCAGCAGAAAAGTTATACTTATCAGTTGCAGATGCAGACAAACCAAGAGCTATTTTTCTGGCAGCTTCTCGCGGAGCTGAGTTAAAAGAATTAACAGAAGATAAACCGAAAGTTTTAATTGATATCAATGGGAAGCCATTAATTGAGCAGTCAATTAATCATTTTTATGAACACGATATTAAAGATATTTCAATTGTTCGTGGATATAAAAAAGAAGCTTTTAAACTTCAAAATATTAAGTATTACGACAATGATAATTTTGAATCAACAAGTGAGCTTACTTCTCTCTTTTTAGCAAAAAAAGAAATCGTTGATCATACTGTTATTTCTTATGGTGATATTCTTTATAGAAAATATATCCTAACTCGTTTATTAGAAGAAAAAGGCGATATCACAATTGTTGTAGATGCTGCTTTAACTCAAAGAGCTTCAGGTTACGAAGGAGACTTCGTTTTATGCTCTCGAGCACACAGCCATAGTATTTTCAATGCTGATAATGCTGAACTTAAAGGAATTAAATTTGGAAAAGCGTCAGAGAACAAAGAAGCTCAAGGTGAGTGGATTGGTTTGATGAAAACAAACAAGTTAGGTTCAGAAGTTCTTTCAAAAACTTTGGCAGAATTATCAACGGCTCCGGACTTCAATAAATTGAAATTACCGGATCTAATGAACAAACTTTTAGAGAAAAAAGTAAAAATAAATGTCATGTATATTGATGGTCATTGGTTGGATGTAGACAACTACTCTGACGTTTCTCGTGGGCAGAAATTTTAATTAAAAGTATTTTACAGAGGCAAATATGATTTCAGCAGATAAGTTTTTAACTCCGGCACGTGAATTAGGTTTTAATTTTTTCACAGGGACTCCCTGTTCTTACCTAAAACCATTCATCAATTATGTAATTGATACAGATGGATTTGATTTCATCGACAGCGTGAATGAAGGTGATGCGCTTGCAATCGCTGCAGGAGCGACTATTGCTGGAAAACGTGCAGTTGTTATGTTTCAAAACTCAGGACTTGGGAACGCGGTTAACCCGATTACATCTCTGACTTATACTTTTAATCTTCCAGTGATGATCATCACAACTCTTCGTGGAGAGCCAGGTGGAGCTCACGATGAACCTCAACATGAATTGATGGGGCAAATTACAACTGAAATGCTTGAAACGATGAGACTGAAATGGGCCTATTTTCCTAATACTGAGGCTGAAGTCATGCCAGCTTTAAAATTGGCAGATGATCATATGAAATCTACTCATCAACCATTTGTATTTGTGATGAGAAAGGACGATATTGCTGAATATAAACTTCAAAAAAAACCAGCGGTTTCAAAAAAATCTTTTTCAATTAATCATTCTGATCTTTTTGAGCTTGAATATAAAGAACGCACAACGAGAACTCCAGTTCTTGAAGTTATTCAAAATGTTTTAGGCCAAGAAGTTGCTGTGGTTGCCACGACTGGTAAAACAGGGCGTGAACTTTATGAAGTCGGCGATCTAAAAAATCAATTTTACATGGTTGGTTCTATGGGATGTGCCTTAGCTTTTGGGTTGGGAATTGCTTTAAATAAACCAGAGTTAAAAGTTCTAGTTGTTGATGGTGATGGAGCTCTTTTAATGCGAACAGGTTCAATGGCAACAGTGGGTGCCTATAAACCAAAAAATTTGATTCATTTACTTATCGATAATGAAGCTCATGATTCCACTGGGGGACAAGGAACAGTCACAGGTGGAATTTCTTTTGGGGCGATTGCCAGTGCATTCGGATACGAAAAAGTTTACTCAACCGATAAACTAGAAACTTTTAAAAATATCCTTAATGAAGTCAAGAATTCAAATGCATCTACTTTTATCCATTTAAAAACACAAAAAGGCTCTCCTGAGAAATTGGGTAGACCAAAAGTAACACCGGCAGAAGTGAGTGTTCGTTTTGCTGAATTTATCCAATCTAAATAATGAGTATAATAAAAAAGCAGGAAATTTCCTGCTTTTTTTTTGAAAAGGAATTCATGATTATAAAAAAAATTATTCAAGTTTTGAGTTTTTTAATAGCAGCAAATGCTTTTGGTGCAAGTAGCGAAATCCCTCTTAAACGAGTATTTCCCATAAACCCTAAAATAAGTCCTTGCGAAAATCTTTATGAGCACGCTTGTTCAAAAACGATTGAAAGTTTTCAATTGCGGGCAGATCGCAAGCGCCATTCATTTGCTTTTAGTGATTCAGCAGAACGTATTTTAGAATTTAAAAAAAATTATTTATTGGATCTAAGTAAGAACAGCTTACCAAATGCTGGGGCCGATAGTGAACTTACAGGTCAAGTTAAAAATTTTTACTTATCTTGTATGAATAAAGATGCAAGGGCTAAAGAAGAAGTGAGTTTAGTTCAAAGTACGATTAAAAATCAAAATATGATTTCCTCTAAAGATTTGTGGGTAAAGGGCCAAGTGCTAAAAATGCACAGTGGAAAAAGTGGATTTTTAGGATATGGCATGGAGGATAATTTTGATGATTCAAGAAAATCCGATTTAATGATTGGTGTAGGGTATTCTTTTTTACCTGAAAAAAGTTATGCCAAAAATAATGAATTAGTTAAAGCTTTTAGAACACTTACAACTGAATACTTCAAGGCAATAGGTGTAGACCGTGCTGAGGAGCGTGCCTTAGTTATAGAGAAATATGAACTAGAGCAACAAGAGAATCGTTTATATCCAGTTGAGGCCCGCATTGCTTATTCACAAAGAAGGTTTGTTACAAAAAATGAATTAATAAAACTTTTTCCAGATTTACAATTAAAAGTATTCCTAGATCAAATTCCCAATTCTACTTATATTCGTAATATCAATCCGAAAACTATTCCCTTTCTCAATAAAATTGTTAAAACCTATTCTCTGGATGAACTTAAAACATTAGAACTTTTTTATGAACTTATTCATAAGCTAGACCTTGGATATCCCCAAGTTTACGAAAAAAATTTTGAGTTTTCAAAAATCTTTCTAGGCGGAAAAATTAAAAGGTCAGTCTTAGATGAAGAATGCACCACTTTAACTATTGGCAGTTTTGGAGCGGAGTTAGATTATTTAATACTACCAAAGCTCTTTCCACATTTTTCTTCGGATAAAGTAGCCGAGTTAGTTGGAAAAATTAAAAGTAGTATTTTAGAATCGTTATCAAAAAATACTTGGCTGTCTTCAGAAGCAAAAAAAGAAGCAAGTAAAAAAATATCGACTGCCTTTATGAGACTTGTCGCTCCTCCAAAATTAGAAGATTGGAAGTTTTTACCAAGTTATTCCTATTCAGTGGATACATATTTGGCCAATAATGAAAAAAGAAATGAACTTTCTGATGAAAGAGAGTTTAAATATTTTACTGAACTTAAAGATATTCGTTCATGGGAAGGAGTTCAGCCATTAGTTGTTAATGCCTTTTATCAGCCGTCTTATAATCAATTCACAATGCTTCAAGGAATTTTACAATATCCATTCTATGACCAAGAAAATTCAGAAATTGAAAATTTGGCCGGAGTAGGAATGGTTGTAGGTCATGAACTAGGCCATGCAATTGATGATCAAGGTTCTAAATATGACTCTGAAGGAAGGCTTCGTGACTGGATGACTGCCAAAGATTTATTGAAATTTAAAGAATTAACAAAGTCACTTATTGCTCAATACAATCAGGCCGGGATGAATGGGGAATATACTTTAGGTGAAAATATTGGAGACCTGGTTGGCTTAACAGCTGCCTATGATGCAGCCTTTAGTCAAAACACAACAACTCAAAAAACTCCATCGAAAGAAGAAAAGAAAAAATTCTTTTTAAACTATGCTCGCTCATGGTGTGAGGTTCAATTACCTGGAACTAAGCAGTTGCGTTTAAAGTCTGACCCACATTCCTTAGGTATTGCGAGAGTCAATGAAATCGTCAAACATTTTGCTGGTTTTCAAGAAGCGTTTGACTGCAAAGATACAGATCCAATGGTTTTACCTGCAGAAAAAAAAGTACATATTTGGTAGTTATATATAACGAGGTTTTTTATGAAACAAGTGAAACGAAATATTCTTCTTAACCCAGGCCCTGCCACAACAACTGATACTGTGAAAAATGCAATGGTCGTTCCTGATATTTGCCCTAGAGAGATTGAGTTTGGCGAGTTAACTCTCTCGGTACGCAATGATCTTATTAGAGCGGCTTATGGTGAAAAAAACCATACCTGTGTTATGTTAACATCCTCTGGTACTGGTGGAGTTGAAGCATGCTTAACTTCAGTCATTCCTCATGACAAAAAAGTTTTGATTCTCAATAATGGAGCCTACGGTGAGCGCATGCAAAAGATTTGTGATGCTTATCAAGTGGCCCATATTGATTATAACCAAGACTGGGGTCATCCATTAGATTTGAATATTGTTGATGAATTATTAAAAAAACACCAAAAGGAAATTTCACATTTGGCTTTTATTCACCATGAGACGACAGTGGGGATTCTTAATCCACTAAGTGAGCTTTCAACTATTGCTCAAAAATATAATGTAGAAACAATTGTTGATGCAATGTCATCTTTTGCTGGTCTAAAAATTGATGTTGAAAAAGATAATATTCATTACCTCGTATCTTCTTCCAATAAATGTATCCAAGGAATGGCAGGTATTAGCTTTGTTATTGCCAATTTAAAATCTTTACTCAAAACTCGAGAAATTAAAGCTCGCAATTACTATTTCAATCTACTAGAAAATCATCTTTATCTAGAAAAAAATAAGCAATTTCTTTTCACACCACCGGTTCAAACTCTCTATGCTTTAAGACAGGCAGTTTCTGAATATTTTGAAGAAGGTCCAGAAAATCGATTTGCTCGATATGCCTCTATGTATGAAATAATGAAGAAAAAAGTTCGTGAACTTGGATTTACATTTTTAGTGGAAGAGAAACATCACGCCAAATTATTAACATCTATTATGGATCCCAAATCTCCAGCGTATTCATTTAATGAAATGCATGACTATTTATTCGAGCGAGGCTTTACTATTTACCCTGGGAAAGTCGGTCATATCAATACTTTTAGGCTTTCTAATATAGGGGCCATATATCCCAAAGATATTGAAGATTTCTTGAAAGTATTTGAAGAATACCTTCGTGTGAAAAAAATTATTTAATTAAATTAATGAAAGATTTAAGAGAATTATCGAAAAAAATACATTCTAAATTGAATGAAGTCTCAACTGTGTTTGGTCAATTCCAAACTCAATCGACATTGAATTGTCCTCCTGGATGCGGGAAGTGTTGCTATAAGTCCGATATCTCTTGTTCGCCTTATGAGCTTTTGCCTATGGCATTTTCCTTAATGGAAAATGGAAAGGCAGAAGCGGTTCTCGCAAAAGCTTATTCACCCAATGGTCTACATTGTCTTTTTTTAGAAGTTAAAGATGAGCTTAATAGAATGGGAAGCTGCACTGAATATGAAAATCGACCATTCATTTGCCGGGCATTCGGGGTGTCGGCTCGGTATGGCAAGCACCAATCTATTGAAGTTTCAATTTGTAAAACTTTACGAGACAAACAAGGCTTAATGCCCTTGATTTCCTATTCGAATGATGAAATTCCTCATATTGATAGTTGGAAAAAAAATCTAGAGACAATTGATCCTCAACTACTTTTAATAGAACGACCAATAAATGAAAGTATTATTTTTTTATTAGAAAAACTATTATTATGGAAGCAATTAGCACCGCTAGATTTTTGCACGAATGACAGCTTCTCCACTAATTCTTAAAAGTTTATCAGGGCCATACGCTTCTGTCTTTACAGTAAAAATGGGCTTTCCTTCTTTTTGTGCAATGACTTCTAACCTATAATTTAAAACTTCATCTAAATAGACTGGAGCGTGAAATTTAAAAGATTGCCCGAGATAAATAGTTCCAGCGCCAGGAAATGAATTAGCAAAAATTTTGGAAAAAAAAGAAGCGGAAAGCATACCATGAGCAAGACGCCCTTTAAAGCCCTGTGCAATTGCGGCAACATCTTCAAAATGAACTGGGTTATAATCATTTGAGAATTCAGCAAATTTTTCTATAAGCTTCCCTGTTATTTGAATTTCCTCTTGGTAAATGTCTCCAACTTTCATTATGATGTCCTTGTACTTAATTTTTTTAATATAGGTAATTTTAATTGAAGAAGAGCTTACTTGCATTGTTTTTTATTTTTATCTTTTTCTCGAGTAGGGTTTTCGCTTATGATCATGAATTTATCATTACTGATATTGTAAGTGATCAAAATTTACAAATTGAGCGATTAGATAAGCAAATAGAAGTTTTACCTGGTGATATTTTAGCCATTTATTCACACCAATCAAATGAAGTCTTAGGTTATGCTATTGTCGATTCAATTACTGATAGTTCTGACTTATTTATGGTCACGATAGAAAGCCATCATAAAAATGGACTCATTAGACCAGAGAATTATCTAAGGAAATTAGATTTAACAAGATTAAATAACGATATACCAGCACGGTACGATTTAGCTTATAAGGCCGGAAGTAATATTGCTTCTAAGTATCGACCATTAGTCTATGCGGGCTTAATTCAGGGAATGACCGCTACTAATTTAAATAAAAGTGAATGGATCATTGGTCCTTCTATTTTAGCTTATGGTCTAACGGCTAATTCTCAATTGGATATTAATTTAGCATCGACTCTTTTTGGTGTTTTAAATTTAGGTTTGAAAAATAAATTAATAGATAATGATGACTACGAGTTAGCAATAGAAAATGGATTTCAGTATTACCCAAGTACAAAAAAAGGCTCCTATCAATTTACCGGATATTTGGATATGGCCTCGAATTCTAATTTTAAATCTTATGCGAAATTTAAGTTATTTACTAAAAAACCTGAAGATCAATCAATAAGCAATAATGAAGAATATAGTCGAGATTTTAACTTAGAACTCCAACTTGCTTATGGTTATATCTTTTCGAATTGGAATCAAATGATTTTTGGACCAAAAGTTGATGTTAACAAAAAACATGTTGGTGGAGTTATTGGTTATTATATTTTAGATAAAAATATTAATACTATGTTTGGTGTTTCTTCTAATGATTTTTCTGAACTTCGTCTCGGGAAACAAGCATATTTACTTAATTTAGATCTCTGGTGGAGATTTTAAACTGTAATTTCATCAAATGATTTAACTTGCGCGTGACCCGTGTTGGGTACAGTTCCAATTCTTACAAGTTGTACGGTTTGAAAACCTGCGGTCTTAGCAGCATCTAATTCTTCAGAAATATCAGAAAGAAAAAGAATATCTTTAGAGGGGATGCTTAATTGCTGGCTAATTTTCTGATAACTTGCGATTTCACGTTTGTGACCAATAGTTGTATCAAAATTATTTGAAATGAATTTATTGAGATTGCCAAAAAGTGAAAATCCAAACAAATCTTTTTGAGCCTTGATAGATCCTGAAGAATAAATTCCGAGTGTAATATTTTTATTTTTCCATTTTTCTAAAACAGCAGGCACTTCTTGATAAACATGTCCTTTAATTTCTCCTGATGTATAGCCTTCGTTCCAAATTAGCCCTTGAAGTTTTTTAAGAGCAGGGTGTTTTCTATCGACATTTATCCATTCAATGAGTTGATTAATAATTTGTTGATTATTGGGTAAATGGTTTTGCTCATTATTTACAGTGAGTTTTACTTCCTCGAAAATTGTTAAAATTTCAGGATCATTTTGATGAGAGTTAATAAATGCAGGAATTCTCTCTTTAGAGTAGGGAAATAAGATATCATGAACAAAACTTATCGAAGTGGTTGTCCCTTCGATATCCATTAAAATATATTTCATAAATTATGAATCGGGTTATAGTTCGCGTCGATTCCTGAGTCTGTATAATTAGGAACCCAACCTTCAATATTTGAAAATATTCTAATGGCCTTAACAAAATATTGTGGAGCTAAGTCAAACCAATGGCGAAAGTTTTTTGGTACAGACATAAAGTCACCTCGCTCACAAGTAACACAAAGAATTTCTTCATTATCTAAATGAAACCAAAATTTACCGACACCATCTACAAAAAATCGAATTTCGTCTTCACTATGCGTATGCTCTTTCATGAATTTTTCTCTGATCACTAAAAGATTAGGCGTCTCCGGGTGAACATTGATAACGTCAGCAACAGCATAGCCGTTTTTTTTCATGAAGGGATTAAGTTCATGAGCATAAGCTGCAAGTATTGTCTCTTGATCAGCATCGATTGAAAGCTCCTTAGAAGCGATCCATTGATCAATCATAATTCCATGTTGAAACAAAAGGTTTTTAATACTCGTGAAATCTGTAATAGTTATGTTTTCTTTTGCAATTAATAAGCTTGCCATTAGTAACCTCTTCGTGAATTTAGATAATACTTAAATATATATTCAAAAACTTCTAAGTGCCGTTTAGCTTCTTCAACACTATCACCCCAAACATATACTCCGTGGCCCCTTAAAAGTAGTCCATAATTATTTTTTTGCTCTAATATTGCCGGTTTAATTTGTTCCGCTAAAAGTGCAATGTCTTGAGTGTTATCAAAACATGGAATATTTATTTTGAGTTCGTGAGTTTTAACACCTTTGAAGCCTTTCAATAATTCAAGCCCTTCTATCGTGGCATAAAGTTTTCCATAAAACAGATCGGCAAACAATAGAGAGTCGAGGAGGTGACTATGTAGGACGCAGTTAGCTTTTGTAATTTGGTAAATAGTTAAATGAATATCTGTTTCATCTGATGACTTGCGGTTTGATTTTAAATAGTCTGGATGCATTTTTCTAGTTTCAAAAAAGATGGGGAGAAAGTTGTCTTCGCTGAATCTACTTTTATCAATTCCAGACTCTGAGACTAGTGCGATATCAGGACTAGTTTTCGAGCGCAGTGAATAGTTTCCACTAGTCGCAGGATTGTGGCCTAAACTATTCATAACTCTTACAAGAGTGGCCAGTTTTTTCATTTCTTCATAGTCTTGAGCGCTAATGATAAAAGACACATAAATCCTGGGTAAAAGTATTTACTCTATATAGTAAATCTTGCTTTTTTTGGCCACCAGTATGTAGTAAAGATGTATTAAAGATGTAGTAAAATTTTAATAAATACGAAGTAAATAAGGATACAAATGAAGCCATTCAATCATGCAGTGACAAATTTTAAAGAATCGATCTTTTCGACCATGACTAAACTAGCTATTACACATGAAGCAATTAATCTCTCTCAGGGGTTTCCCGACTTTGAAGGACCAAAGTGGATCATTGACCTAGCTAAAAATGCGATGGATCAAGGTCATCTCAATGGAAATGTTGGTAAAAATCAATATGCTCCTTCATTCGGTATACTTCCACTTAGAGAAGCGATTGCGAATAATTACAAAAGATTTTACGGAGTTGAATTTAATCCTCTCAATGAAATAGTTGTTACCAATGGAGCGACAGAAGCCATTTTTTGTACTTGCATGGCCTTACTTAACCCAGGGGACGAAGTCGTAGTCTTTGAGCCATTTTATGATTCTTATTTAGCATCATTACAAATGGTTGGAGCGGTAATAAAGCCTGTCACTTTAATCGCCCCTGATTTTTCATTTGATAAAAATGAATTATTCTCAGCAATAGGGCCAAAAACAAAAATGCTTATTTTAAATAATCCACATAATCCAACTGGAAAAATATTTTCACTGGCAGAAATTAAATTGATTGCTGAACTTGCAAGAAAATTTGATTTTCTTATTTTATCAGACGAAGTTTATGAATTTTTAACTTTTGATGAGTCTCATATCCCTACTGCTTCTTTTGAAGACCTAGCAGTTCGGACAATTACGATTTCTTCAACAGGGAAAACGTTTGGCTTAACAGGTTGGAAAATTGGTTGGGCAGCAGGTCCTGCTGATATAATTAAAGCGATTCATAATGTACATCAATTCACTACTTTTTGCGTGGCCCATCCTCTTCAAGTAGCGATGGCCGAAGCACTTAATAAAATGGATGAGTACTTAGTCGATTTTAAAAAGCAGTACCGTAATAAAAGAGACTTATTAGTTACAGGGCTAAAAGCTGCAGGCTTCAACGTCTTAAATCCTGCCGGGACCTATTTTGCGATGGCAATTCTTAAGGAAGGTGAAAATGATATTGAATTTTGCCAGAAACTTATATTAGAAAAGAAAGTTGCCGTTATTCCAACTTCTGCTTTTTATATGAAATCAAACGCAGGTAGTTCAATGATTCGTTTTTGTTTTGCTAAAACAGATGAGACCTTGAAAGCGGCATTGAAAAATTTAAACTAAAAATATAATAAAAAAAGCCCTTTAGATTTTAGTCTAAAGGGCCTTAGTAAAAGTTAGGCCATAAAAATTTTCTTCATAATATTCCCAGACCAAACTCTAAATCTTTCGATAAAAGTATAGGCTGCAGGAATAACCACAAGAGTTAGAATTGTTGAAGAGACAAGCCCTCCAATAACAGCTATTCCCATTGAAGTTCTTTGTTTTGAAGCTTCATTTAATCCAATGGCAAGTGGAATCATTCCGGCAATAAGGGCAAATGAAGTCATTAAAATCGGACGAAGGCGAGATTTACCAGAGGCGATAATGGCATCGTATAGACTCATTCCTTGCTGAACTTGTTGATTAGCATAATCAACTAGTAAAATTGAGTTCTTCGTTGCAACACCTAAAAGCATAATACAACCAATCATTGAAAATAAATCTAAAGAAGAGTGTGCCATTGCTAAGGCATAAAAAGCACCACACATCGCAAGAGGAAGTACAAGCATGATAGTAAGTGGAGTGACAAAGGACTCATATAATGATGCAAGAACAAAATAAATGAACATGATTCCAAGTCCACCAGCTACAATCATATTGGCCATTAACTCTTGAAAGTTTTCAGCTTGTCCTACAAATTGGTAGTGCATAGTACTTGGCAATTTTATTTCATCACTTAACATACGTTTGATATCTGCAATAGCTCCACCCATTCCTGGTCCATCAGGAGCAATATCAGCGGAAATTTGAATATAGCGACCTCTATCCTGACGATTAATATTAGCAGGTCCTATTGTTTCAAATGGAGTCGTCATACTGCTTAATTTAATAAGCGAGTAATTGATGTTTGGAACATAAGTATCATCATATCCAAGTTTTAAATTTCTTTGATTTTCTTGTAAACGCACACGAATATCATATTCTTCGCCATTTTCTCTAAAGACAGCGGCTTTTGAACCTTCAATAAGAGTTCTTAATTCAGAACCCATTAAAGTTGTCGAGACACCAAGTTTTTCAGCTTTATTGCGATCAGGTACAACTTGAAATTCAGGTTTACCAGGTCGATTTGTACTATCAACATCTTTAAGAGCAGGGTGGTGCTTGAGTTTTTCAAATAATAATCCAGAATATTTTTCAATTTCTTTCATATCATCACCAACAATATTTATGTTGAATGGACGCTGGCCTCCACCTACGGCATCAAAATCTTTAACGGCCGGGTTAGCATAGGCAAATGGTTTTAACTGACCTCTTATAATTTCTTTAAATTGAGAAGTTGAAATTCCTTTTCTTTCTTTACCTGGGACAAGGTTTACAAAAATGCTCGCTTTTTCTGGCTGACCATTCTTATCACCAACTGTTAATACAGTGTTTTTCACTTCTTTATTTTTTCTTACTAGATTTTCTACCTCAGTAGCAACTGTATTCATCCCGTCAAGACTTGTTCCAGGTTTTAGATCAACAGAGACGATAAATTCACCTGCATCTTGAGGAGGTAAAAAAGTTTTGGGAACAGTTTTTAAGGCAGCAAAGCTGGCAATAAAAATAATGAAAGCTCCAACCAGGATGACCATTGGTCGTTTTAAAGTGAATTTTAAAACACTCACATAGACATCCTCAAGCCAATTCTGGAACTGGTTGAATGCTACTAACATGGCCCCTAAAGTATGGTCATAGATACCAACTTTCTTTTTAATATGGCCTGGTTCATGTTGTTCAATTTTTCCTGCGAAATAAGCAGAAAGCATTGGGGCCATCGTAAGTGCATCAAAAAGTGAAATGACTAAAGCAAAACATACTGTTAATCCAAATTCTTTAAAGAACTGACCAACAACTCCATCCAAGAAAGCAATTGGACCAAAAACAGCAATAACTGTCAGGGTCGTAGCAACAACTGCTAGTGTTACTTCATTTGTTCCTTTGATCGCAGCATTTACTGGATCTTCACCCATTTCAATATGCCTAAAAATATTTTCCCTAACAACAATAGCATCATCAATGAGTAGTCCTACAGCTAATGAAAGGGCCAGAAGTGTCATGATGTTTACGGTAAAGCCGGCAGCAGCTAAAAGTATAAACGATCCTAGCAATGAGTTCGGTAGGGCAAGTCCTGTGATGATCGTTGATCGACCAGAACCTAAAAAGAAATAGACCACTATGATTGTTAAAATAACTCCAAAAATAATAGTTTCGTAAACATCGTCCACGTTGGCTTTAATTTGTTTAGCCCCGTCGCGAACAACTTCAAGTTCAATTTTATTATTTTCTAACTTTAAAGATTCGTTAATTTTAAGCGCTTTCTTTTTAATGGCTTCAGCTACACCAATTGTGTTAGAACCAGATTGTTTATAAATAGAAAGTAAAATAGCTTTTTTACCATTAAAATATCCGTAACCTGTTCTTTCTTCGAGTGAGTCAGTTACTTTTGCAACATCTTTTACAGTGACAGGAATATCGTTACCAACAAAGTTTACAATTGTGGATTCAATTTCCTTAATAGTTTTATACTCCCCAAGTGTTCTGAAAACTGAGTCACTGGTACTCGTCGAAACTTTTCCAGCTGGAATATTTTGACCAGAAATTTGAAGGCGACTAGTGACTTGCGAAGCAGAGAGTTCATGAGACTTTAATTTATTGCGGTCGAGTTCAACTTTAATTTCTCTTTTTCTACCACCAACAATTTCAACTAGCCCAACTTGATTGATTTGCTCAAATTGAGGTTTAATTTTTTTATCTACAATTTGATAGAGCTCTCCATCAGAAAGTTCAGATTGAACTGCAATTGTGACAATCGGTTGATCGGCAGGATCGAGTTTTCTAATGACTGGCTCTTGGATATCAGTTGGCAATTTTTTGCGAGCTGCTGAGACTTTATCGCGTATTTGTTGTTCAGCATATTTGATGTCAGTACTTAAGCTAAATTCAGCAATAATAACTGAAACGTTTTCTAAGTTTTGCGATGAAAGCTTTTTTAGACCAGGAACGTTTGAAAGCTCTTCTTCGTAAACTTTTGATACTAATGTTTCAACTTCTTCAGGACCAGCACCAGGGTATACGGTGGTTACAGTGACAATTGGAAAAGTTACATTTGGAAATAAGTCGACGGGTAGTTTTTTAAGTGAAAGCCATCCTACGACAAGAATGATTGTAACTATACAAGTTATAAAGACGGGACGTTTAATTGATAAACTTGCCAAATTCATTTAGAACCTCCGGCACTGAAAGTTTTAAGTTGAGCGTAAATATTTAATATATTTGTTTCATTTTGAATTCTGGTCAATTCAGATTGAGCATAATCTTGTTCAAAATTTAAAACTTGAAAAGTTACGGTGCGTCCTTTACTTAGGCGCTCTCTTTCATTTGCGGCTTTAAACTTTTGAGCTTCTTCAATTTTTTCGACTAAAGAGAGTTTAATTTTGGCATCTTCAAATCGCGAAACCAAATCATTCCATTGTTGCTCTTGTTCAAAAAGTTTTCGTTGGAAATTTTGTTCTGCCGCAATTTGCTCTTTTTTGTACCCAGTAATATTATTAGTCGTTGTTCCAAAATCAATTGGTGTAGAGAATCGTATACCAATCGCTTTAGTGTCATGATTAGTTTTAAGGGAATTAGTGAGTGCGGTATCTTTAGCAGGATTTCGACCATTCATTGCGTATGAACCATAAACTTCTAAAGTTGGCTTATTCTTTTCAATCGATAAATCTGCACTTGCCTTTGAAATTTTTTGAACTTCGAGGGCCGCTTTTGTGTCGTCTCTTAAATCTTCTTTAGAAGGGAGAGTAAGTTTTTTAATTTTATTTGAATCAACAGATTCAACTTCTTCATCTATAGAATCATTGTCAATCCCTCTGAGTGAATTGACCGATCGTTGAAGGTTTTTTAATTCTTGAGATGAACTTTTTAATTCATATTCACGAGCTTTATAGTTTGCGTCTGCTTGTAAAAAATCAGCATTTTCAGCTAAACCACTTTTAAGTCTATTCTGGTTCCATGTCCTAATTTTTAAAGCACGTTCTAGACTCTCTTTTTGAACTTTAACGACTTTTCTCACTTGTGAAAGCGACCAATAAAGTGTTTCTGCCTGAGCAAGGGTCGCTTTAATTTTAAAATTTTCACTATGTTTAGTTGCTTGAACTTGAGATGTTATAATGGTTTCTTGAGATCCACTTTCACGACCTAAAAAATTTCGCCAAAGAGATTGTGAAAGCTCTAGAGATGCAATTCCATCATGAAAATCACTTACTGGTAAAAAAGTAGGTAGGGCATCATAAATTTTTGTGTGGGAAAAACTATATCCAAGCTTTCCAACTAAACCAAAATTAAATTGCTCTTGGATCCCGGCCGTTAGAAAACTATAGTCAGTACGATCCCCTTGAGCATTGACGTTTGTTGTTGGTTTTTTATCAATGGCAGATTGAGCTTGGGCAAAAAAGCTTGGGCGAAAAATTAATTTTCCTTCGCTAGCTCGTTCTTGAGTACCTTCAACAATTAATTTACTGGCCGTTACTGATTGATTTTTTCCTTCAACTTGCTTTAGAAAATCTTCTAAAGTTAGTTGAGCAGAAAAACTCACTACTGGAAGAGCTGCGATTGAGAACACTAAAATGTTCACACGAAAGAGCTTCATTTATTACTCCTGAATTTTTAAGCCATCAAAAAAGATGGATATTAAGTTATTTATAAAATGTTCTGAATATATTGAATCTTTGAGAGACTTATTGAAATATTTTTCACCAACATGATTAACTCTTAGAGATGTAGTGAGAGAGTGAAAAAAGACTGAAGCTAAGATGACTGTATCTAAATCCTTTCTGATGAGATTTTTAGTTTTGGCATCTTCAAACATCTCGACCATAGTTGTATAGACTTTGAAAAATGTTTCTTGGAAAATATCTTGTATTAAAGGATTTTCAGTTTCAATTTCTCTGCAAACCATTTTCGTAGTATGCATATTTTCTAAGCCTTCTTTTATATAATCTTCACAAAAAAGTTTTAAACGTAGCTTGAGTTCCTCAGTAGAATTAACTTTCGTTAAAATTTGAGAAGCAGAATTTAATCGGCTTTCGCCATAAATTTTAAAACATTCTCTATAAAGTCCTTCTTTTCCACCAAAGTGATATTTTATGGCGCTGACGTTGACGTTGGCACCATCGCATATATCTCTGACAGAAGCTCCTTCAAAACCTTTTTCTCCAAAGTGCTTCTCTGCTTCCGATAAAATTAAGTCTCGTGTATCTGCAGGAATAACTTTTCGCCCAAAAAAAGAGCAAACTTTTTCAACCATATAGGCCTCACAAATTTAACGCAATTGTTTGAGAGAATAACATGAATGTTTAAATATTTAAAACGATTGTTTGAAATAATTCTTACATCTTAAGCAATAATCAAGACTTATGATGCTTTAGGCAAATAGAATTAATACAATATCTTAGCCCGGTTGGTTTTGGGCCATCCTCGAAAACATGGCCTAAGTGAGAATCACATTGAGAACATCTTACTTCGACTCGTTTCATTCCAAGGCTGAAATCCTCAATTAGTCGAACATTTTTTGAGCCGACAGTGTCGTAAAAAGCTGGCCATCCACTTCCAGAATCGTATTTTGTTTGTGAAGAGAAAAGCTTGTTGCCACAAGCGGCGCAGAAGTATGTACCTGGTTCAAAAAATGAATAATACTCGCCTGTAAATGGTCTTTCTGTGCCACACATACGCAGAATTTTAAATTCTTCATCGTTGAGTTTCTTTTTCCATTCATCATTATTATTTTCATTATTTTCAGACATTTTAGAGTCCCTTTTTTTCACGAATCTTTTTGTATTTTTTTATCGCAAGCATTAAAAGAATGATAAAAGCAATGAGTCCAGCAATTCCATAAACCATACTCAAGACATTTTTAAGGACAACTAAAAAGACAATGGCGACTAGGAAAATTGTCGAAATTTCATTTATTATTCTTAAAGACATTGGGGAGAATGAAATTATATTGTTTTGTTGTTGCTTAAATATTTTACCGAGAAATAGATGGTAAGCATAAAGACCTGCTACAAAGACAAGTTTTAAAATTAACCATGGAAATTGAGTTAAAGGCCAAAAATTTGAAGCCAAAGTTGAGCCAAAGAAAAGTACAACAATTGCTGAAGGCCAAGTTATTCCATACCAAAGTCGTCGTTGCATAATTTTAAATTGGTCTTGTAGTATTGTCTTTTCCGTCAAAGTTTTTGAGTCTGCTTCTGCAAAATAGACAAATAATCTTGGCATATAAAATAAACCCGCAAACCAAGTTACAACTGAAATAATGTGAATAGATTTAAAAACTAAGTAGTTCATAATTTTTGAATTCTAGGCTAGATTATCTATTATGAATAGAGTGTTTTATATTTTTCGACACGGAGAAACTGACTGGAATCGCCAGCGAAGATGCCAAGGTCATACAAATACGAAGCTTAATGAAAATGGTGAGCAGCAAGCCAAGGAGCTCGCAATGAAGTTAAAGGACTATCCTTTAGACATAATTGTTTCAAGTGATCTTGATCGGGCCTTTATTACAGGCACATTTGTTGCTGAAAAAAATTGCATTCCCTTGAAAATCGATTCTCGTTTGAGAGAAATGAGTTATGGACAGGCTGAGGGAATGTTATTTGATGATGCAATTAAACTATATGGAACAGAGCTTTGGCAGAAACTCCAGTCTTTTAAGCGTGAAAATGATCAGGTAGGATTTCCTGGTGGAGAGACAAGACAAATTGCCCGAGAGCGCTTTCATTCGGCCTTAATTCATCTTGTTGAAACGACGACATATACAAATATTGGTATCAGTACACATGGGGGAGCGCTTCGAAATATTCTCCATAGCTTTTTGCCTGAGGACCATCACATACTTCCTATTCCTAATTGTGTTGTCTATAGATGTGAATACATTTCGGATATTAAAAATTTTAAAGTCGATCCAACTCCTTTATAAAGTTTTTCGTTTGGCAATGCAGTTACTTGATTAACTTCAATAATCCAACGAAGAAATCAAAGGAAAATAGTTGGATATATAAGACCTCTAACATCTTCTTTTTCTCTGAATACTAATGACCTTGGTCAAGTAACATGAGTTTAAGATAATACAGGTTTTTATCTAATGCCATTTTTGCCACTAGGTTGATTGAATTTAACTTTATGGATTAAAATAATCCTAAGTGGGGTTTTCAAATGAACATTTTTAAATACGTTACAATTTTTACTACTTTAACTTCAATTTCAGTAGGATATGCTGCTCAAAGAAATTTATGTGATGATCTCATTGATAGTGGAACTAGTTCCACTGAGCAAATCAAAAAATGTCTCAACGACTCGAGATTTGGACCGTCACAGTATTACAAAGAGCAAGAGTCTTTAAATAAAACGACCAGTGAAGATAAGGCCAAAGCGGAAAAAGCTAAATCAGAAGCGGACTTAGTGGCCAGCACTGACGTACTTAAAAAAACCAGTAATTTAGAATTCAAAAAATTTTCGGAAGCTGATTTACTAAGTGAAGGATTTGGGAAGCCTTTTTATGCTTTTCAAGGAGATCGCAATTTTAAAACGAAACGAATTGTTGAGGGAGATGTTCTTTGCAATTATTTAGGTTATGAAAAAGCTCAAGCCAGCACAGTTTCAGAAGAACTATGGGAAAATAAGAATGGGACTTTAAAAATTGATAAAGAAGGCTTGATATTCAAGAAAAATTTATTCGGCTTTGTCAGTAAAAAGCCAGAAGCTTATCATGATGAAAATAATGAATATACAGTTAGGAAATACATAGAGATTACTTGTGTAAGACGAAAAGATAAAAATCTTAAAGATTCAGCAGATGTTCTGAAGGTAATTAATGAATTTTTGGTAATGAATGATGATTTAAATAAATCAAGTAAACCTGATAAGAATTTGGGTGTCAACGACAGCTCAATAGCTCCAACTAAAGTTGAAAAAACACCTTATAGTTATACTTCTCCATTGAAACAAGATGTCATCAGTAAGTAAATTGCGGGTCTCTTTTTAAATAACTGAAGCCCCTCATTAAGTTTAAATATTCTGTTGCAATATTTTTAGGGGAAAAATTAGGAACTGTTTCCAATTTGCATGTTCCAGGAATTGGTCCAACTTCTGATGTTTTATATTTGCAAATGACTTTTGCATGACAAGATTGAAAATCACAATTGAGTTCATTTGTTGGATGAGATTGATATTCTAAATCACCTTTATTGATTGCTGCTTCAATACCTCGGACACACCGATTAAAATAATTGTTGTTTTTACCTGTTGAACAAAGCCAATCAAAGACGATTTCTTTAAAATCTTCATTTGTAGAAGAAATACTAATAGGATGAAGAGAAGGAAAACTTAAAAGTGACATGGCCATTCCTCTAACACATCGGTCATCTTGATTGTTCTCGTAATTACAAAAAAATTTATCAAAACTTAACCCTCCTTCTTCAAATGTTCCCCAAAATGAAGAATAATTTTCTCTAGATGATTTCATTCTTGTGCAAAAGCCCAAGCTACAAGAGAGATTTGAGTTAAAGCTAAATTTATTAAAGAGCACGTAGCCTCTTCTATTCCAATCTTCTTCTTTATACCACATCCCATCTAATTCGATTCTTTCAAACATTGAGCTAGTGAGGGAGCCGGAGACCGGAAGTGCTAGTCCTCGACTTAAGTCTGGAGCTAGATAAAATCCTGTATTGCAGCCATTTAATGTGACATATGCATCTGGAAGAAATTTAGGTCTCAACTCTTTTAGTTCAGAGTAATGTGCACTCGGGTCAAACACTGATCCTGATTTTCCAATAATCATGGCCCATGGAGAAGAGTGTCCATAAAAATCAAGGCTAGCAATTTTATTGAATTCTCCGATTTCACTTAAAAGATATTTCGCATTAAATTTTTTGGGAACTACTTTAACAACTGAAATTTTATATTTTTCAAAAACTTGTTCATCACTCATTCCTTTCACATCAGGGCCACTCATAAAAACGACTTGATGGTCAGGCCAAAGGTCTTTATATCGTTGGGCCCTCGAAATTCCTGACTGAAAAAACTGATCAGAATCTTCTTTAACAGCAGATCCGACTACAATTATATGAGTAATTTTTTCTGAATCATATTTAATGAGTCCATTTTTAAAAAGTCCAACTCGATAGCCACTTCCCTGCAATTCAACGGTAGAGGTTGTTTGAATATTATTTTCCGAAATTGAATGACATGAAATTATTAACAATATAATAAAGAGGAAAAAAATGGCGCTGCTTTTCATGTCTTAGGCCTCCGAAGAGAAATAGAAAAAAATACTTGTAAAGGAAATCTCAATTCGAAACTCCTCGTCAATGACAATACTTTTTTGTTTGAGTCATGCAAACTACTTATGAAGTTCTTTGCATAGGCATAAAATCAGCGAGTAAATTATCATAGAGATTTATTAATAATCTTATTCAAGGAAGTTATTTTCGGGGAAGTAAATGCTTACACATATTAGGCAGGTGACAATGCCTTCGATCCTTTCGAATCTTCAAAAAAAAATAGATCAAAAAACAAGAAAAATAATTAAATTTTTATGACCCATTTTGACAAATGTGAAATCAAAAACTTATCGAGAATTTACGTAACCCATTAAATTTTTTACTATTTAAATGTAGAATATTTTTATAATTCTATAGCTAAAAGCTATTCCTGAGAGTATTTGTCAGACATTAATTCTGTTATTGAAATAGAATATATTCCATAGTTACTTATGAAAAAAATCCTAATACTTGAAGATGACCAATCAATACTTGAAATGCTTGAAGAAATTCTAGCAAGTGAAGGCTATGAAGTTTATACAAGTATGAATGGAGTAGAAGGAATTTCTACTTTAGAGTCAATAACTCCTGATCTAATTTTAACTGATGTTTCAATGCCTATGATGGACGGATTTGATTTTGGAAAACGATTATTACTACATCCAATTTGGAAAAACATTCCCATCCTTGCAATGTCTGCTGAAGACCAAAAAAAAGATAAATTAGAATTTCATGGACTTAATAATTTCATTAAAAAGCCATTGGAAATCAATCACCTATTAGAATGTTTAAGTGTGATCTCTTAACTTTTAGTTATGAGTTTATTAGCACTTCTCAATCGTTTTGAGAGCGTATTCATTAAAGCCTTTGCCCAGGCAGGACGTTTGAATAGTATCTTATCAAATAGACCAATAGGTACTTCTATAAGCTCAGACTCAATTACAGCTTCAATAAATGCAGAGCGTGGCTCTTTGTTGATATAACTCATTTCACCAACAAATTCACCAACTCCAATATTACCTATGATTACTTTTTGGCCATTAATCATATTGAAGGCGCGTAGCTCTCCATGCTTTAGAATATAAACGTACTCAGCTACGTCTCCTTCTTTAATTAATATATCCCCGGGAAATAAAGTTCGAAGGAAATAAGCCGTTGGTTCACTGTGAGTGTTAAAACCCAGGGCCTTATCAAGGCAATAGGCAAATTCAGTTTCTATAATTTTATCATCAATAAAATATACTTTTCCCGAAACAATCTCATCTAAAAATTGAACTTCGGCAGGTGGATGTCCGATAATAATAATAGCAGAATTAGGATTTACATTTTCTTGTAAAATAGTTTCAACTACTTTCAAAATATCAACTTTATTATTTTCCGAGTCAGCAATAATAACATCAATTTGAGAATTTTGTATTTTTGAAAGTCCAATTCTAGCGTCGGGTGCATTTAATACTATTGAATGTTTGTTATGAGTCGATATGAAATCACTCAAAACACTTTGGCGTTCATGGTTACTTGAAATGATTAAGAGATTCTTTTTTTTTGTTTCATTTTGCATAATTGAATATTACTTCAAAAGTGTGATTTGCTGCAATTGTTTTATGGTCAACCATTTTACTCAGAAATATTTGCCGATTTGTCTTAATTATTAAATCTACGATAAAATAGGAGTAGGCTCATCAAAATCATACAAGGAGTATGCAAATGGCTAAGGGACAAGAAAAAGGAAAAGTTAAGTTAACTACAAAAGAGAAACAGGATCGCAAAAAGGAAAAAGCTAAGACTAAAAAAGAAGATTAAATTAATTTAAGATATCATCTTACGAGGGCATCGATTTTTTTCGAGGCCCTTTTTTTTAATTTTTTAACCAGATTTTAAAATCATTCACACTTAGTTCAGGAATTTCTTCCATTGGCACATGACCCACTCCCTTATAAGTTACAAAATAAGCATTTGGAAGATCATTCTTCCAGCGCGGGTTGAATGGAATCCACTGATCTTTTTCACCCCACATAACCATTACTGGCATTTTTAAACTCTTTAATGGTTCAGTTTGTTCAGTATTGGAAACAGTTTCTAAATATTGAAATAGTTTCACTGTCGCTTCATGATCTCCAGGGAAATGATTGATATCAAAATAAAGTTGATACGTTTCTTTACTAATTCGAGAAGTGTTACCATAGACAGAGTCTACATTCCTATTCACGAGAAATTGAGGAATCATCGTGACAGGTAAATCTCTAATTATTGGAGTTATCATTAATTTCATAATAGAAGGGAGTTCTTGAGGATAAGCGGCTGAATCAATTAATCCTAATTTTAAAATACGGTCAGGATTTTTGATAGCATAATTCCAAGCTAGTAGCCCGCCTAGAGAGTTGCCTACTATGACAAACTTCGGAGGAATATCCATCTTCTTGAGAAAGAGTTCAATGGTGTGCAAGTAATTTTCAATAGTATATTTATTATTTCCCATTTTCCCAGTTAATCCAAAAGCAGGAATATCAAAACGAATGATTCTATGATCTTTTTTTAAATTTTCAGTCCAACCATTCCAAGTATGAAGTGAAGACAATACTCCATGCATGAGTACAATTGTCGGTCCATAGCCTTCGTCTCTGTAATGGACACGCGTTCCTTCAATATCAATAAATTTCGAAGGAGCAGATGCATATTTGGCTTCAATTTCTAATTGAGTTGGGTCGTGTCCACAACTAATAAAAAGAAAAATTATAAAGAAATAAATTAAAATATTATTATTCATAAACGTAAGAATCATTAGTATTAAAGTTTAAAAAATAGTTTAGCAGAAGTAGATCAAATGATAATGATAAAATTTAAAAATGACTTATCTTTAGTATCAACTAGACGAGTCATAAAAGGGCTTGTTAAAATAGTTGGAGACTTATTGGCTCCAACTTAATAATTATAAAGAGATACAAATAGTGTATTTTATTAATTCTCACCAATTCTCTGCCAAAATCTTGCATATCCTATAATTAATTTGCAGCTCGGTTTTTTTTTTTAGTATAGTTTGGCTTCAGAATCATTTGATTAAAAAATGGAGATGACGTGAATATTGTTTATGTATCAGACCAATACTGGCCATCTATTAGTGGTGTTCCTGTTTCAATGGATTCATTTAAAGACAATTTTACTCAAAGGGGTCATAATATCTCGTTAATTGTTCCTGATTATCCAGATGCCGCTGAATGGGACAAAAAACATAATGCAAAAAATATTTTTAGATTCCGTTCTCGATCAATTTTTTTTAATAAAGAAAATCGTTTAGTTTGCAAATCAGAGAAGAATAAAATTTATGAGAAACTCGACTCAATTCGACCTGATATTATCCATATACACACTGAATTTGCGCTAGCTAAAATGGTTATAAAGTATGCCAAAAAAAATAATATTCCATTGGTTTTAACCGCCCATACTAATTGGGAAGAATTAATAAATGAATACATAAAATTTATACCGCATAAAATTGCTAGATTTTATTGTCGATCAATTCTTCGTAGAATTTTTAATAAAGTAGATATCGTCATTGTTCCAACGACTTTGATGGAATCTCGTTTAAATCAATATTATATCCAAAGTCCAATTCAAGTTATCCCAACAGGAATCAATGTAAGTCATTTTTCTCGTACGATTTATGATACTGAAATAAATCGAAATTTTATTTTGGATAGTTTAGCTGATCGTATTAAAGACAAAAAAACTCTTTTATATGTTGGAAGATTGGGGAAAGAAAAAAATATAAAATTCTTGTTAGATGCTTTTGGCCAGTTAGTTAAAAGTAATAATGATATCAAATTAGTCATTGTTGGAGATGGTCCTGCAAAATCTGAACTCGAAAGTTATGCAAATTTTCTTGGGCTTGAGGGGCGTGTTATTTTTACAGGATTTGTTCAAAGAAATATGTTGGCTGAGTTTTATTCTATGGCACATATTTTTATATTTGCTTCAAAAGTTGAAAGTCAAGGATTAGTTATTCTTGAATCGATGACTTGTGGTACACCGGTCGTTGCGATTGGCGAAATGGGAACCAGAGCATTGATGGCCAGCGGTGATGGCGGATATATGGTAGATGATGATTTAGATTTATTTATCGAAAAAGTAGAACTATTATTAAACGACACTCAAGTTCATAAAATAAAATCTGCTGAAGCCTTAAAAGAATCAAAAAAATGGTGCAGCGATATCATGGCTTCCAAAGTGCTTACGCTTTATGAAGATCTGTTGATTGAAAAAAGGATACTCCGTGAAATTACAAATTAAAAAAAGTTCTTTATTCTTTGCTGTTGCAGTTTTGTTTTCATTCATTTTAACAAATGTTATGGCAGCAGAACTAAAGCCAGATATTAAAAAAATATTGGATAATGTCGATAGGTTATACCGTTCAGAGCATAGTTTTGCGACACTTGAGATGCGTATTGAAACTCCTGATTGGAAACGAAATTTAGAAATAAATGTTTGGGCTTCTGGGCTTGATAAAACATTTATTAGAATTCTTGCTCCTCAAAAAGATAAAGGAGTAGCTACTCTAAGAATACAAAATGACATGTGGAATTTTTTTCCCAAAATCGACAAAGTAATGAAAGTTCCACCATCAATGATGATGGGATCATGGATGGGCTCAGATTTTACAAACGATGACTTAGTAAAAGAAAGTACATTTTTAAAAGATTACGAATCTAAATTAACAACTCCTGATTCGAAGAGTCCTGACAATGTTAATTTTTATATTGAATTAAAACCTAAAGAAAGAACTGCTTCTGTTTGGGACAAAATTATCTTGGTCGTTAACAAAGAAAACTCGATTCCTGTACGCCAAGAGTATTATGACGAAAAAGGAATTAAGGTAAGAGAGTTACTTTTTAAAGATGTTAGAAAATTTGGAATTAAATCACTACCTGCAATTATGGAACTTACACCTTTAAATAAACCTGGGCACAAAACAGTTATAGAATATAAAGAATTAAAATTTGATCGAGTTGATGAAAATATATTTTCTCAAATTTCGCTGCAAAAACGCATCTAGCCTCAATTCACAGCTGGACCTATGTTAATTTTAAAAATAGCATTTAGAAATATTTTTAGACAAAGACGCCGATCAGCGTTTACAATTTTAACGATGGTTGGAGGATTTGTCTTATTCTCTTTAGCCTTGTCTATCTCAGAAGGAACTTACGCAACTGTCATTGAAAAGTTTACGAAATCCTATACAGGACATTTGCAAATTCATAAAAAAGGTTATTTTGAAAAACCTTCTCTCTATAAATCAATTACTGAGTACGAAATATTAAATGAACAGTTGAAAAAAATTCCTGGAGTTAGTTCTTGGACTCCAAGGGCCTATTCAGCATCTTTAGCCTCGAAAGATAAAAAAACAGCTATTTCCAAAATTATTGGAATTAGTCCAGATCAAGAATCAAAAACAACTTCGATTAAAAATAAATTAAAAGAAGGTAGATACTTGAATGAATCTTTAATTGTTAATAATGAAGTGATAGTGGGAGCAGGTCTTGCTGAAACTCTTAAATTAAATCTTGGTGAAGAATTTGTATTAGTGGGTCAAGGTGCTGATGGTTCGATTTCAAATGATATTTTTAAAGTTGTTGGAATATTAAAAGGCGATGTCTTTTCCATGGATCGAAATTATTGTTATATGGATCTCAAAATGGCCCAAAAATTTCTATCCCTTGATAATGGTTTTCACGAAGTGACCATTGTCCTAAACGATTATAAAAAATCTGAAGAAATGGCCCTATTGCTAAGCCAAAATTTAAAAAATGCGAATATAACTAATATGGAAGTCTTGGCATGGCCAGTTCTTGAAAAACAATTTTACAATACGATGGTTTTTGAAAAACGAGGGATGAGAATATGTTTAATTGTCATTGTCATTATTGTCGCCATTGGTGTCCTTAATACCGTTTTGATGACAATACTCGAACGAACTACCGAATATGGCGTTTTACGGGCCCTTGGAACCCGACCAATAATGATTTTTTGGATGATTATTTTAGAGAGTGCAGGCTTGGCCATCATCTCTATTATTTTAGGATTTATTATAAGTTTTACGATAAATTATTGGGTGTCAATTCATGGAATTGATTACCCCGCACCTATAGATATTGGTGGTTTTTCCATAACTACAATGTATGGCCTTATTTATCCAGGCGCTTTTATCGTTCCAACTGTCGTTACTTTTTTTACCGCATTATTTGTAAGTATCTTTCCAGCAGTTCGAGCAATGAGGATTATTCCTGTTGAAGCGATGAGGATGAGTTGAGGAGAAATTTGTAAATGTTGATGATTATCAAACTAGCATGGAGAAATATTTTTAGGAATAAGAGGCGTACTCTGCTCTCAGTTCTTGCCATCGGCGTAGGTCTTGCAGCGATGATGTTTGCAGATGCACTAATCGTTAGTCTTGGTGAAACAATGGTCAGTTCGGCAACTGAAAACTTTTCGGGAAATGCTCAAATTCATCAAACTGGTTTTATGAAAAACTTTGATGTTGAAAAAGTGATAGCAAATAATGATAACAATCAACTCTTAAACGAACTTAAAAATGAAAAATTGCTAATAGGTTTCGCCCCTAGAGTTCTTAGTTATGGAATGTTAACTTCAACTACAGATGCAAACAATATCGTTGTTTATGGAGTTGATTCTGAAAAAGAAAAAGAAGTATCAAAGCTATCAACGGTTATTATTAAAGGTGAATATTTAAATAAACTAGATGATAAAAAAATTCTTGTTGGTAAAAAACTTGCTGATAATTTAAATATAGATGTTGGTGACCGAATTGTTGTGACTGTGGCAAAAGCAGGAGCAGGCGATCTCTCTCAAGAAATGTTTCGAGTCGGTGGGATTTTTTCCTTTGGAATTAGGGAATTGGATGAAAATGTTGCATTTTTAAATCTCAATGAAGCTCAGAAAATTCTCAATCTCGGAAATAATCTTCATGAAATAGCTCTCAATTTTAAAGATTTAAATCTTCCTGCACAGAAAAATTTTCCATTTGCACAGAAATATTCAACTGGTGGTAATGAAGTTTTTGGTTGGAATAAGATGTTTAAAGAATTGGCATCTATTTTAAAATTCACTCAGTTCTCATTGGGAATATTAGCTTTTATATTATTTGGAATCATTGCCTTTGGAATCATGAACACGCTATTCATGTCTCTCTATGAAAGGATGTTTGAGTTTGGTGTATTAAGAGCTGTGGGGACAAGGCCTACTGTTGTTGGAAGAATGATTGTATATGAAGCTTTTTTATTAGCATTTATTAGCTCTATTGCGGGTGTGATTATAGGTATTATTTGTATTTCTTTTTTCTCACGTTATGGAATAGATTATCGGGGAATTGAATATGCTCATCTAGTGTTTAAGGATAAAATTTATCCACATTTTAGGCTAATTCAATTTATTCTTTATCCACCTAGTTTAATCGTTTTTGCAACATTTGTAGGATTATACCCTGCAATCTATGCTGCTAAAATCATTCCAGCAGTAGCTTTAAGAAAAAAGTAATAATTTTTGAATTTTTATTGGAGTCAAATATTATGAGCACAGAAGAAAAATTACAATCAAATGACATTCTTCGAACTGAAAATGTTATCAAAACATATATTAGTGGTGAGATTGAGGTAGCTGCTTTAAATAAAATAAATATTGCTATTAAAAAAGGTGAATTCACTGCGATCGCTGGCCCTTCTGGTTCTGGTAAATCTACTCTTTTAAACTTATTAAGTGGGCTTGATAAGCCAACGACTGGGATTGTTTATATAAACGAAATGCCGATAAGTAATATGAGCGGGAACGAGCTTTCTGATTTTAGACGAGACCACATAGGATTTATCTTTCAGTCCTATAACTTAATTCCAGTTTTAACAGTCAAAGAAAATATTGAATATATTATGTTAATACAAGGAATACCTGAGGAAGAGCGATTGCATCGAGTGAATGAAATACTCAAAGATGTGGGTCTTGTAGAGATGGGAAACCGAAGACCAGCTCAATTATCAGGAGGGCAGCAGCAAAGAGTGGCAATCGCCAGAGCGGTGGTATCAAGACCAGCTATTATTTTAGCTGATGAACCAACTGCGAATCTTGATTCAAAAACAGCAAATAATTTAATTGATATGATGAAATCTCTCAATGAAACGAAAGGAATTACTTTTTTATTTTCGACACATGATAAAAGAATTATGGATCATTCAAGGAGAGTTATTATTTTAAAAGATGGAATTATAGACAGTGATAATTAAGTTTTTTAAAGCATTCTCGCTAGTTTTAATTTTGTTTTTTTCAATCGAACAAAATTCATTTGCCCTGAATGGGTCTTATAAAACTTTTATCTCGGAATCTCAAAATACAAATGAAGATAAATTTTTAAGTACTTTCACGAACACATTTAGGCCGAAATTTGTTTGGTCACCCAATGATAAATTCAGCTTTTATACAGCGTATGCAATATCTGCCAATATTCAAAGTACAACTCTGCCACTAAATAATGGAATAAAAAGAACTTACAGAGCAGCTGATTTAAATCCTGATTTGTATACTTCAAATCATTCAGGTCAATCAAATGTTTTAGTTAATCAGAACCTTGATAGGTTCTATCTGAGTTATTCTGCTCAGTGGGGAAATTTAAACATTGGTCGGGCCCCAATTGCTTTTGGCTCAGCTAAGATTGTTAACCCAACAGATGTTTTAACGCCCATAACTTATCAAACATTAGATAAAGAAGAAAGGGTAGGCGTAGACACTATCAGGATGAATGTCGCCCTTGGTTCATTGAGCTTACTAGATGTGGGATATGTTTTTGGTGATAAATTAAAAAAATCTAAAAGTGCTGCCTTTGTTAGATTGAAATCGAATTATCTTGAAACTGATATTTCTGCCTTGCTTATGGATTTTCAGGACAATTTACTGATTGGTCTAGACTTGGCCAGGTCAGTTGGAAAAGCCAGTGCATGGTTTGAAGCTGCTTTAGTATCACCTAAGTATTTTGAAAATAATTCAAATAATAATTTGAAAAACTATGTTCGAGCAACAATAGGAATGGATTATAAATTAACAACGAATGTTTATAGCTATATTGAGTTCCATTATAATGGAGCTGGTTCTGTTGAAGCTAAGAAATATTTTTTATTACAATCTAATACGGCTTACACGCAAGGTGGAGTTTCACTTCAAGGTGTTCACTATCTCATTCCAGGTTTGACTTACGAGTTGAGTTCACTGTGGAAATTAACAGCCCAGTGCTTATTTAATGCAAATGATCTTTCTATTTTTAATAATTTGGCACTTGAATATAATATTGCCCAAGACGCTTTTATAGACCTTGGTGCTTATGTTCCAATGGGGACAAAGTCCCCATCAGTTCAAAAATCAGAGTTTGGAGTTTATCCTAAAATTTTATATTCTTCTTTAAGATTGTACTTTTAATGACAATTAGATCTATTTGGGTAAGCTGTAGATTCTTCACAAATAAAAGTTATCTTATCACCTTGATTTAATCCCAAATTTTTAACACCTTCACTTAAAATTAATTTGATCTCAATAATTTTTTCGCTTTTCCATTCTTCATAATCAAAATCACAATCTTTAGATGACTGAGCTTGCTCTATTATTTTAGATGATACTTCGCTAAATATAACATCAGCATCCTCAAGAGTATTGGGTGTTTCTGATTTATCAAAAAGAGGAAGTGCTTTTGTATTGTCTGCTTCTGTACCAATTACTGACATACCATAACTGCCACCAATGGGATAATTTCCTAAGTAATCTAATTTATGTGTTAAAGATTTACAATTTTCCCCTCTGTAGGCATGAGTTGCAAATGCGTTGCTAGAAAATAAAGCTGCGACTAATAAACTAAGTGAAAAGATTTTTTTCATAAATACTCCTAAAGTTTTAAAAATAAATTAACAAGACATTCCCGAATTATAAGTAAGCTCACAATCAAGTACCTGTGCATCTATGTTGATTTCAGTGTTATCTATATTTACATTTCCGTGAACGACACCCTGAAAAAGTGCTTTACCATTTGAATCATAACAGTCTTCTTTTTCGGCCTTTAAGCTCCATTTAACGGAATTGTTTTGATTATCAAAAGCTTTAACAGTTTCAGGGATAGCTACCACTCCAAAAAAACCTGTATTTGCTTTCTGATCAAAGGGTACTTCCGCAGTGACGGTAATAACTTTTAGTGGTGAATTGTGAAATGTTGTTCCGTAATTATTCGACTCATCAGGAGTTGTCAGTTGAAATTTTTTGTTTTCAATACTCATTTCAATTATCGGAGCAGACCATCTTGCTCCATTTGAACGTTTAAGTGAGAGTTCAATTCTTTGATTTGCACCAGAATTCTTAGCAGATTTACAAGCTAGTTTATGGCTTCCTGGATTTGCAAATGCGTTGTTGAGTAAAGTTGTAAAAATAAAGATTGCAAATAAGAGTTTCATTTTGTGTTCCTTATGTTGATTTAAATTTCTACATCAAAGTATTTTACTTTGTTTGAGTTGATAATTAGAATGATTAATAGCTATCCATCTAATATATAGAATGATCCTAAGTGGACGAAATTATGGAATTAAATTATCTTCGAGTTTTTTATCAAGTCGCAAAGGATGGAAAATTTTCAGAGTCAGCCAAAAAACTTAATATTAGTCAGTCGGCCTTAAGCCGTTCAGTCAGCTTGCTTGAAGAGGCCGAAGGCGTTGTACTATTTGATCGGTCTAAAAATGGAGTTGCACTTACACCTAAAGGGCTAGATGTTTTCAGGCTATGTGAGCAATTGTTTAAAACCGAAAAAGAGATAGAAAATCTTTGCCGAGGTGTTCAAGAAAAATGTGAAGGGCAATTATCTTTTGCTGCCTCTGATCATGTCATCAATGATTATCTGCCAAACTTATTACATGAATTTAGACGACAGTATCCTAAAGTTGTTCCTTCGATTCGTTCCGGAACACCTGATGAGATTATTAATTTACTTCTTACTACTGATTGTGAATTTGCATTAATGTTTGCCAAAATTAATACGCCCCAAATTGAATTTCGCCGTTTGCATCCAGAAAGTATGTCCTTAGTCTGTCATCCTGATTTATGGAAAGAGTGTAAATCTTCAAGTAATGAGAAAACACTCCACAAGATTATTAATAATTATGGTTATATTAGTGGGATTGGAGCTTTAATGGGGCGGAGGTCTTCGAACGTTCTCATTGAATTGTTTGGCCAGCTCCCAACGATTGGGATTGAGGTTAACAGTCAAGAGTCGCAAAAACGTTTTTGTCTAGCGAGAGAAGGCGTGGCTTATCTAGCAAACTTTATGGTGAAAAAAGAAATCGAAAATGGAGAACTTTATGAAATCTCAGTTGAGCATATTCATGAATTTCATTTGTGGTTGGCGACTCCAAGAGGAAAGTATATGAGTCTTACTTCTCGAACATTTTTAAAACAACTTGATTCCCAATTAGAATTTTAAAAAAACCGAGATATCGTAACTTGTTTCTATAAAATTATGTCGATATACTAATTAAATAAATTAAATTCAAACTAATTAGACGAGGTTAAAATGACTGATAAATATCTTTGGTTAGAGGAAGTTTTATCTGATCAATCCATCAATTGGGCAAAAGAAATAAGTCATGAATCTATCCAAAAGCTTAAAAGTTTTTTAGATTTTGAAGATATAGAAAACAAAGCATTGGATTTTTTTGGGACAAGAGAAAAAATTCCATATGTCTCAATAGATGACAAATACGTTTATAATTTTTGGACAGACGATGAACATATCCAAGGAATTTATCGTCGCTGTTCTATTGAGGAATATTTAAAAACCAATCCAGATTGGGAGAGCGTATTAGATTTAGATGAACTTTCTCTTTCTGAAGACGTTAAATGGGTTTTTGAAAACTTAGTATTAAATGAAAGTAAAACGCGTGCAATGGTATTTATCTCTCCCGGCGGAAGTGATGCAAATATCGGCCGTGAGTTTGATATGTTGACAAAAAATTTTATTCCAGATGGTTTTATTCTTCCTGAATCAAAAGGGGAAGCCCACTGGGTGAATGATAATACACTTAGATTATGCAGAACATTTGGCGAGGATTCAGAGACAGATTCTGGATATGCACGAACTATCCGTGACTGGAAGCGTGGGGAACCTCTTGAAGCAGCTAAAATAATTTTTGAAGTTGCTCAAAATGATATGATGGCACATGCTAATGACATTAAAACTAAAGATAAAACATTTTATTTTTTGTGTAGAGTTATTGATTTTTATAATAAAGAAGAGCAAGTCTTTAAAGATGGGCATTGGATCAAATTGCAACTTCCAAAAATGTATTCAGACTATGGAGTTGTCAAAAATCAATATATTGTAATGTTAAAAATGGACTGGAAAGAATTTAAAATAGGTGATGTGATTTCCTATGATTTAGAAACACATGCAACAAGTTTAATTTTATCAGTTGGATTAAATGAATCAGTTTATGAAATAAGTTATTCAGAAACTGGAATCTATATAATCATCGACGAAGATGTTAAAGGAATTCTTTATAAAATTACTTTGCAAGACAACGAACAATGGACCCAAAGAAAACTAGAATTACCCGCAAATGGCAGCATTGATTACTTATCAACTAATTTTATGAACGATAAATTTTTTGTTGGTTTTAGTTCTTTTAATCAACCTTCAACATATTATTACGGTGAAGGAGAAAAGATTGTATGTGTGGCCAAGAAGGCCCCTTCTTTCTTTGATTATAAAAAAGTAATTGTAAAACAACAATTTGCAACGAGTTTAGATGGAACCAAAATTCCTTATTTTCTTGTTCATAGAAATGACTTAGTTTTTGATAGTACGAATCCAACAATTCTTTATGGGTATGGAGGTTTTGAAGTTTCATTAAAATCAAGTTTTAGCAATGAAATAGGTTCATCTTGGTTAGAAAAAGGTGGAGTTTGGGTAATGTCTAATATTCGCGGCGGCGGAGAATATGGACCCAATTGGCATCAAAGCGCCTTAAAAGAGAATCGATTTAAGGCCTATGAAGATTTTTTTGCAATCGCTGAGGAATTAATTCGTTTAAAAATAACTAACAAAGAACATTTAGGAGCAATGGGCGAAAGTAACGGAGGCCTCTTAATGGGGGTTTGCTATACTCAAAGACCAGATTTATTTAAAGCAATAAATTGTGGTGTCCCATTATTAGATATGCATCGTTATCATAAACTTTTGGCGGGTGCCAGCTGGATGGCAGAATATGGAAATCCAGATGATGAACATGACGGAGCTTATATCCGATCAATTTCTCCCTATCAAAATATAAAAGAAAATGAAACTTATCCTGTAATTTTTTTAAATACTTCAACCAAAGATGATCGTGTTCATCCCGGGCATGCTCGCAAGTTTTGTGCAAAACTTGTTGAACATAACCACCCTGTTTATTATTACGAAAATATTTTGGGCGGACATGGAGGAGCTAGTAATTTTAAAGAGACGGCTTTTTTGCATGCTTTGGAAATGAGCTTTTTTTGGAAGTATTTAAAGTAGGTTTGATTTTTTATTCTAAATACTAGGAGCATTTTATGGCCGGAGAAAAAGATATTTTATCGCTGATTGCCCAGTTAGATACTCAGGGTGATATTCAAGCAGAAATAATTATTCAAAAAATAAAGAAAATTGGAAAAGTAACAATTCCCTATTTGATAGATGCAGCTCAAGATGAAAAGTTTCCAAGAGTAATGAAATGGAGTCTTTTGGCAATAGGTGCAATTGGTGACGAAAAAGGAATTCCTGTTCTAATTAAGGCCCTGAATCATGAAAGGATGACAGTTAAATTGCAAGCCATTAGTGGACTTGCAAGAATGAAGCATAAATTATCAGCAAAAAAAATTGAATTACTTCTTAATGATGAGAGTGGTGGAGTACGTGGACGGGCCATTAAAGCGTTAATTATTTTGAATAATATTTCCGTTGTTAATTCAATTCCACCATTGCTTAATGATTCAATGTGGTACATTCGCCAGGAAGCTTGTAAGGCATGTGAGCATTTTAAGATTGAAAGCTCAATTCCAATTTTATTGGAGTTAGAAAATTCAGATGAAAAAATGGTAGTTCGTGCAGCGGCACGTAGTGCTCTTCGAAAAATAATACAAAAATAAACCTCTAGAAAAAATAGATCAATTAAGTAGATAATTATTATACGTCTTTTAACTCGTACCCAGTTTATGGGCTGTTTAATTGCTATTAATAAAACTGAATTATATAAAGAGTTTGACCAGATAAAACTTTGAAAATAGAATAAACAATGATGAAATTGTTGTTAACTTTAAGTATCGCCGTTTTTTTAGAACAAGCGCTTGCTCTAGAGTGTCCACCTGGACAATATATTGTATCTGCCCATAGTCGGGATTCTTATAATCGAAATGATGGAACATTTATAAGAAGTACAAAAGTTGAGGCGCATTGCCGGAGATATAATTTTTTTAGTCCTCTTAAATTAACCTTTCTAAGTAAAATGCCAGTAGGCTGGCCAAATCAGCTCGAGCTTTTTAAAAATTGGACTCCTCAAGAAAAGAAAGAAATAGAAAAATCTTTCAATTCTCTTCCGAAAATTCTTAAAAATTTAGGTGAAGTTAAACTCTACAGATCAGTTAAATCATTGTTTCCAAATAATCAATCAACATCAGGACCTGATGATTCGATTATTGTATTTTACGATAGTGCTAAGCAATTTGGTTATAGGCAAGCACTCGCTCATGAGATGGGCCATATTTTATTTTCTAAATTAAGCAAAGAAGAAAGAGAAGACTATATTTCTGTCGCAAGATGGAGATTCACAAAAGGTTATTTTGAAACTTCTCGTAAATCTTTTTCTGAACCTGATGGGATATTATCCCCTGAAGAAGATTTTGCTAATAATGTTGAGCATGCTGTCAGTAAGAATGATTTAACAGATGAACAGATCACAAAATATTTACAATCCTTACTAGGGATAAAAAAATAATGAAAAAAATAATTGTATTAACCACGCTCTTTTGTTTGATAACTTGTTCAAAAAATCAGATTTCAAATAGTCAATCTTCTACGATTAGAAAGTATCGGACATCGTGGGACTTAATCTACCAAATTGAAACTGAAAAATGGAATAAAGAAAAGTTACTCGCATTTTTTGGTCAGCCTAATGAAATTGTAGATGAGAAAAATAGTGCAGGTGAAAATCTAATATATGACGATCCCAATTCCGGTCATCAAAGATGGTCATTTGGAATTAATACGAAGCAAGAGTTAACTGATATAACTTTTATACCAGACATCAGTGACGGTGAAAATTTTACAGAAAAAAAAATAATTGAAAAATGGGGAAAAAACTGTCAGAGAAAAAAGGATATTGATAGTACACAACATTTTGTTAGATATATTTATCATTTAGATTGCAATGAAATACATCGTGCATACTTTAACAACCACAACGAAGTAACTAGTATTTGGATACAATTATAGGGGCGGTTCGCATTATTTAAAATTGGTAAATTCGGCCCTGTGATCTTTTTGAGATTAAAGTCTCTACCTTTTAAAACAAAACCCAGGAATTGAGAATTTGTCGTTTTTGGATTAAAAGGCAGTCAAGTAGCTTTACGAAGGTCAGGATATTTAATTCTCTTGTATCGGATTGCATTTCTCCCTACTCTTGTTTTGCAGAATTCAATTGCGATGTTCTCTATCCCGGATACTGTGAAGATTAATTGGAATATGGATAAAGAATTTTATACAAATGAATTATCGCAGGCGAAAGCCTTCGGTTCTATTAAGATCATAAATGGTTCTGGAAATATTGGTTCGAATACCTTGATAATTGGTGCCCCGGGCCAGACTCGAACTGGCACGCCTTTCGACAACAGATTTTGAATCTATCAAGTCTACCATTTCATCACCGGGGCAGAGCTCTATAATAAGAGAGGGGGAACTTATCGTCAATGAGATTTAAGAAGTTCTAGGGCCTCTATGGCCGTAAATCGAAAAATATCATCTCCCAAATTTTTCTTTAATTCACTATTATCAAGGGTTGAAGGGTATTTTAAATAATCAATTAGGTAATGGGGGAATTTCCATACAGGAGTTAAGATTTTAGCTAACTGCTCAACCACGACAATGGGGACTTTCAGCTTTTTGACATTAATAATTTTAGCCGCTTCGTGAAGTGTGATGACATCATCACCAGCAACATTATAAATACCAGTTTTTAATTTTTCGGCCGAGTCGACAATAATATTGGCCATATCAAATTCGTGAACAAATTGAAACATCGGGTTGTAATCAACTGGCAAAGGAGCATAAGGAGTTTTTAAAAATTGGGTAATTGAATTTTTAATTTGTGGACCGATGATATTGCACGGTCTGAGGACAACAGTTTCAATACTATTTTGATTTTTCCACATCCAGTTCGTACACATTTGATCCATTTCAACAACATCCCTAAGTTCAGCGTATTTAAAACTTCCGCGCAGAGGGGAATCTTCTTTTAAAAACATAGAATTATCGGAGAGCGCTCCATAGACGTGATGGGTACTCAAGATTACAACTTTTTTACATTGAAATTTTTGCGCCAGTTCTAAAATTGTATTCGTGCCTACTAAATTGATATCAATTCGCTTATTAATATTTCCCATTGCTGGAGAGTGACCGAGTCGACCTAAGTGAAGAATCGTATCAAATTGAAACTCCCTAAAAATCTTTTCAAAATTCGTCCGAGTGTATTTCATTTGTTGATAGGTTAATTGTGGTCTACTTGGCACATTGTCTATATCGCGCGAATCAACACCATGGATTTTAATATTCGAATTTTTTTTTATTAAAAGCTCAGCTGTAATTTTAGCCAAAGCTCCTTGAATACCGATGATTAAAACTGATTTCATTGCAAGTGAGTGGTTCATTACTTTTTTCTCTTCATAAGTGAGCGTCGGTTTTTAAGACCATTTTGCGTTAATTGTTGAATTTTTTGTTCGATTTCATTTAAATAAAAATCGAGATCTTCATCTAGCGCTTCTGGGCTTAATCCACTAGGGAGAGAATAAGGTTCTCCAATATAAATGTCTACTGGAGACGGCAAGGGAAATAAATTAGCAGATAGTGGGAAGGCTGGAATTTTAAAAAAATGGGCTAACTTTTTTAAATGTATCACATAGGGAAAAAATTCTTCAGCACCTACAACAGCGATAGGAAGAATTTCAGATCCAGAAGCGATGGCCATTCTCAAAAATCCTCTAGTAAAGCGTTGAAGCTTATAGTGATCCTTTGTATTTTTAGCTATTCCTTTTACACCTTCTGGAAAAATTAAAACTGATTCACCTCTTTTAAGCAAGTTTAGGCAGTTCGTTCTATCTCCTAAGACTGCTCCGCCTTCACTCGACCATCTCCCTAAAAATGGAAGTGAAGTAAGAAATCTCTCGATTAACGGACGCAATATACGAGGAGAGTCAATTTCGGTAGCAAAGGCCGTACAAATAAGCAATCCATCAATAGGAACTTGACCAGTATGGTTTGAAACGACCATATAAGGCCGATCTTTAACGTTTTCTTTTCCGTGAACCACAACGTTGAAATAATAATGGTAAAATGGCCATATCACTTTTAAATCCGCGATAGCACGCTTAGGTTCTAGCCCCCATGGATCACGGTTTTTGGAATACCGAAGACTTAAATCTGCTTCAATTGCTTTAAACTGTTTAAACATAACCAACTGGATCTCTCTTAAGTTTGAATACTCATCTAAATAGATCTAAATAGCTTTAATGCTACCAAAAAATTCAATCTTCACAAGGAAGGAGTCAAAAGTTATACTTATTCTATCTTTCGACAATATTCTGACTATAGGTTATAACTAATGAAAAAAAATTCAAATTGGAAAGCGAACTTGGACCGCTTGTTTTTTACTTTTCACCAAGAAGTGATTAAGGCCGGTGTTATTGGAAGGAAACTATTAACTGCTTCAAGAACAAATGCTCACCTTAAAGACACATATGAAGAACTTGGCCGATTATTAGAAAAAGGCATTGAGTCTGGTGAAATAGAATGGGATTCTGCCAAAGTTAGAGCGCTTCTTCATACTGCCAATGCTTGTAAAAAAGATTTAGAACATCTTGAAAAACAAGTTTATAAAATTAAATTTTCAGCAGGCCCAAAAGGTCCTGAAGATATTTCATTACAAATTACTGATAAATCAAAAAAAAATAAAGAATAATTATTCGTTAGTATCTTCAACTCTATCCGTTTTTCTAATTTCTAATTCTTCTAGTAAATGTGCAATGATTGCATCTTCGACTTGAGGTAAGCCTTTTTTGCTTTCAGCAGAAGCAAAATACATTTGGCGAATCCATTTATATTCTTTTGAGAGTGCTGGTTTTAATTTATCTAGCTCTGCTCTTTCTTTTTGGGTTTTCAATTTATCCATTTTGTTAAAAAGTAAAATGGCATTGCGAGTAATATGTTTTAGAAATTTATGAAACTGTTTATCAGATTCTTGGTTTGGGTGCCTAGCATCTTGGATATTAATTAACATCATTCCTGGCGAGAGATGAGCAAAAAAAGAACCCATTAATTCATCCCAATTTTTCTGCATATCTTTTGAAACTTCAGCGAAACCGTATCCCGGTAAATCGATTAAATAAAATGGCGGCAACTCAGATTTTTTTCCATTAAGACTTAATTCGAATTCGAAAATATTTATTTCTCTAGTTCGCCCTGGAGTTTTAGAAACTCTAGCCGTTTTAGATCCAAAGAGAGCGTTTATTAGGCTAGATTTTCCAACGTTTGATCTACCAACCATGCTGATCCCTATAATATCTGGATGGCCTGTGAGCCATTCTTCAAATTGGACAGGATTTGAAATTCCCATTTTGAAACTTGCACTGTGTGGTTTAATTTTGTAGCTCATGAATTGGACCTAGGTTTATTTTTTGCCTCATAATAGTCTATTTACCACCATTTTGCACTCTATCTCTTTGGCATTTGTCTTGAAGTAGTTGAGCTCTTAAAGAGACATTAACAAGGGGATTTTATGGGAGCTTTGCAGATTGAACGGTCGATAACTCAAACTTTAGAGAGCACTATTGGGCTCAAAGGAGTCCGTGAAGATGATGAATTTATGCTAGATCTCTTTCAAGACCGTAAACGCACCTATCGTTTAAAACGAACTAAATATAAAATAAAAACATCATCAAAATTTTTATTTGACTTCAAGACTTCTGAAATTTTCCTTCCTGTTTTTGGAGCACTACCTGCTACTTTTGAGTTGTCACTCATTCAACATACTAGCTCAAAAGAATTTAATGAAAAGTCTCGATATTTAATGAAAAGTTTAGACAATTCACCTTTTTGCTTGAATGGCGTTTATTGCTTCGAAGCTTATTTAGAGCGAGGTGATATTATAGATATTGGCTTCAATCGAATCCAATTTTTAAGGCCTAGAACTCATTTAAAAATAAGTGAAGAATCTAATCAATGTCAAAATTTATTAACGGAAGAAATGATAAAAAGTTCTTTGAATATAATGATTGAAGGGGAGACTGGAACTGGTAAAACAACTCTTGCAAAATCTATTCACGATGAAAGCCTGAGAACAGGGAAGTTTATACATTTAAATTTATCATCATTTGCACCTAGTTTGATTGAGTCGGAACTTTTTGGACATGTAAAAGGAGCATTCACTGGCGCCATAAATGAAAAACGTGGTGCTATTTTAGAAGCACACAAAGGCACACTTTTTTTAGATGAAATCGATTCATTAAGTACTGAACACCAAACAAAACTTTTATTATTTCTTGATAATCAGCAAGTACGTGCCGTTGGTGGAAGTGTAAATCATCAAGCTGAAGTAAGGCTAATATTTGCTTCAGGAACGAAGATGGAAAAACTTATTGCCGAAGAAAGAATGCGTAAAGATTTTTATTATAGATTAACTTCTGGATTAGTCATTTGTTTAGAAGCGTTGAGAGAAAATTCAAAATTAATTGAAGAGTTGTGTTTAAAGTTTGAAAAAGATCAATACTGTATTATTAGTGAAGACCTTATTAAATATTATCAAGACTGCCCATGGCCTGGAAATATTCGGCATTTATTATCGCATTTAAATAAAAAGAAAATTTTTAGCAATGGAAAAAAAATAATTTTAGATCATTTAGACCATGATTTATTAAAAGATCAGTCGGAAGTTTCTAATTTTTCGGCCCATCAATTAAGACCATTAGAAGAAATTAAAATGGACTACTGTTTGAATGTATTTATGAAAACTGATAAAAATGTGATGAGAGCTTCAAAACTTTTAGATATAAGCCCGAATACCTTAAAAGCAATGCTCTTAAATCGTGAAAAGCTATCTCAATCAAGAAGCCATAAGGTAATCGATATAAATTTCTAAAATTTTTCCTTCAATAGCATTTTTTTCAAGGAACTGATTGAGTTCACTTCTAATTTTTTCTTTTATAATCAGTCTTCCTTCTTCTTCTACAGGAAGTTGAGGGAGGACTGGTTCTACATTTGTTGTTAAATAATCTTTGATTTCTACTACATGATCTTTTAAGTAAAGAGCGGCATTACGATTTGATGTAAGGGCCGAAAAATCGAGCCATACTTGGCGATTGCGGTGAGTGTCTTCTAAAAATATTTGTAAATTAATGTCCTCTATCGTTATCATTCTTTCGGCTTGACGGAAGTACACAGGTCTTCCTGGAACAATTTGTTTTAGTGTAATACTTTTAATTGGGTGCTCATGACCTATTTCTTTAAAATCAAGATTTAATGTTTTCATCATTTTTTCTGAAAGTGCTTTTTGGTCCTCAGTACTTATTGGCAACTGAGTAACACTCAGCTCTAAGGCTTCAAGGTTATCATCTAACATTTCTTCCATATGTTCTAAAAATTCTTTTTCTTTGGGGTTTTCAGTTTCTATTTTTACATCAAGAAAAATTTCATGTTCATGAGCTTCAGCAGTTGCAGCTCCATGGCCACCACCTGCTGAGCCCATATGAACTTCAAATTTATGATTTTTCAATTCAATATAGATATCTTCTTCCTGAGACACTGATGCGGGTTTTCTTAATGAAAGTGTACCGATGGCAATTTTATGTGCGTTTTGATATATAACACTAAAAACAATCGTTAATATAAGACATGATAGTAATGTTGAAATTGACTTTAGTGGGTTAAGTTTTGCGTACTTAAAAGGCTTAGTCATTAAACTTTTTTTATCTGCATTTTTAAATTCTTCAGAACGCAGGTACATAACAAAAGTGATAATATGACCACGAATGATAGTTGTATAATGAAGAAAATATCCAATAGTTTTTAAGTAAAAAATCGAAATTTTAGGTTTTAGTTTAGCAATTTTACTAACTAGTATTTTAGGAATTTGAGTGAGAAATTTAATTGCTTCAAAGAGAAAATCAGGAATAATTCCCTTTAAACTTTCTAAAAGTTTTTCTATTAAGCGGTTAATTGCTTCTTCGATTTTAATTAAAAAATTCACAATCCATTTCTCCCTACTACAATTATCGGTGAATCTTCAAAAGAGATTAGTAAAACTCTTTTGTCCGACTAAATACATCAGTTAAAAACAGCAATTTCAACGTAAAGAAAATCTTGCCTCTCTTCATTTTTAGTCCCAAGAATTTTATTAAAGAGTGCTAATGCGTCGATGAGATTCGTAAGTGAGTTTGAAGAGTTCAAACGAAAGGAGTGAATATGAAAAAATCCCCAAAAGCCACGAACAAATTTATATTATTTGCACTTTTTGGTGCCTGTTTGATTTTAAATACTGGATGCGCTGGATTTTTACCAGATAGAAGCTTTATTGAAGAAATGAATCGGGAAAGTGACCCATTCCTGTTAGCAGGAAAAGATTTTCCGGTAGTAAGCGGAGATACCGGGGAAGCCTACAGAAGCCGCGATGAAGTACAAAAAAGGACTCCCGCAAGTGAGCGCAGCCGAAAACTTCAAAAAGAACAAATGTCGATTAAACAAGAATTAGATCAAAAAGAAGCAGATATTCCTGTTGAGTCATTGGAGCAGTATAGCAAAGACAAAAAATTTCTCCCAACAGACTCTGATAAGCTGTATTACTTGAGTTTATCATCAGGAGAAAGGGCCAGTTATATAAGTGTCAAAAAGCAGGATTTGCAAGACGACCAGGGCAAAGGCCAAGATTTTATACAAAAGCATTCTATTCATAATGGTGAATTATATTTGGGAATGGCAAAACCACAGGTTCTTCAAATTTGGGGAAAGCCATCAAAAATAGAAATTGCTGGAAATCCTAAAAATCAAAATGAGCGATGGTCTTTTGTTGAAGATGGGAATGTAAAACAAATTTATTTCGAGAGTGGAAAGGTTCAAGGATGGGCCCTTGATCTCTAAATTAAAAAGTAATATCTTAGGCTTTTTAATAGTATGGTCAGTTTCGGGCCTTTAGCCTAAGGATAATTTTATGTCAGCTCAATCAATGACGGGCTTTGGTCAATCAGTAGCGGGTTCAAATAATTATGCGGTTTCTGTTGAAATCAAAAGTGTGAATAACCGATTTAAAGATATTCGATTTAAAATGCCTGGCAGTTTGGGTGGAATTGAAATTGAAATGAAAAAAGAATTAACAGACCTTTTTTCTAGAGGAACTTTTGATGTCTATGTGAATGTAAAGCGAGCGGAAAATAAAAGCAAATTTGATGATTTAGATGCTGCTAAAATTTCTCAATTTGTTGCCAAGCTTTCACCTATTTTAAAAAGTAATGGAATTGAACCAAAAGTAAATATGACAGATTTTCTTCGATCTGAATTTTTTGTAGATCAAGATGAAGAAAATCAAAGCGAGCTTGGTGAACTTGCCTTAAAAGCCTTTAGAGATGCTTTAGGGAATTTAAAAATTTCTCGAGAGTCCGAAGGTGAGAAATTGATCAAGATTTTAATAAAACACTTAGAATCCTACAAAACCCATTTCGTGATCATAGAAGGAAATGCAGATCATTTTAAATCTAATGTGGAAGAGAAGTTAAAAAAGCGGGTAGACGATTATAAAAATCTTATAGAAGTAGACCAAAGTCGATTATTGCAAGAAGTTGTCTTTTATTTAGAAAAAATTGATATTCATGAAGAAATTAATCGCATTCATGCCCACTTGGAAAAATTTCAAAATCTACTAAAATCTAATAATGAAGTTGGAAGACAGATCGATTTTATTATTCAGGAATTAAATCGTGAGACCAATACCATGGGTTCTAAGTCAACTATGAAAGAAATTTCAGATGCTGTTGTCCAAATGAAAGTGCAATTAGAGAAAATGAGAGAGCAAGGGTTAAATATTGAGTGATCAAAAAAGTCCTGGGAAATTAATTGTCATTGTCGCTCCGTCGGGTACGGGGAAGTCGACTATGATAAAAAGGCTGAAAATTGATTTTCCTTCGATTGTCGAATCTGTGTCCTATACGACTCGACCAATTAGAAAGGGCGAAGTAGATGGCGTGAGTTATTTTTTCATTAATAAAGATGCATTTTTAACGATGAAAGAGAATAATGAATTTCTCGAATGGGCCGAAGTCCATGGCAATTTTTATGGAACTTCGAAGAAATTTGTTGAAGAAAGCTTAGCTCAAGGTAAAAATTTACTTTTTGATTTAGATGTTCAAGGAACTGACTCCATGAAATCTTATTTTAAAAAATTAGCAAATGTCATTTTTATAGCCCCTCCTTCAGTAGACGAATTAGAAAAACGACTTCGTTTTAGGGGAACTGAAAACACAGAAATTATTAACCTTCGATTAATGAATGCACAAAAAGAATTACTAAGAAAAAATGATTTTGATTTTTTAATATACAACGATGATATCGAAAAAGCGTATAAACGCCTTTGCGAAATTACAAAAGAAATATTAGGTCGCTAATGTACCAAAATTTAGATTTTTCACACGAGCGCGATCTAACTATCGATGACCTTGTCAGGAGAGTCGAAGCTTATTATCCTGATGCGAATTTCACAATGTTGAGAAAGGCATTCTTATTCGCTGAAAAAGCCCATCAAGGCCAAAAAAGAAGTTCTGGTGAAGATTATATTATTCATCCGATTAATGTAGCGGCTACATTAATCAGGCTTCATATGGATTTAGATACCATTATGGCCGGATTACTTCATGACGTTGTTGAAGACTGTAATGTTAGTCCTGCTGAAATTGAAAAAGAATTTAATGTTGGAGTTGCTGAACTCGTTGTTGGTTTGACGAAAATTTCTAAAATTAAATTTAAAACTAAAGAAGAATCGCAAATCGAAAATTTCCGAAAGATGGTTGTCGCCATGGCGAAAGATCTTCGGGTTATAATTGTTAAACTTGCAGATAGAATGCATAACATGAGAACACTGCAATATGTGTCAGATGAAAAGCAAAAAAAGATCGCCCAAGAAACGTTAGATATTTATGTTCCGCTTGCCAGTCGACTTGGGATTAACTCAGTTAAGTCAGAACTAGAAGATTTATGTCTTCGCTTCTTGAAGCCGGAAATTTATTACCGTCTGGCCGAAAAAGTTTCAATGAAGAAATCAGAGCGTGATAGTTATATCCGCGAAGTTATCACATCAATAAAAGAAAAACTTTTAGAATATTCATTACATGCTGAAGTAAAGGGTAGACCAAAACATTTTTATTCAATTTATAAAAAAATGACTTCTCGAGGAGTAGATTTTGAACAAGTTCAAGATCTACTAGCTTTCAGGTTAATTGTTTCAAATATTACAGAATGCTATAAAGCCTTAGGGATTATTCACTCGTCTTTTATTCCAATACCAGGTCGTTTTAAAGATTATATCGCTATTCCTAAAGTGAATAATTATCAGTCGCTTCACACCGCTGTCATTGGCCCAAGAGCTGAGAGAATTGAAATCCAAATTCGAACAAATGAAATGGATGAAGTTGCAGAAGCCGGGGTTGCTGCTCATTGGAAATACAAAGAAGGGATGGCCGGTAAATCAGCACCTAAGTTAGATTGGGTACAAGAGTTACTAGAATATAATAAAAATACAGACAATAATCGCGAATTCTTAGATGTTATAAAAAATGATCTTGATCTTGATGGTGTGTTTGTTTTCACTCCAAAGGGTGATGTGAGAGAGCTGAAGTATGGAGCTACTCCACTTGATTTTGCCTATGAAATTCACACAGAAGTAGGACATCACTGTGTTGGTGCTAAAATAAATGGAAAGATTGTTCCTTTACGCCATATCTTAAAATCTGGTGACTCAATTGAAATTCTAACTTCAAAAACACAATCTCCTTCAAAGGATTGGCTCAATATTGCCAAGAGTTCAAAAGCTCGAAGTAAAATTAAGCAATGGTTATTAAAAATTGAACGTGACGACAACCGAGAGCTTGGGAGAGATATTCTCGAAAAGGCATTCAAAGTTTTTGGTACAAGTATTAAAGCTTTGAAAAAAAATAGTGAATTTAAATATATGTTTGATGAAGAACATATTATTGATGAAGAAGAGCTTTGCGTTCAGGTCGGATCTGGTAAATACACGGCCAAGCAAGTTTTAGAATATATTCCTTCACTCAAAGATATTGTAGCCAAGCAAGACTTAGGTGACTTAGATAATAAAATTTCCGAAATTGAGTCTTACTCAAAAACGATGACTAAAAATGTTCGGAAAAAAACTCATTCAGACAATGCCGTAATTGTCGATGGAATGAGTGACGTAATGGTTAGGATGGCGAAATGTTGCAATCCAATCCCTGGGGATAGTATTGTTGGTTTTATCACACGTGGACGAGGTATTACTGTTCATACAAGTGAATGTAATAGAGTGGATGCAGAAACACTTGTTCGAACAATTAAAGTTTCTTGGAACCAAGGTTTTAGTTTTACTCATCCTGTAAGTATCCGAGTTATGACTCAAGATAAGCCTGGAATTCTATCATTGATTTCAAAAACGATTAACAATGCTGGTATTAATATTCGAAGTGCAATGGCCAAATCTATGCCGGATAGGAAAGGAAGTTTTATCTTTGAAGTCGAAGTTAAAGATTATAGTGAATTGTTAAAAACGATTAGTGGAATTGAATCTCTTGATGAAGTAATTTCAGTGACAAGAGTTTAACTTACATCTATTGTTGATTTTTGATCCCAAAACATTAAGAAAATTTTAGTCCGAACTAATTTAAAAGTTTCAATATAGAGAATCTTAATATTTCTTAAGTGTAAATAATTTGAAGGAACTGCAGAGAAGTAAAATTTAAACTGGTCATCATCTTTAATGAGTGTATCTATAATTTGTTTTATTCTCATGATGTGATAGTCACTTGAGATGATCAAAATTTTATTCAATCCACGGTTATTCCGCAAATATTTTAAAGTATTAACAACATTTTCAACGGTATTCCTGGCCGTATAGTCTAAATCAATATGATCGGTTTCGTTTCCTTCTTTAGTATTGATCAGATTTTTAACGGAGTTTTTTTCATGAACACCAGTTATAAAAATATTTGGTTGCTTAAATTCTTGGGCTTTTTTGATAGCGTATTCAATTCTCCCTTGGCCACCTGTAAAGACAACAATCAAATCAGGGGGAGTTTGAACAAAGCTTGTTTTTGCATTTTTTGTTTCATTTCGAGCGTCTAATAAAAGAATTGAACAGACAAAAGAGTAAGTAACGAAAAACGACACTAAAAGTATCAGAATCCCTTGGAGATGCCGATACATTTTAGTGTTTTTAGATTCAAAGACATACTTACTTTTTAAAATCATTTAATACTTTTTTATTCTTTATTTTGCTGCAATTACTTCAATTTCTACTAAGCTATCTTTAGGAAGTTTCGAAACTTCAATCGTACTACGAGCGGGATAAGGCTCTTTAAAATATTCAATATAAGCCTGGTTAACTTCCGCAAAATTTCCAAGATCAGTAACAAAGATCGATGTCTTAATAATGTTATCACGATTAAGCCCAACTGAGCTCAATAGACCATCAATATTTTGCATAATCATTTTCAATTGAGCCGAGAATCCAGTTGCTAGCATCTGAGTTTTTGGATCTAGCCCAATTTGGCCTGAAAAATAATAAGTACCATTGACACCTACACCTTGAGAGTAGGGACCAATAGCTTCAGGTGCTTTGTCAGTTTTAACAATTATTTTGTTCATTTCGTTATTCCTTTGCAGTTATTTTTTTATCAGAAAGCATTGCCGAAAGAACACACATATTAACTATTTCAGTTACTGTTGCAGTTCTAGGTATGATATTGGCCGAATGATTCATTGGAACCAAAATCGGACCAATTGCATTGGCATTGGCTAATTGAGCGAGGAGTTTATAACTAATATTGGCTGAATTTAATTCTGGGAAAATGAGTATGTCACTAGGCCCATCTAAAGTTGAGAAACTAAAAAGTTTGTCCATTAAATTTTTATTAACGGCAACGTCTGCTTGAACTTCACCTTCAACTAAAAGATTTGGGTAACGAGTTTTTGTTAATTGAACTGCTCGTTTAACTTTGATGGCTTTTTCATGATCATTTGATCCAAAATTAGAATAACTAAGGAATGCAATTCGAGGTTCGCGTTTCATTAATTTTCTAAATAAATCAGCTGTTCCAGCCGCGATTTCACACAACTGATCTTCTGTTGGTTCAATTTGGACAGCACAGTCAGCAAAAAAGAGAACTCGGTTTTTAAATGTCATAATGAAAATACCAGCTGCACTCTTTTTTTCTTGAGTACCCAGTACATGCATTAATGGAGGAAAACAATCTGCATAGTTTAAAGTAGGGCCTGCGATTACAGCGTCAGCTAAGCCGTGCTTTACCATCATTGATCCAAAATAATTTTGGTGACTCATTAACTCTTCAGCATGGTAAATAGAGACACCACTTCTTTGTCTTTCTTTTGAATACATTTTTACATAATTTTCAAATTGTTCATGTTTTCTAGGATTAACCGTTTTAACTTCATCTTTTAAGTTTTCTAAACCAAGCAAATCCATTTTTTTGTGGATAGCTTTTTTTCGGCCTAAAAGAATTGGTTCAATTTTATCTTCTTCAACAAGTTGTTTAACTGCGAGAAGAATACGCGTGTTCGTGCCTTCAGCGAATACCATTTTTATTTTTTGTCCACGTTTAGCAACGACTGTTCCTAATCGATCGCGAAGAGACTTCATAAACTGAGCAGTATTACCCATTCTCCCTTCAAGGGAGCGAGCATAAGCATTGAGATCATCAATTTTTACGCGAGCAACACCGGAATCCATAGCAGCTTTAGCAACTGCCGGAGTAACTCTTGTTAGTACTCTTGAATCAAATGGTTTTGGGATAAGATAGTTCTTACCAAATTTAAAATCTTCACCACTGTATGCAATTTTGACTTCTTCAGGAACTTCTTCCTTCGCTAGGTTTGCAAGAGCGTAAATAGCAGCAAGTTTCATTTGTATATTAATTTTAGTCGCTCTCACATCAAGAGCACCACGGAAAATAAAAGGAAAACAAAGGACATTATTAACTTGGTTAGGAAAATCTGAGCGGCCTGTCGCCATCAAGGCGTCTGTTCTTACAGCATGAACTTCATGGGGATAAATTTCTGGATCAGGATTGGCCATCGCAAAGATAATTGGATCTTTAGCCATTTCTTTAACCATTTCAGCTGATACTAGTCCACGGGCCGAGCAACCAACAAAGGCATCGGCATTTTTAAAAGCGTCAGCAAGTGTTCGGACTTTAGTATCGATAGCAAATTCATCTTTGTATTTATTCATTCCTTCTTTGCGACCTTTATAGATTGCTCCGTTAGAATCGCACATGATTAAGTTTTCTCTTGGCAATCCAAGTTCAAAAAATAATTTTGCACATGAAATTGCAGCTGCACCAGCACCAGAAAAAACGACTTTTGTTTTTTTAATATCTCTACCGGTAATTTCTAGGGCATTTAAAAAAGCTGCAGAGCAAATGATCGCAGTTCCATGTTGATCATCGTGAAAAACAGGGATATTCATTTTTTCGATTAACTGAGTTTCAATTTCAAAGCATTCTGGGGCTTTTATATCTTCAAGGTTAACTCCCCCAAATGTTGGTTCAAGGGCTGCTACGATTTTAATCATTCCTTCAACAGTCGGTTCATTGACTTCGATATCGAAAACATCAATGTCTGCAAATTTTTTGAAAAGATTTCCTTTTCCTTCCATAACTGGCTTACCAGCAAGGGCCCCGATATTTCCCAGACCAAGGACCGCTGTCCCGTTAGAAATAACAGCAACTAAGTTTCCCTTAGAAGTGTATTTATACACAAGCTCTGGGTCTCTTGCGATTTCTAGGCATGGGTAGGCTACTCCAGGGGAATAAGCTTTTGCTAAATCGAGAGAAGTTAAGAAAGGTTTTGTAGCGACAACTTCAATTTTCCCAGGCCTACCTTCAGAGTGATAGTCTAGAGCCTGTTGTTTTTTTTCATCGGCATCTGTGCGTTCGGTGCGATCATTTCGTTGATTACTCACGGTCAATCCTTGGTTAGTTAAGAATGTAAAACGACTGGAATAGGGTATGGGAAGATTATTAAAAAGAAAAGGAAATTGCCCTGCGCCAAATTGACTTTGACGCTCGTAGGGACAATTTTATGGGGTATTTAAGAAAAATTAAAATTTCATTCCTATTCCAAAATTAAGAATCTTTGCCTGGTAACCAGAAGTTGAGTTATTTGACGAATTTTTATTGGTAGAATACTTAAATTGGAAGGGAAAGTTTTTTGCAATTGTATAATTTAATCCAAATTCCGCACTGACGAGATTTTGATATTCATCTGCGGTTGTTGTTTTATTTCTAACAACTGTAGAGACAGTTCTGCCAGAATAGGTTGTGTGCGTGTAACTTCCACTAACAAATAGCTCCAATTCATCATTGGGAGTAAAGCTAAAGAGTATACTTGGGCCATAATAACTGTTTTTATAATAAGTTTGCGAAGAATTGTTATTTGCAAAACTAAGTTCAGGGTTAATTAGAAAATTTTTATCGTAGTAATGCTCTAGGCCCGCATTTGCTCCGAGACTTAGGTCTTTACGATCAGAAATTTTAGGGTATTTTTTTGAGGTTCCATTTAAACCAATATAGCCTGAAGTTTCTTTATCAAAATCATGAGAATACGAGGTAGAAAGTCTTCCACCGGTATTATCACTGGTTGAATCTGTACTCACGATTCCAGAACCATTATAAACTTGTTTGAAAACATTTACGGTATAATCTAGTGCTTTGGTTTGCTTATATTGTAAACTTAAATCCATAGAATAATTATCATTGGCAGTTTGGGATTTATATTTTTCCGTTTTGCCTCGTAATTTAATTTTGAAACTATCATCTTTAGTTTGAATATAACCACCAAGACTATTAAATGTATCGCTTGTGGGGCTGTTGCTGGTTAGGTTTACGTTGTCAGTTGATGAGTGTTGAACATCAGCTTTAAAACTAAAATTCCAGGCATTGGCTTGGTTAACTGTAGAGAAGAGTATTGTTGCGAGCATTACTTTTTTCATTTTACATCCTTGTTATTTGAAAAATATTAAAATTTTAGATTAGGGTTTTTGTGCTGGCCCTGTATTCGGACGTTTTTCATCTTTTTTATCAGCACGCCGTTCTTCTCTTCGTTCATCTTTTCTTTCTTCCCGTCTTTCTACCCGTCTTTCTTCCCGTCTGTCTTCTCTTTGATCATCTCGTCGATCAACGATACCATGCTCTTTTACGGCATCCCGAATTTTTCTTAATCGATCTTCTTGTTCTGATGGACTTAGTTTATTAATTTCTTCAAATCTTTTTTTAATTTTCTCCTGAACTTCAACAGGTTGCTGTTTAAATTTTTTAAATGCTTCTCTTATTTTTTCTTTTTTTTCTATTGGAAGTTTTTTGAAGTCATTATAGCGTTCAATTAATATTTTTTTTTGCTCACTTGTCATTGATGAATATTCTTTGAAACGATTTCGCAATTCTTGTTTTTCAGAAACCGAAAGTTTTTCCCAACTTTGTTTGTTTTGATTTAAGTTATTATTACTTTCTGCCAATGCAAAGTTTAGTGAGGTTAACAAAAAAAATAAAAATAACAATATGGTTAAATGTCTCATTGTTTTTTCTCCTGACTAAAGTCAGTGCTTTTGAAAGCGTTGTCATCTTGTAGTTTTATTTGTTCTTCACTACTAGTCGTCCGTGAAATTTTTTTAAAATTAATAGGATTTTCTAGTTTTATTAAATCCAAATTTTGATAAAAATCTAAATTCTTAATGATCTCGGCATCTAATTCAATATTTGAAATTTCCCCAGCTCCAAGAGCTAAGTTTTGATAAAATATAAAGACCATAACTAATAAAGTTGAGAAATTCATTTAGTACCTTCAATTTTTTTCCATTCATTTTCACTTAAAACTGAAGCATCTGCCATCATTTCAATTGAGTTAAAATTAAGAATCATTTCAGGGGACTCATTAATAACTTGTTTATTAAAATTTTGTTGATGATTAAAATATCCACTTATGGTTAAAAAAACGATTAAGCACGTAGTGAAGCCGCTTGCTAGATACAACCATTCTGCATGATTTTTATGAGATTGTAATTTTTCAGAAGCAAGCAATAATATTTTCTGATCAAGACTTTTTGGCGGTCCTTGAATTAATTTTTCACGGAGAGATTTATAAAAAATGTCATATGTATGGTTCATAGATGTCCCCCTCTTTTAAAACAATCGAGAAGTTTATCCTTAGTTCGAAATAGAATTGATTTAATAGCACCAACTTTTAAACCTGAAAGGTCTGATATTTCTTGATTGCTTAATTCTGACTGAATATGAAGTAATACAATTTCCTTTTGATCAATTGGTAATTCATCAATACATAGTTGAAGCTGTTTTTGAGTAACTTTTTGTAAGATTATCATTTCGGCACTTTCCAATGAAGCTTCAAAGACTTCTTCACCATCTTCATTAACTAGGCAGTCAAAAGAATTTTTCATCTTATGATCAACAGTTCTCCAGTGATCACGTATTGTATTTTTAGCTATCGTCCAAAGCCAAGTCTTTAACTTGCTTTCAAATCGATAACTCTTGTTTTTATTTATGACCTTTATAAAGGTGTCCTGAAGGAGTTCCTCGGCAATAACTGAGTTGGTTAGTCCTCTAAAGTAGCTATATAAGGGGGACTTGTACCTTGAATACAATTCATTAAAAGCCAGTGAGTTATCTTGTTGAATTAACATCATAATTTCCTCATCACTCATAGAGACGTAAGACGAGGAGAAAAGTTTCTTGAATATTTTTAATGACATCCTAACATACTAGAATCTCTTTAAAAAAAAAGAAAGGTCATTTTTTTTGAAACTTTTCTACCTAGCTTTTCGTCTAAGTAGCAGTGAGCTTCAAGTAATGAAGCATAATTTATTTTTAACAAAAAGCTCTAAATATCCGACGAGCTAAAAAAACAAAGGAGATCCTATGAAGTTTGCATTATTGCTTTTAACTGTTTCATTATTTAGTACTTATTCATTTGCTCAAGATACAGCAACAACTGCAGTTGTAGAAACTGCAACGACAACTCCTGCTCCTGCGGTAACAGAACCAGCGGTACCAGCAAAAGCTCCTGTTGCTTCAACCGAAGTTACAGACGGTAATAAAGGAGATCCTAAAGTTGTTAAAATGCTTGAAGATAAATTTAAAATGACAGCTGAAGAAATTGCAAAATACCGTGCTGATAAATTTGGTTATGGGCAAATAATGTTGATGGAAGAGTTATCAAAAGCTTCTGGTAAAAGTATGGATGAGGTTGTGGCATTATTTAAAGACAAAAAAAATGTCAAAGATGTAGCTACGGAGCTTAAATTAACAAAAGAAGACATGGATAAAATTAGAAAAGACATGAAGCCACTTCGCGAAGAACGCAAAGACAGAAAAGATGATAAGAAAGAAGATAAAAAAGAAGGCAAGGAAGATAGAAAGGATAAAAAAGAAGATCGTAAAGAAGATCGTAAAGAAGACCGAAAAGAAGACCGTCGAGAAGATAGACGTGAAGAAAGAAGAGAAGAAAGACGTGAAGAACGTAAAGAAGAAAGAAAAGACGATAGAAAAGAAGACAGAAAAGAAGACAGACCTGCGCCAGCAAGAAGATAATTCCAGGCCAGGTTAAATAACTTTAAACGACAGGGAGGGCCATTTGGGGAAACTCAATGGCCCTCCTTTTTGATTGCATATTGTTTGGGTTATCGTTACCATTTATTTAAATAACCTAGGGGTGGTTGACTTACTTTGTATGTCGATCTGAGAAAATACCCTCGAACCTGTTCCAGGATAATGCCTGCGAAGGAAAGGATAACTATCAATATGAAGACTATTATTCCTCTTTTTAAATCACTTACAATTTTTGAAATCGTCTTAACTACTGTAGTTGCAGTTGCTCTGGGAGTTTCATTTTGGGGATGGACTTTTGTTTACGAAATTGCCAAACCATTTCTAAAAGTTGCAGGTTTAAGTTATCTAGTCGCTGGCTTCTGGATATTTTCATCGGTTTTTTTAGCTCAAATTGTTCAAAAGCCGGGGATTGCACTTATTGCTTCAATCATTGCAGCCTTCATTGAAAGTTTATTAACCCACTGGGGAATCATGTCGGTACTCTGGGGAATCGTTCAGGGCCTTGGTGCAGAAGTTATTTTTATGGTTTTTCTCTATAGAAAATGGAACTTAAAAGTTATGCTTCTTGCTTCAGGAATGTCTGCAATCTTTAGCTATTTACTAGATTTTAGTCTTTATGATTATAAAAATTTAAGCCTTGGCTTCAATGGGATTCAAGTCATCACATTTATATTTTCTTCTTGTTTATTAGCAGGTTATTTAAGTGAAATTGTGTCGAAGAGATTGGTAAAACTCGGATTACTTGATCAGTTTTTAATTGCAAAAAAATAATTTTTTGGAGATCTATGTTTTCGATAGGTCCTTTTGAGTATAAATTTAAAAATCAAACGAAAAAAATATTTTGTGATTCGTCTATCACGATAGCCAATAATGACTTGGTTTTAATAACAGGTCCTTCTGGATCGGGCAAAAGCACATTATTGCAAATGTTAAAAGGGATAATACCTGAATATACTACAGGTCAATTTACAGGGACCATTCTTTATAACGACCAACCACTTTTTGGAGTTTTTTTTAAAAAGAATTTATCTGAAATTGTATTCCTCTTTCAAAATCCATTTTCGCAACTCATATATCCCAAAGTCGCGGAAGAATTTTTCTTTTCTATGGAAAATTTTAATTTCACTAAAGAAAAAATGCTTCAAAAGAAAAATGAATTTGAGAATAGCTTTCGTTTAAAAAATCTTTGGAATAAAAAAACGATCGATCTATCTCATGGAGAGTGTCAAAGGCTAGTCTTATCTTCACTTTTGGCGATTGAGCCTCAAGTTCTTCTTCTTGATGAGCCCACTGCTTTTTTAGATCCTGAAGCTAGAGCTGATTTTTATCATTGGTTAAATAAAATCAAAGGTAAACAAACGATCATCATTGTTGATCATCATCTAAATGAAATTTTACCACTAGCAGATAAAATAATAAATGTTAGCTTGGATGGACTAGTTACATCTTCTTTAATTTCAATACAGAGAGAACCTGGATTTGTACAAGCAATTAAACTTCCATCGCTACAAAAGTCAACACCTACGATGCTGGAACTAAGAAAGATTAATTTTCATTATTCTGACCAAAAAACATTGCTTAAGAATATTTCCATTACAGCCAGTAATGGAAATATTCTTGTTATCCGTGGTAAAAATGGAAATGGAAAAAGTACCATATTTAAAATAATTGCCGGATTAATAAAACCTATAAGTGGATCCATGAAAATTTGGCAAAATGAGAAAGAGTTACCTTTTAAAAAATTTTCCAAAGAAGTAGGGTTTATTTTTCAAAATTCAGAATCACATTTTTTTTATGATACAATTGCAGAAGAGCTAGCAAAAATTGAAAATAGAAAAGAGATGGATACTTTGTTGGATTCATTTTTTTATAATATCGAATTGTCGCGTTCTCCTTTTCTGCTCTCAGAAGGAGAAAAGCGTCGCCTCACTATTTTGATGACTGTTTTTCTTAAAAAAAACATTTTACTCTATGATGAACCCACTTTTGGCCAGGATCAAGAATCAATCACTAAGATAAAAGAATTGATAAATTACTTAAGAGAATCAGGTAAAATTCAAATTATTATTTCACACGATGAGGAATTTATTCAGTCACTTAATGCTAAAGTCTTTGACCTCAGAGACGGTGAGCTAGTGGAAAATATATGATTGAAACTGAAACACGAGAATATATTCACTCTTGGTATTTACTTCTTATTACTACTTTTTCTTTGTTTTTTTTATTAATAAATCGTCATTTGATTTTTGATTTTCCAATAGTTATCGTATCTTTTTTTTATTTTTTTAAAAATGGATTTCAACTTTCTCGATTTGCTAAAGTATCCCTTTATGCATTTTTCTTTAGTTTTGGTTTTTTTGCGCTCAGTGTTCTTTATCCAGCAAAAGAATTACGGACAGGTGATATATTTCATTTATATCATTTTCAATTTTATCAAGCGTCGATTGAGTTGGCCTTTGGCACCTTTATTCGATTATTTTTTATTTCAACCGTTTCAATGTCTTCAGGAATAGTGATAAATTATACGAAGGTTGTACTTCATTTAATTGTTCATAAAGGATTAAAACTTATATGGGGATATCCTATGCTCCTCGCAATGAACTCAATTGTTCTATTTAAACATGAATACGAACGTATTCGAATTAATGCAAAATTAAGAGATCTCCCTTTTCGGGATAGAATTATACTTTTTTTCCCATTGCTGGTCTTTGCCATCAGGCATTCTCAAAGAGGAGCATTGGCCTTAGTAACTAGGGGATTGAGTGACAAAAAAAGCTTTTATTTTTCTTATGATTTATCTAATTTGGATAGGTTGAGACTCTTGGGCTATATGGCGATCTATTTATTTATTGTTTGCATAGCAATTATTTTTCGATAGTCTAAATCTATGACGATTACTCAGATTGAATATATTTTAGCCGTTGAAAAATATCACCATTTTGGAAAAGCAGCAAAAGCGTGTGCTGTTTCTCAACCGACACTAAGTATGCAACTACAAAAAGCAGAAGAAGAAATAGGATTAGTTCTTTTTGATCGCTCTAAAAACCCAATTGTTACTACGGATGAAGGTCAAAGAATTATTGATCAAGCTCGATTGGTTTTAAGAGAATATAAGAAAATATTTTTCATATTAGATGCTTCAAAGGATGAAGTTCGCGGTGATTTTCGACTTGGAGTTATTCCAACACTTGCACCCTATGTGATTCCATTATTTGCAGGGGCCTTTGTTAAAAAATTTCCGAAAGTAAATCTCACAATTGAAGAATTTAAGACAGAAGAAATCATCGAACTCTTAAGTGTTGATGATTTAGATGCTGGTATTTTAGTGACACCGTTATTAGGTGAAAATCTTATAGAAAGAGTTTTATTTCATGAGCCTTTTTCAGTTTTTGCTTCAAAAAATCATCCACTTTTAAGAAAATCAAAAATAAAAGATAAGGATTTAGACACGACTGACGTTTGGTTACTTAACGAAGGCCATTGTTTTCGTCAGCAGGTATTAAATCTATGCAAAATTTCAAAAAATACAGGTCTTCATGACAATTTAAAATTTGAAAGTGGAAATCTCGAAACATTGAAAAACATGGTGCTCCATAGCCAAGGATACACTTTGCTCCCTGAACTTGCTGTCTTGAATTTATCTAGTGCAGAAAAATTGCATGTTAGATCATTTCAAAGTCCAGTTCCAACTAGAGAAGTTTCACTTGTTCACAACCGGATATTTCTAAAAGAAAAAATTATTACAGCGCTAGAAGAATCTATTATTGAAAATATTCCAGAGTCCCTAACTTCATTAAAAAAGAAAAACTATGAAGTTATTAGTATAAATTAATTTGTAATTTACATTTTTTCTGGTGGTGTAATCCCTAGAAGGTATAATCCCTTTTTTAATGTATTTCCAAACGCATTTAGCAGTGCCAATCGAGCAGCTCTTAAATCTTCGGTTTCAGCTTTCATAACTGAGACCTCGTTGTAAAAACGATTGTAAGCTTTACAGGTGAAAAAGAGATGATTGGCTATAGTTGAGGGTTTATAATTTTCACATGCATATAATACCGTTTGATTAAAATCATAAAGATGTCTCATCAAATCTCTTTCAGATTCATGCACTAATAAGTCTAAGTGAGCTAAAGATAACTCAACTCCAAGTTCTTTTGCTTTTATAAGAATTGATTGTGTTCGGGCGTAGCTATACATTAAGTAAGGTCCAGAATTTCCTTCAAATGAAACCCATTCTTTTGGATCAAAGACAATTTCTTTATTCGGATCTGCTTGAAGCATCCCGTATTTTATTGCTCCAACAGCTAATTTATGAGCGGTATCTTCAAGACGAGCATTGTCCCATTCATCTTTGTATTTTTCGAGATAAATTTTAACTTCATCTACTACGATATTAATGAGCTGTAGAAAGGTAATTGAATTTCCTGCACGTGAGGACATTTTTCCTTCTGGTCTTACAACTAATCCATATGATAAATGATAACATTTTTTAGCTTGTTCAAAACCCATTTGCTCTAGAGCATAAAAAAGTTGTTTGAAGTGAAAAATTTGTTCACTACCAACGACATAGATCGAACGATCGATATCAAAATCATTAAACTTAACTCTAGCTAAGGCCAAATCTTTAGTAACATAGGGTGTAGAGCCATCAGATTTTCTCGCCATAAAAAAGCCAAGTTTTTTATCTGACATGTCAAAGCCGAAAGCACCATTATCCTCAACAAATAAACTTTTAGCAATATACTCATCAACAATCTGTTGAGATGCAACACTTACTTCCGATTCATAAAAATAATGTTCAAAATGAACATCGAGCCAATTATAAATGCGGCTAAAATCATCTAAGCAATACTGGCGAGTAATTTTCCAACTTTCATAATACTTACCAGATTTATTTTCGATAGCTTTTAAGATGGCAGAAATTTCAATGTTATATTGAATTTTCTTTTCATCGTCTGCATCTTTGAGTTTAGAGTTTGCTTCAACATAGCGCTGACCTAACCATTCTGCTTTGTTTTCAACTTTTTCGGTTAATGGCTCTCCCGTATAGTGTTCAACTGCCCATAAACATTTTGCAATATGAGTACCTTCGTCACCAATATAGTTGACAGGAATTACATTAAAACCATTGTATGCAAAAATGCGACATAAGCTATCACCTAAGCAAACATTTCGCCCATGCCCAACATGGAACTCTTTATGAGTATTTGGTTGTGAAAATTCAATCATAACTTTTGTTTTGTTATTTGTTGAATGACTACTTAAAAGTTTATATCCTTCACCGTTTATTAATAAAGGAATGATGTTTTTTGAAACTTCTTTTTGATTCGTAAAAATATTTAAGAAAGCGCCTTTAAGAATAACACTTCCGATCCAAGGATTTGATGAGGCATCGAGTTCTCTCTTTAGTTCTTCGGCCATTTGGTTAGGAATTTTTTTTAATGCTTTTGCAAATCGGAAACAAGGTAGTGCGTAGTCTCCAAGCGATTTCTCTGGCGGCTGTTCTAGAGCTTTAAAACAGACAAGTAAATCAATATCTGGAGGAAGTGTGCCTTCAGCAACAACTGCTAATGCTTTATAAAGGGATTCGGCCAAAGAACATTTTGCAGGGTCATATAAATAATTTTCAAGCTGATTCACGAATGGCCCCCTAAGAGTGAATGTTTACAATTGATTTGATAGAATTAGCAATAAAGCAATTTCGGTGTGCTTTTTCATGAAGAGATTTTAATTGTTCGGCTGTAGGTTTTTTTTCTCCACCAAATATAATAACGGGATTTAAGTCGATTATAGTAATCGCTAATCTTCCTTCTTCATTTTTTTCGAGATGAGCTCTTGCAAGATCTTCGTAATTTTCAATTATATATCCTGACTTAGAGGCAACTGCTAAAAAAGTTAACATGTGACAACTGGCCAAAGCAGACACAAGGAGCTCCTCTGGGTTTGACATATCCGCATTCCCTAAATAATCAGGAGCAGCTGAATTATTTAAAGTTTGATTTCCGCTAAATATAATAGTGTGGTTGCGATTTAAGAGCTCATAAGTAAATTCGCTTGTTCGCTTCCACTTGAGATCGATTTGAAATGTTTGCCCCATAATATTTCCTATTCTTTTACTTTAAACTCAGCTTCAATTGTTGTCCCTTCAAAAGTAGAAAATTTTTGAGGAGCATTTTTCATTTTGCGGCTTATTGCAAATTTTTCAGATGACTCACCACCTAAGGCAATTAACCAAGCAAAGACTACGAGCATAGGATTTGTTGTCCAGTATGAAACAGTTGCAAGTATGGCGACTAAAATTCGAGGAGCAAAGAAAAAGCCTAGCCACCAAATAAACCCACCGAACTCTATTGATCCTAATAAAAAACCAGAGATGAATAAAGTTAAGCGAGGAAAAATAGCGATTGAAAATAAAAATATCCAACCATGTTTAGTAAAATAATCAATTTTACCAAAATGCAGATCAGTATAATTAAAAAGTATGGTAGTTACTGCAGAGAGTATAAAAAAAAGAATAATAATTTTAACTAATGTTTTCATTTTTGACTCAGTTACTTTTAATTTTAATTTTAGTAATTATAACAACTTTCATTCAACAAGCGTGCCCATTTAATTATTTTTTGTTGTGGATAACTTTATAAAATACTCTATCAAAGCGGTTGGTAATTAGGAATAAAAAACAATTTTTTATTCGTTAGTCTTGACGTTATTGGCTTCAACCTCACCTTTAGATTATGAAAACAACAATACTTACTAACATTGAACAATTTATACCAACCTTGGTCCTTAAAAATACAGTGCTTTTTCCTAACGTAGCGCTGCCAGTTTTGATTTCCAAAACTGTCGGACTGAATGCCATTCACCGGGCGCTCAATGCGGATAAAGACAAACTTTTTATAGCGATCACCTTAAAAGAAGGAGTTCAGATAGAGCGCGCAACGCCATCTGACTTCTACAAAGTAGGAACTCTGTGCACAATTGAGCGCATTGAGAAAAATGATAAAGGGGAGACTATAGCCTATGTTAAGTCTCTTCAGCGCTTTAGAACTGTTCAAATTCAATTTGAAGAAGCTTTTGGGACTTGGGCCGCAAGAGGTGAACCTGTTCCAGATATAATGGATCTAGATGCTCCGACAGAAATTGCACTTTTGCGGAGTCTAAAGGATATTTCGATTGAAATACTTACAAGTTTAAATGCTTCAAGTGAATTTAAAAAAACACTTGGTCTGTTTGAGAGTGCCGCTGATTTTACAAATTTAGCGGCACAAAATTTACCGCTTATTATTGAAAAGAAACAGGAGATTTTAGAAATAGCTTCAGTGAAGGCCCGCGCTTTAAAAGTTTTAGAATTATTAGTTGAACAACGTGAAATGATAAAAGTAAATAATGAGATGGGAGTAAAGATTTCAGAAAAGACTAGTAAAGCCTATAGAGAAGCAATACTGCGTGAACAATTAAAAGCCATTAAAGAAGAATTAGGTGACGATGTTGGTAGCAGCGTTGTAGGTGCTCAAGGTGAGAAACTTACTTTAAAAGAGCGGATACTCGAAGCAAAACTTCCTTCAGATGTAGAAAAAATTGCACTCGAGCAATTAAATCGTTATGAAACGATGGGGGCTCAAAATGCTGAATCGAATATCATCAAAACATATTTAGAATTAATTCTTGATTTGCCTTGGAACGATACAGTCGCAGAGGAAATAAATCTTGATACCGCTCAAGCCATCTTAGACAAAGAGCATTTTGGGTTAGATAAAATAAAAAAGCATATAGTTCAGCATTTAGCTGTGATGAAATTATCTCCCAATAAGAAAGGATCCATTCTTTTATTTGTTGGTCCACCTGGGGTTGGGAAAACGTCGCTTGGACAAAGTATTGCAAAAGCATTAGGACGAAAATTTGTCCGAGCGTCTTTAGGTGGAGTCCGAGATGATTCGGAAATCAGAGGACACCGAAGGACTTATATTGGAGCCATGCCAGGACGAATTATCGAAGGGATTAAGCGCGCTAAAGAAAAAAATGCCGTATTTATGTTAGATGAAATTGATAAATTAAGCCGAGGCTATGGTGGAGATCCCGCGGCCGCATTACTAGAAGTATTGGACCCAGAACAAAATTCAACTTTTATGGATCATTACTTAGATGTCGCTTTTGATTTATCTAAAGTCTTTTTTATTGCAACTGCAAACTCATTAGATTCAATTCCTGCTCCCTTACTTGATCGTATGGAAATAGTTCAGTTGAGTGGCTATACAACGGACGAAAAACTTCACATTGCCATTAACCATTTATTGCCTAAGCAACTTAAAGAACATGGATTAGATCAAGATAAAGTTTTATTGAGTGAAGACATTTTAAAAATGATTGTTAATGATTACACACGAGAAGCTGGAGTTCGGGACTTACAAAGAAAAATTGCAAAAGTACTACGGACTGTTTCGGAAAAAGTTGTTCGAGCGTCTGATACCGGACAAGTTGTTATTTCCGCTGACGAAGTCGAGGAAGTTCTTGGTTTTAATAAAAATTCGTTTGAATTGGCCCAGTCGACTTCACTTCCTGGAGTTGTCACTGGATTAGCTTGGACTCCTGTTGGTGGTGATATTCTATTTATTGAGTCCCTGATGATGCCTGGAACTGGAAAGATACAATTAACAGGAAAGTTAGGTGAAGTTATGAGTGAGTCTGCTCATATTGGTTTATCTTTAGTGAGATCAAAACTTTCATCAATGTTACCTGGATTTAATTTTTCTCAAACAGATTTTCACATTCACGTTCCCTCTGGTTCAATTCCAAAAGATGGGCCAAGTGCAGGTATAACAATCTTTACGGCCTTGTGTTCGCTCGTTTTGGGAAAAGCTGTAGATTCGAAATTGGCAATGACTGGAGAAATTACCTTAAGAGGGGCGGTGATGCCAGTTGGTGGTATTAAAGAAAAAATGATTGCTGCCCACCGAGCTGGTATCAAGAGAATCATTCTATCTAAGAAAAATGAAAAAGACTTAAGGGAGTTGCCTGAGATTGTTAAAAAAGAAATGGATTTTTATTTTATAGAAAATATAAATGAATTATTAAATTACGTTTTCGGTAAAATACAAACGCCGTATTTTTCAGAAACTATGTTATCTGGCCCAGATGATTTACTTTTATAAGAATGACGGCAAGTACGATTGTTTTCAATGCACTTGCCGGAATATTCTCTATAGTATTATTTCATGAGTAAATTTTTTATTCCTACAGATCCCAAAATCATAACCTTATTAGTTTGAATAAATATTTGTTTAATTATTTTTCCACGGTTAAGCAGGGCCCAGCCATTTTTTTCTTTAGATAGAGAAATGTCATATGTTTTTCGTGTTCCATTGGCCCCATTGTATAGGGTATCAATTGTAATGATCCCTCCTTGGTCTTCATCAAAGTTATTACTTTTAAGTTTTAAAACTATATAGTCTTCTCTTTTTTCAAGAATCATTCCGGCATCTTCAAGAACATGAAAATCAAGTGTTTCCCTTGAAAGCTTTTTTTCATTTAAATAAACTTCTTTGTAAAATTTAGTAATTGTTCTACTTCCTTCAGTTGAATCAATAATGAGTTTATAAGTATTTTTACTTTCATCATTGCTAATTGTCGCGAGTGTTTGCTCGTCTGCTTGTGTAATATTGGCAAAAATTGTAAGGGCGATAGTAAATGAAAGGGCAAAGAATTTTTTAGAGTTTAGCATTTTTGACTTCTCCGAAATCGATAATGATGAAGGCAATTGTGCATGGTGCGTGCCAGCTTTTTTGGGCAATTGTGGAGTTATTAAGTCACTTAAAATGAAGTTTTTGGTGCCATAGCGCTACCATTTCTGAGTCATTTGAGTTTTTTGTCTATGTTTTGGTATAACTAAAGATTTCACTATTTTTGCCAACTTGTCTTTTTGAGGTTAGTTTCAATTCATGACTGATGAAAGTAATCCCAAGCCGATAGATGTAAGTAAAATCAACCTTGAATTGATGAAGCTCAAGGTTACAGATATGCCATCGATCTTAGAATATGCACATACTGTTGGTGGTTTTGCGATCACTCCAACTAATGAAGGCCAAATTAAAAGTCACGCTCGAGAAGCAATGAAAGAGCAAACAGAAGAACAACTCAATTTAATTTTTGAACAAATGAAAACTCTTGCTCGGCAAGTTCAAGATATTAAAAAACGCGTCTATATTTCTGACCTTATTTATAACGTTGAAATGACTTTCACTCCAGTTATTGGGAAGCAATATTATTTATATGAATTAGTTAATGGCAAAAGATTTATTTCACTTATTTCTCCAAAAGAATGGGGAGAGAAAATGAATGACCACAAATATATTGCGGAAGTAAGGCTTAATGCTGACCACACCTGGAAAATTATTCATTCTTCTATTGAAATTGGATAATCAAAAAATCAATAACACTTATTCATAATTACAATTAAATATTTCCCGATACATTTTATTCATTATAAATGGCCGTCATTTTGCTTTTATTTTAAATAATATTAGAGTTTTTCAAGGGAAAAAATGGAACCAGAAAATAGTAACTTGACTCCCGAAATTCGAAAACTTAAATTTACGAGTCAATATAATTCAAATTTTAGTTCTTTAGTTGAAGAACTAGATACGGGCGTTATCATTCATGATTCTACAACTAAAATTATCTATGCAAATCGCTCTGCTTCAAACTTGTTAGGTATAAATAGAGATAAACTTAATGGACTTTATGCAGCTGATCCAAGTTGGCATTTTCTCAGAGAAGATAAAACGATAATGCCCATAGAAGAGTATCCGGTAAGTAGAGTCTGTTTTACTAAATTGCCCATTAGAAATTTGATAATTGGGACTATGAATCAAGGAGCTGCAAAACCTAAATGGGTACTATGTAACGCCAATCCCGAAATCGATAAAATGGGAAATTTAACTGAAATTATTATTAATTTTAATGATATTACTCAAGAAAAATTACTCAAAGATGAATTGGCCGAATTAAATATTTTATTTAAAGCAGCTTTAAGCCAAACCCAAGCAGGGATTGTTATAGCAGATGCTCCATCTGGTAAACTGCGATATCTCAATCAAGCAGGTTTTATGATGAGGGGAGGGAAGTCGAACGAAAGAATTGAAGATTTTGATATAAATAAATTATTTTCATTATGGAAATTTATGCAAATAGATGGCAAATCAGTTACCAATGATGATTTGCCGCTTGTATGGGCGATGAAAAATGGCAAAGCGATCAGTAAAGAGCTTCTATTGCGGCAAAAAAATTTGGAAGATAGAATTGTATGGTCAAATGCTTCACCCGTTTTTCGAGCAGATGGAACTATTATGGCATCAATTGCAGTCTTCTTTGATATTTCGGAAAGACATGAAATAGAAAAAAATTTACTTGAGTCTAAAATTAATGCAGAAAAAACAGCCTTAGTTAAAACGCGTTTTATTGATGTAGCTGCACATGAACTTAGAACTCCTGTAACTGCATTTTCTTTATTATTGCAATTAACTCAAAAACAATTAGAAAATGGCAAAGCAGTAGATATTAAAACACTTAAAAAACTTCGAGGTCAAGTTGATCGAATTTCCAATTTGGTTGTCGATTTGCTTGATGTTTCAAGATTAGAAAGAGGTCGAGTCACTTTAATAAAAGAGAGTAAAAATATAATTGATGTTATAAATGATTGTGTTGAAGAATTAAAATTACGAGATCCAAGCCGAAAAATTGAATTTATAAAACCAAAAAATCCCATTATTGTTGATTTTGATGCCTTAAGAATTTCTCAGGTTATTTCTAATCTTTTAGAAAATTCAAGAAAGTATACTCCAAAAGATTTACCAATTAATGTCTCTATAGAAATATATCCAGAATTCATACGCGTAAAAGTCAAAGATATGGGGCCAGGCATATCAGCTCAGCAACAGGCAGAACTATTCACACCATTCACTCGAGGAATCCATGAAGCCTCTAACCGTTCAGAAGGGCTTGGTTTGGGACTTTATATTTGCAGTGAAATCATCAAACTTCATCATGGATCTATCAGAGTAGAGAGTCAAATAAATCAAGGGAGTACCTTTTACTTTGATTTACCCATAGATAAAAATTAGGACATTTCTATTTGCATATATGTAAATATTACCTTGGTTCTATGAACTTTTTGGACTTAGTTCATAATGGGTAAATGATAATTAAATTTAATAAATTAATCGTTTTATTTATATGCATTTTAGTTACATCGCCAATTTGTAATGCTGGCTTATTGTCATTTTTAACACCTGCCAAAATTATCCAACAGGTAAAATCGAGTGTGGCTAAAGCTAAAATTCAACAAGAAATCCAGATTTTAGATACGAGTATAATTGATGGTATTGGGCAAGGAATAAAATTTAAGTATGACAGTGAGCCTTCATACGTCGACCAATATTATACACGCATAGACCAGTACTCTATTTTGACAGATGTTAATATTGGAACACTTGCTGGAGCTGATTTAACTCCATTTCATTTTTCAATTTCAAAAGGCTCAGACATTACTTTTGCCAGACAATTTAACTCTCAACTTGATTCCCTCGTCGCTCTTCCTTATACACCGGCCAACATTCCCTTTACGGCCGACCAAATGAAAAATCTTAAAGTTGGTGATTTTGTGGGATTTACGACAACACTAAATTTAATCACTAGTATAAATACCGTTCTACCTTCAGGGGCAGTTAATTTATCCTTGGGAGCTTATGCACTTTTACAAGGTCAGTTTATGATTCATTTATTTAAAATGAGTGAATCAAATTTTAGAGTAAAAATTATTGCTTTAAATACTCAACGACGTGGAATAGATGCTGTTCTTGATATTTTTGGAGCTACTATTCTTAATAAGGCAAAACAGATTTCTGTATTAGGTGGAAAAATCGCAAGCGTTGTAGATATTTCTCCACTCGTTTTTGGAGCATCAAAAGATCGAACGAACTTAGTTATGTTTGATTATATTTTTAACTCTAAAGATAAGCGGGCAATTGAAGCTTATAATAATTTTTCTATTAGAAAAGTTATGTTTAAAGACATCAGTTTAGTTAATCCTTTTAATGGTTTTGATAAAGTAGATGAAAATATATTATCTGATTTAACTGAGGTTGATTCTATTGCCAGTGAAGATTTAAATAAACCTAACGGTGAGAAGGGCGTTGAAAGAATTTTTTCAGGTGAGAACAAGTCAGAGACAAAAGGAAATAATTTAAATTTTAAATTTAGCGTAGTTAATGTAAATAAAGGATCCACTTTTACACAAAACAAAATTAAAACAACTGATAAATTTAATAATACTGATCATTTTTTGTTTGATTCTTATTCAACTCAAACTAAATGGGGATGGTTTTTTGATTTTTTTGGTTTTGAAAATAATATGTATTCGAATCTTTTATTTAAGGCAGATGAAGCGTTTCAGCCTGTTGAATTTGCCGAACTGGTTTTTTCGAGAGAAATTAAAATTAAACAACTTACAGAGAAAAATTATAAAAACTTGAAAGATCATGTTTATCAAGTTTTACCAGAGAATATTTATAATAAAATTGAATGGAAAAAGATCGATTTTTCAAAAGAAACTATTGTAAACGGATTTTTTAAAAATCAAGTTTCTTTTACTCACGACGCTCTTTTTGCCATACCTAGTTTATCACAGCAAGAGGTCTATTATATTCTTGTTAATATATTAAAAGATATCCCGCGCCCCTCAACACCACCACAAGTTGAAAACAACAATACTAAGGGATTTGTTTACCGATCTAGCAATTGGACAGATGATTATGAACAAGAAATTCAATTAATCGCAACTGCGATATCTATTTTTCTAGATAATAATCGTTCAACACTAGAGCGCTATAATGAATTTTTAAAACTTAGAGACACCGAAATCTGGAGAGCGATAGCTCCAAAATTTTTCTTAACAGTTATTCCAGAAGAGTCACTTGAAAAAAGTGTTCGTTATGAATTAATTTTTGAAGCTAAAGGAGTTGACTCTCTCCGTTTTAAGCATGGTGTTGTAAGTGAAGGTGAACTCTATAAAAATTTATTATATATCCAAAGCATTTTAAGTAACCGTTCATTTGATTTAAGATTTTATACGAACGATAATGGAAGTTTTCAAAATTAATATTGAAATGCTAACCAAATCATAATAAATGTGGTCAAACTTGTGCTCAAGAGCAGTGCGCTAAATTAAAAGAAATATTAATCTGGTGAATAAATTCATATTGAGCTAATCTCCCCCAAAATCTGGGGGAAGCACAATATGAAAATTAGATTGATAACTGCACTTGTGGGAATGATTGTATCATTGAATAATTTTGCAATTGATCACTCTAAATTTTCCATTTCAGGAATTTCTTCTGGTGGATTTATGGCCGATCAAATGGCGACGATCTACTCTTCTGAATTCTCAGGAGTAGGAACTGTTGCCGGTGGATTTTATTATTGTGCCGAAGACTATCTGCCTGCAAAAATTAAAGCCGATTCAAATACAATTGGTGCAAGTAATCTTTTTCTATTTGAACCTTCAAACCAAATTATAACTGATACTTTAAATCCATTTGTTATTTTAACAGGAGTTAATCCAGGATCGTGGTTTGCTCCTCAAAAAGGCAATCCAATTTATCAAGCAGTTGGTGTCTGCATGGGCGGGACAAAAAAAGCCAAGCTGCCAACAGAGTATTTGAAATCAAATGAAGCAAGTCATCTCATAGACCCACTTTTTAATTTAAGAAATCAAAAGGCTTTTATTTATCATGGTAAATCTGATTCTGTTTTAAATTTTAAAATGCAAGACCTGTTGAAAAGTTTTTTTCTTTCGGTCGGAGTAAAGGCCAATAATATTGCAGTTTACACGGGATCTGGAAGCCATAATTTCCCTACAGATCGACAAGACGGTATTCCCTGTGGGAAAGAGCAAGTGCCTTATGTTGCCAAATGCAATTTCGATTTAGCAGGAAAATTGTTAGGTCATTTAGTTGATAATAACCTAGTGCGTGCTGATTTTAATAAAGACCATATTTATTTAGTTGATCAAAATATAAATTTCGTCAATGTAGATAAATCTCAAGAATCGGAATGGGTAACTCCAGTTCCAAGCATAGCCCCCTATGGTTATCTTTATGCAAATGATAAGTGCTTAAATGATCCTGTTTCATGTCATCTTCATATTGCTCTTCACGGTTGTAAAATGACTGATAATTATAGTGAAGATTTTCAAACTCAATATCAAAATCAAGTTAGTAGTTTTCGAATTGTTAGGATGAGGTCGAGAAAAAATTCAGTTTTCCCAATCCCCAATTTTCCGGGAATTCCATTCACTCTACCATCTATAGAAGACAAAATATCTCAATATGGTCTCTTAAAATTTGTACTAGATTCTGGTTATATAAACTATGCTGAACAAAATGATGTAATGATTCTTTTTCCTCAAGCTTGGATTAGCGAAAACAATTACCCCTATAACCCGAAAGGCTGTTGGGATTGGTTTGGGTGGACAGGGGAGAACTATGCAACGAATACTGGCTCCGAAGCGAGTTGGATGATTCATTTTATTCATTCAATTGCTAAAAACCCAAAATCTCATCTAATGAATTCAAAACCCAAATTTGATCTGGTCGAAAAGAATTTTCCTCGTTAAGCTTTAAGTAATAATCTGGCGAATAGGTGATTTATGAAATTGAGTTTAATTTTATGCTTAGTGATATTTCCATGTCTGTTATTTTCCGAAGAAGTAACTTTCTTTTTTTCTAAACCGGATTACCTAACACCGGCCATGGTAGTCATTCAAAACAAATGCTTCACATGTCACTCGGGTCCATGGAAAAATTATAAAACATCACAACAATGGGTTGATTCCGGTCTTGTGAAACCGTCAGATTTTCGTGGTTCTCAAATAATTTATTCTTTAAGAAACTTCGGTGGTGATATGCCAATGAATCCAAAATTCATAGTATCTAATTCCGAATTAAGGATTCTTAAGAGATGGATTAATTCTATAAATTAATCCATAAAGTTTTATTGATAAGTATCGTTCATTTCTTCATCTAATTGAGTTGAATAAGGTGCATTTTGTTCAAATTCATTATTTGAAAATTTAATTATATTATTAAATATAATTTGAGTTGAATTTGGAAAATGCTCAATCGTAATTCCTTCAATCTCAAGTTGCTTAAGTTGCTTGTGAAGTTTTTTTAAAGTCATTTCAATTTCTCCAAATTCTCGAGCGTGAGGTAATTTGGGAGTATCTCTCATGGCCGCTTCAACACCATTAGACTTGGCCATTTTCACAAAGTTTTTAATCTCTCTTACAGGAAGAGATTTAACATGGTGTAGAGATTTTTTTTGATCTTCTTTGTTAAGTTTTACAATTTCATTAGTTTGACTTATAGATAATTCGCCTTTTTGGCGTGCCTCTTTTACATCTTTAGAAGCTTGCTCGTCTCGGTTGATAGCTTCATGAATTTGTTTGGGTGATAAACCTGTTTTCGCAGAGACAATGTTAAGAAATTTTTCAGCAGGGAGAGTGACTTTTTTCTTTTTTATTTCATTTTCTTCATCATTGTCTTGAACATTATTTTCAATATAACTATTTTCTTCAATTGGATTGAGTGACTGATAAATTTCTTTTGCACGTCTCAAGTGACCTTCAACTTCAATCTTACTTAAATCTTTTCGAACTAGATTTTCATCAATGGAAATTAACTCTTTTTCAAGTTCACCTTTGTCGATTACGACCACAGGGGCTTCTGTAAAGCCCAGATTTAAGAGGGCCTGAAAGCGTCTTGCACCTGCAAGAATAACGTTGTCGGTTGAAATAACAAGTGGAGCTATGAGCCCGACTGTTTGTATAGATTTTTCTAAGTCGGTAACATCTGTCCCTAACCTTAAATAGGTGTTTGTTGCTTTTAGTTCTTTCAGTTTTCTTATTTCTGCTTGTATTTGCACTGCGCAGGTCTCCAGATTGTTTTATTGTAATGTGTCTCGCTAGCATGAAGAACGAAGGACCTATTGTCAGGTTAAATTTACTTAAATTCTTTAACATCTTCCTATTTTTAAGATTACAAGAAGTTATGAGTTGCTTATATAAGTTGAATTTTCTTGATTGCTTCTTTACTCGAATCAAAGTTTCAGGCCAATCTGATATTAACGAAAACTTTGAAAAGGAGAGAACAATGAAAAAATCACTTAATACACTTTTAACAGCATTTATTTTATTAGCTGTAAATATTCCAATCACTTTTTCAGCCGATATGGATATGGATCAAATGAAAACATTGAAGAAGGAATGTATGGATAAGAATAACGATAATAAAATGTGTCACGCAGAAGTTATGAAAAACTGTGAAGAAAAAATGAGTAAAAAAGAATGTTCAAAAATGATGAAGAAGATGCGTAAAGAAATGAAGAATGAAATGAAAAAGAAATGAAATTAGGAAAAATATAGACTCGATGAATGCCGAGTCTATATTCCCTAACTATTACTCTGTAATAAAAAATAATCATTATATCTATTAATAATTTTAAATTCACTTCTTTTACAAATATCTTCAATTTCTTGAGTACTATAGCGACTTACATGGGTGTAAAACGATTTTCGATTAAACAATATCTTTAAAATGGGGCTGATAAATGTATACACACTCATGTAAAATAAATTATAGGCGAGAAATCCTAAAGTCATTTTGTCTTGGACTGCAAATTGAACAAGAAAAAAAGCATTTGGCTTTAAAGAGTCATGAACATTTTTCATTGACTGCAAGCAAAGGTGAGCAGGTATATGAAAAAAAGTTTCCAAACAATAAGCGCCATCGAAATTTTGATGACCTTTCATTTCTACCAGGTCGTGCTTTTCTAAAAGGCAATTTGTAATTTTCCGTTCATCTATATTTTTTTTTGCACGAATTAATACTTCATTAGAAATATCGACTCCAGTTACATTATATTTTCTTGAGCAAAATGCAATTGCAAATCGTGCTGCCGGGCCTACTCCTATGTCTAATATTTTACTATTTTCTGGAAGTGTTTTTATAAAGTCTGTTGCGATGGTATTAACTACTTTATCTGTGTTGGCATTCATTTTTTTTACACTATAGCCTGTTCCTAAAATGACACCGACATCACTATGATCTTTAGTCTTTTCATTCCAAATTTCTTCTCCCCAGTTTTTCATGACTTTTCCTCGAATTACTTTATACATTTTTTTAGAAATTTAAAACGGCCATATACCCTAAAAAAGCTGGCAGAGACTGCAGAATCGCAGCTGAATATTTTTTAGGAGATGATATATAAAGTACGATGCCTGCCCCTGTAATAAGTAATAAAATAAATTCAGCTAAAACTTTTCCTGATTCAATATTGTTTCTACTAAAAAGAAAAAGAGAAAAAAAAAGTCCAAATGCTAAAAAAAGATTATAGAAGCCTTGATTGAATGCCCACACTTTCACTATTAAGCCTTGGTCGTCATTTAATCCAAACCTTTTTAATGTTTGTTTATTCATAAAGTCGATGCTCTCAATTTTAAAAAATAGACAATGTAAAATTGCAGTTATTGAGATTAAAATCATTGCTAAAATTTTCATATACTAAAAATATCATCAACAGTTTGCCAAAGTCTAACACTAAAGATGTTTAATTTTATTCGATTGTCATTTTTTGAAGTTTGAATTCTATATGAATAAAAAAGCCCCGAATGAATCGAGGCTGTATTTTAAATATGTACTTTAATTCATATTGATTTTTTATTCAATATTAGCACCAACGACAGATGCTAATTGAAGCATGCTGATCGTTTGTCCAAGTTTTAAGCCTGTAAAGTCTGTTACTTTGCCAGAAGATTTACTAGTAACTTTTGTCGCATTAAAAAGTTTTAAAAGTGTATCATCAGCTACAATGTATTTTCCTGCACCTTCTGCTTTTCCATTTTCAGTTTTAGCTTGTAGTTTATTTTCTTTAATATAATCCCAAAATTTTTGAGTAATTACAGTTCTTGGAAGTTCAACAGCTCCGCAAAATGCAGCTAGATCCGTTTTTAGTTTTACTGGTTTGTTTAATCCGACTTCTGACATGTTCGTTTCCTTTAGTTGTGTGTTTAGACATTAGTATTGAATATTTTATTGAACTTTACGATAGCAATTTAACGGAGAATTTTAATTTAATAAGAATAGTGATGTAAATTTGAAAAAATGAAAAAAAACTTTGAATAATCGAGGATTTTTCTTTTAACTTGGGTATACCCATTTGGATAGACTATGGTGGTAATTCACTTATAAATATTAGCAGTTTAGCTCAACTCCTTAAGAGTTTTTCATACTATTCATCCTATTTAATGGACACACCCGGCCAAGTTTAACCCAAACGGTTAATTTTTGTATTGTTTTTAAGGATTGGTGAATTTTCATTAAGATTTTTCCTAGAGTTTTAGAGTGAGCCTAATTGGATTTCTGGCTAAAAGCATAAACACCTTAATCCCCAATACCTAATTATCTCGATGTTTAGCTCTATTTAAATTCAAGAGGTTAACAAATCTAAATACACTTCCCTTAAATAGGGTAATTATAGTATAATTACTTATAATTGATTAAGTTCGATTGGGACCCAAATAAAGCAAAATCAAATCTCAAAAAACATGGTATTTCGTTTGAAGAAGCTTCTACCATATTTTCCACTGAACAAGTTAGGGTGTTCGTTGATGATGCTAACTCAACGATGGACGAAGAAAGACTCGTTGCGCTGGGATACAGTTCACATAATAGAATTTTAACAGTAATTCATTGTTACAAAGAAGATGATGAAGTTATTCGAATTATTTCAGCAAGTAAAGTTACGAAACAAGAGAAAAATTTCTTTGAAGGAGAATAGTATGAAGAAAAATTATGATTTTTCTAAAATGCAGGAAGTAAAACCAAACTACCTTAAAAAATTGAAACAACAAGTAACGATTAAATTAGATTCACAAGTCGTTGAATATTTCAAATCACTTTCAGATAAAGTTGAAATCCCTTATCAAACTCTCATCAATCTTTACTTAAAAGATTGTGCTGAATCAAAGAAAAAATTGAGACTTAAATGGGACAAAATTGCTTAGTGTGAAAATATGAAGAATATTATAAACCTTTATGCTGATCAAAATTTAATATTTCAAAAATGGACTCATGGAAAATATTCCTGTGATTCTGCGGAAATTGGATCACTTTGGAACACTCAAAAGCTTGGCTTTCATATTGAAAGTCTTGATCCAGGCGCCTTTTCGTGTCCTTACCATTATCATCATCAAGAGGAGGAACTTTTTATTGCTCTGAAAGGTTGTGCGACTGTGAGGCAAGACGATGAGTTCTATGAAATTAAAGAAGGAGATTTGGTCTGGTTTAAAACTGGTTCAGCCCACCAATTTTATAATCATACAGATTCACCTTTTCTTTTCTTTGCTCTTTCAAATAAATCTGAAAATGAAGTCTGTGAATATCCTGATTCAAAGAAAAGATGGTCTAGAAAAGATAAAAAACTTTTACAAAATAATGTAGAAGTAAGCGATTACTTCTTGGATGAAGAGAATCCTAATTTGCAATGGCCTGAGCATTTAATTAAAAAATGATTTTTGTCTGGATTAAAACCTAATGGTTGAGATGGTCTTGAAATTACATGAAATGCCTGTCTTCCAGCTTAAAAAAAATAAAGGCCAGGTTTTTTAAGCTTGTCTTTTGAGCAGTGATGCTTGAAGGGCAACCTGCTTTATTTTGGTCAAAATATGTGTGGTACTCCCAACGAAAAATGGGGATACACCAGACCAAACCAGACCAAAAGTTTTTAGGCAAAAAAAAAGCCTCTGAAAACAGAGGCTTTAATTAATTTGGTACACCCATGGGGATTCGAACCCCAGTCGCCGCCGTGAAAAGGCAGTGTCCTAGGCCGGGCTAGACGATGGGTGCATATTTGTATGCGTTATCTTCTAAATACTCGGCATTCGAAAATGGTGATCTCTCTGCGACTCGAACGCAGGACCCTCTCCTTAAAAGGGAGATGCTCTAACCAACTGAGCTAAGAGACCAAACTTGTTTCGAAAGTGAGATTCAAAATAAAGTTCTTGGCCTTTTTTGTCAATTAAAAAGTTTAAAAATATTATGAAATCTTTTCTCAGCTCATTTTAATGACTTGAAAAGCAATACCGCGCGTTCTATGTTCGTCGACATGAAAAATGTAATTATCAATGAAACTCCCAATGAAACACCTGAAAACGTAAGCAAGCGCGTTGCCCTTCACACGCTTGGTTGTCGCCTTAATATGTCTGAAACAGGCTCTATTGCTCAAGGCTTTAAAGACCGGGGATACGATATTGTCGATTTTGGTGAATCGGCCGATGTGGTTTTTATCAATACTTGTACTGTTACTGATGCTGCAGACTCAACTTGTAGAAACCTCATTAGAAAAGCACATGCTTCTAGTCCAGAGGGAAAAATCGTCGTCGCTGGCTGTTACGCTCAGATGGAGCCGGAGAAAATCTCTGGGATGCAAGGGGTAGATCTAGTTCTTGGTAACTCAGAAAAATATAAAGTGTTCGATTATCTAGATGAAGAAGGCGAAAACCAAATTCATGTCGATAAGTCTGCTGAATTTTTTGGTGCAGCGACAACCACTGCCGATTCCCACACCCGGGCTTTCTTGAAAATCCAAGATGGATGTAATTATATTTGTTCGTTTTGCATTATTCCGTTTGCTAGAGGGCGCTCGCGGGCGATCTCGGTAGCTGAAGCCGTCTCAGAGGCTAAAAAACTCGTTTCTAGCGGTTTTAAGGAAATAGTCCTGACTGGTGTGAATATTGGTGAATATGAGCATTCATCGGGCGAAAAACTCCACGATTTAGTCGCAAGTCTTTTAGCGATCGATGGATTAGAGAGATTTCGTTTATCAAGCGTTGAGCCAAACACCATTACAGACGAGCTTATAGAGGTTTTGAAATCATCGCCTAAAGTTCAAGATCATTTTCATATTCCATTACAAAGTGGTGATGATGAGATTCTTAAAGGGATGCGACGAAAATATAGCGTTGCTGACTATAAACGGATTATCAATAAACTGATGGCCGCTTTTCCAAATGCTGGAATTGGTGCCGATATGATTGTCGGTTTCCCTGGGGAAACCAAAGAACAATTTGAAAACACATTTAATCTTGCTAAAGAATTACCACTGACTCATTTTCATGTATTTCCTTATTCAAAAAGAAAAAATACGACTGCTGCAAAGATGGAAAATCATATTCATCACGCAGAGAAAAAACAACGTGTAAAGTCACTGTTAATGTTTGGGGATGCCAAGTTGAATTTATTCACCGAAGATCAAGTTGGAAAAAGAACCAAAGTACTTTTTGAACGACGAAATAAACATGGATTTTTCGAAGGCTATTCAACTAATTATATCCGCGTTCAAGTTCAAACTGACTTAGATTTATCAAATCAGATTTGTGATGTTTACCTCTCAGGAATGGAGAATGGAAAACTGATCGGCGAGATCATTCAATAATTGTTTACGGATAAATAATTATTTTTGTTGGAATGCTTACTAACGAATAAATTTCGTCAATTTCAGCATCTGTCACTGAGATACAGCCATTTGTCCAATCGTAATTACCAAGGCCTGCTCTAATAACTTCATTACTTGAACTGTCTAAGTTTACAGTTTTTAACCAACCTTGCATTTGGTTAAAATTATTTGGATAGCCATGGAGCATGATGTTGCCGCCCGGTGGTTTTCCAGCAAGCTTAGCATTTATAATATCTTGTGTTTTTGGATAACTGATATGAAACGCTTTATGAAATTTTGAATCTGGATTTTTGTAATCAAGAGAATAAGTTCCTTCAGGCGTTTTATTATCTCCCTCGAATTTTTTAGTACCTTCTGGATTTAGTCCCAACATGATCTTATATGTCTTAAGAATATGATTATCGTCGTCTAAAAGTTCAAGTCTTCTCTCACTTTTAAATACTCTAAGTAGCTTAACTGGTTCAATAGCATAAACTTGGCCAGTCATTGCTAGGATAATACTAGTGAGGAAGAGTTTGTGTAATGTGTTCATAATGTAAATACTATTGCAATTTAGTTCCAGCTCAAAATAGTAACTATTCGGTGTGAAGTTTTTACATGTTTTAGGTTTGATTTTCGGGTTCTTTCAATCTAAATTTTTAAGATGGAAAATCGACAAAATATCATTACAACAATTAACGACAAACGCTATGAAATTGAAGGGGATAAGGCCTTTATGCCTTTAGGTTCTTTTTTGCGGCAGGAAATCAACTTAACAGGAACTAAAATTGTTTGTGCCGAAGGCGATTGTGGGGCCTGTACAATTTTATTGGCACGAGATGTAGGAAGTGACGGCAAACTCCTATTCAAAACGGTTAATTCTTGCATTCTACCAGTCTACCTAATAGACGGAGCTCATGTTTTAACAGTTGAGGGCCTAAAGATTTCAGAAACGGAACTTCATCCAGTACAGCAAGCAATGGCAGATTGTAATGGAGCTCAATGTGGTTATTGCACACCTGGATTTATTTGTGCGATGGCCGGAATGGCCGAAAAACTTAAAAGCGAAAATAAAGAAATCACTGAAAAAAGAACGAAGAATTTTCTCACAGGAAATCTTTGTCGATGCACTGGCTACAAGCCGATATTAGAAGCAGCTGCCAGCTTAGATTTATCTAGGACAGAATATCTTAAAGATAGATTTCACAATCCTACTTGGCTTCTAGAGATGAAAAAAATTAAAAGTATGCCTATGAATATGGATTTCACGGGGAAAAAAATTAAACATAATATTTTTCTACCAGTAAGTCTTGAACAAGCACTCTTTGCGAAAAAGGCAGATCCAGAACTTCGACTTATTGGTGGTTCAACCGATATTGGAGTAGTCGTGAATAAAGGGCGCCTGACGACTCCTAAAACTATGGCCCTATATCATATTGATCAATTGAAAAAAATCTCTCATGATCAAGAGTTCATTGAAGTGGGAGCTACGGTTACTCTTTCAGAATTTGAAGATTATATTGAAAGCTTTATTCCTGAAATAAATAAGATGCTACATATTTTTGCTTCCCCTCAAATTAAGAATCAAGCGACCTTAGTAGGCAATGTGGTTAACGGCTCTCCGATCGCTGATACCATTCCTTTTTTAATGGTGAGTGATTCTATCGTCGTGCTTCAAAGTATAAAGGGAAAGCGTGAAGTTTTAATGAGTAAGTTTTATCTTGGTTATAAAAAATTAGATATACGACCAGACGAGATTGTTGTCGCAGTTAAAATACCACGACTAAAAAAATCGGAGCAACTTCGTCTCTATAAAGTATCAATGAGAAAAGATTTAGATATTTCTGCAGTTACTTTTGCAGGAATTGTAGAAGTTGAAAATAACAAAGTTTTAAGTGCTCGCTTTTGTCTCGGCGGAGTTGCTGCCACCGTCATTCGCTTAAATGAAATTGAATCTAGCGTTGTTGGAGAGGATTTTACCAAAGAAGTTTTTGTTAATTTAGGAAAAACACTATCTCAATATATTTCGCCATTGTCAGATCTTAGGGCCAGTAAGCTTTACCGGATGAAAGTTGCAGAGAATTTCTTTGTCAAATTTCAAGCAGAAGTTTCAAGTGGGGTAGTGTGATGAGTGTAGGGAAAAATATACGTCACGATTCTGCTATATCACACGTGACAGGAGAGAGCATTTTTATCGATGACAGGGTCATGCTTAAATCTGAAGTTTTAGTAGGAGTACTTGGTTGTCCTATCTCTGCTGGTAAAATTAAAAATATTGATTACAGTGAAGCCCTTAAAGTTGATGGTATCTTGGGCGTTTTTACTGCCAAAGATTTTCCGCATAATCAGTGGGGAACGATTGTTTCGGATCAGCCAATTTTAGTTGATGAAATAATTGGCTATATAGACGAGCCGCTGTGTTTAATCGCCGGCATAAATGATGAAGTGATTGCTCGTGCTCGGAAATTAATAAAGATTGAGGTTGTTGAGAGCACACCATTACTATCAATTGATGAAGCTTTGGCCGCTGATAAATTTATTTGTAGAGCGACACCTTTCAAACGAGGGAATGTTGAACTAGCATTTAAAAATTCCCCGCATTTATTAAAAGGAGTTTTTGAATGTGGTGGCCAGGAACATTTTTATATGGAGTCGCAAGCAAGTATTGCTTATCCATTAGAAAATGGTCAAATGGAAATTCATTCATCTTCTCAGCATCCAACTGAAACTCAACATGTTGTCGCCCACGCACTTAACTTAGATTTTTCTCAAGTTGTTTGTGTGGTGAAACGTATGGGCGGGGGCTTTGGTGGCAAAGAAAGCCAGGCCGCTCATTTTGCTGCGATGGCCGCATTAGTGGCCTATAAATTAAAGCGCCCCGCTCGACTTGTCCTTACTAAAGACGACGACATGATGATGACGGGAAAACGTCATCCTTGTAAAAATTCATATGAAGTTGGGTTTGATGAACATGGAAAAATCTTAGCCTTTAAAACTCAAATTTATGTCAATGGCGGAGCCTATACCGATTTAACACCTTCGATATTAGACCGAGCGATGTTTCACGTTGATGGTTGTTATTATTTTGAAAACTGTTTAATTGAAGGAGCGGCCCTTCGCACTAACCAACATTCTAATACCGCCTTTAGAGGTTTTGGCGGACCTCAAGGCAATATGACGATTGAAAGTGTGATTGAGGATATGGCCAATTTTTTAAAAATTGATAGTTATGAAATTCGTAAACTTAACCTTTATGGAGTAGAAGATCGCAATTTTACGCCTTATAATCAATTAGTAGATAATAATGTCTTACCAGAAATTTTTGAAAAGCTTTGCATTAGTTCTGATTATAAAAAATTAGTTCAAGAGGTAAAAAAATTTAATCTTGGCCTAACAGGAAGGCTCCGTGGGCTTTCGATGACTGGATGTAAATTTGGGATTGCTTTTACTGCTAAACATCTCAATCAAGGAAATGCTTTAGTTAATGTTCATCTCGATGGGACCGTGCAAGTTTCAACCGGGGCCACAGAGATGGGGCAAGGGGTGAATACTAAAATGCAACAAATTGCTTCTAAAGCATTTGGTATAAGTCCATCAAAAATTGTGATGATGCCGACTTCAACGGAAAAAAATCATAATACTTCTCCAACAGCAGCTTCGAGTGGAGCCGATATTAACGGAGCGGCCACATTGCTGGCCTGTGAGAAAATAATAGCGCGTTTGAAGTGGATTGCTCATTGGCATTTTTCTGGTTTTGTCACAAATGACAAAACTGAGTTTCCAGTGTTTGTTGTGGGAAATGTAAATACAGATCATATTGTTTTTGAACACGAGATGGTTCAAGATCTGCATTCTGGTAAGAGTTTAACTTGGGTTGAAATATTAAAACTAGCATATTTTAATCGCGTTTCTCTGGGGGACTATGCCTTTTTTAAAACCGAAGGATTGGGTTTTGATAAAAAAACCTCAACAGGGAAAGCATTTAATTATTTTACCAATGGTGCAGCGGTTTCATTAATAGAAATAGATGAATTTACTGGAGAGTTAAAAGTTTTACGCACAGATATTTTGATGGACTTAGGGCGCTCAATTAATCCAGGAGTTGATCAAGGTCAGGTATCAGGGGCCTTTATCCAGGGAATGGGATGGGTTACGACTGAAAATCTTTTCTATCACCAAAACGGAAAACTTTTATCACATTCTCCAACGACTTATAAGATTCCAAATATACAAGATACACCTAGAATTTTTAATATCGAGCTTTTAGAAAATAATACGAATACTCAAAATATTATGCGCTCCAAAGCAGTTGGAGAGCCTCCGTTGCTTCTAGGAGCTAGTGTGTGGATGGCGGTGAAGAATGCTTTGAGTTTTAGAAGTAAATCGATGCTACCGAGGATTACTAGTCCTGCGACCAATGAAGTTATTTTAATGGAGCTTGCCCGCTATGAATGAAGATTTTTTAACTGAGTTGGCTAAATTAAAAGAAACAGGTGTTGCTTGTGTTGTTGTGACTTTAGTTAATGTCAGAGGAAGTGCTCCGCAAGAAATAGGTGCGAGAATTATAGTGGGTAGCAAAGGATTGCTTTATGGAACCGTTGGTGGTGGAAAAGTTGAAACGAAAGCAATTGCCGAAGCGTTTAAATTACTTTTATCTGAAAGCAAACATCTCTATGTTGATTGGAATTTGCAGACTGATGTGGGGATGACTTGTGGAGGTGTGGTTGGCTTTTATTTTGAAAAAATTCTTCCACTTTCAAATTGGAAAATTGCAGTGTTTGGCGCTGGGCATGTCGCGCAGGAGTTAATTAGACTGTTGGTAAAATTAGATTGTGATATTACTTGTGTAGATCCAAGGAATGAATGGTTAGATAAAATCCCTGATCATTTTAGGCTAAAAAAAATTCAGACAAATGAGATGAAGTCAGTTTTGATAACTCTTGCACCTTCAACTTTTATAGCTTCAATGACGATGGGACATGCTTTTGATCAGCCTATTTTACTTGAAGCGATGACTAAGTTTAAATTTCCTTATATTGGGGTGATTGGAAGTGATTCGAAGGCCAAAATATTAAAGGAGGAGTTGAAAAAAAATGGAGTGAGTGAAACTTTGTTGCTAGAACTGCATTGTCCAATTGGAGAATCATTTGGCAATAATTCACCAGCTGAAATCGGCATAAGTATTGTGGCTCAGTTAATAAAAAATAGAGATAAAATTTATGCGATTAGATATTAGCGTCTTCCAGACTAAGTGTTTCAATATTTGCATCTTGAGCATACTCTTCCATTTTTTCTTCATTATAAAGACGCTTTCCTTTTGGAAGTATTACTCTATAAACCGGAGGAGCGTTTAGATCCCCATTGCTTTTTTCTAGAACAATGACTGCTTTTTCTGGATGAGACAGACTTGCCGGTTCACCCGATTCAACTTCTTCAATTTTTATTTTATTTTTAAAATCAATTTTTTTGGCTTCTGTTAATTGATTAGCTGGTAATTTATGTCCATCAAAATAAAAATGAGCAACTGCAACTGATAATGCTGAAATGATTATTGAATTTCTCAATGTTTTATATTTTTTAAAAATCATATAATTACCACCATTTTTTTACCATTCGCACGTCGTGCCCGTCTCGTTCAGCAATATACAAGTTTCCATTAGAGTCGAAAGCGAGACCCGCTGGACTGGCTAAACTTATACTTGTAGCAGCGATTCCTTCTTCTTCCTGGTTTTCTTGAGTGTATCCATGGGCGATATAAACACCTGGGTTTCTACCAAATCTCGTATAAGTCGTTCCTGTTTGGTCATCACGGTTAAAACATATAACATTATGATTTGCCGAATTTGAATTTGCATTACTTGAGTAATTAAAATCTCCCCCAGATGAAAAACAAATTTGAGTATCAAACGCTGCCAAGTCAGCACCGTGAATATCGGCTGCTGTGTAGATCGTTTTAATTTCGCCCGGATTTATTGTCACTCCGAAAATTGTCACGGCCGAAGAATATTGATTTATATATCGTATCTTCGTAGCAGTTGATGTCGTTTGATCCAAAATAAATAAGTTCCCAGAAGTAGAGTATGGAGATCTTGGGTCTGCAACAACAGCGGTTGGTAAATTAAACCGCACAGAAGAATTTGTATACGCAAGCCCAGCTCCGTTTGCAGTACCAGATGTTCCACAGAGACCTGAGAAAGTGGACATGTTGCCGTTTACATCAAGTTTAATAATACAGTGCTGATTTGTATCGGCAAAATAAAGGTTAGTTCCATCAGTTGTTATACCTTGAGGGTTTTGCAAGCGTGCTGTCGGATCTGTACCAGTCGTCGCAGTTGCATTCCATGCTCCACAGCCATTGATATAATTTCCAGCAATTGTCTGAACAGCATTAGAGTAGACTGAGACTCCAAAAATAGTTTGAGTTGAAGTTAGTGTATTCCAAGCGCGATAAAGGCAGTTACTCGATTGGTTATCACCAAAAATAATATGATTTTGATAATTAACAATATTTCGAGGTCCTTGCATTCCAAGTGCCGTCGGATCAGCTTGAGAAGTATTAGCGTTACCGTTTCCGTTAGAGATATAAGAGTCAATGCGACCTGTGTTTAAATTGAGTGCGCGAATTTTGTAATTATAAAAATCTGAAACTAAGAGTTTACCTGAGTTTGGTTCAAAATAAAGATTCATCGGTTGGTTGAACTGAACATTCTCAGATGATGTACCACCATTACCAGCATAACCAGGCTTTCTGTCAAAACCTAAATCATCTGCTACTGTCCCATTGGCAGTGCTTAAATCGAGAGAGCGAACGCGGAAGTTGGCGTAATCTGAGACGTAAAGCTTATTACCAAAAGCGAACATTCCTGAAGGAGTATTGACGTAACAAGCATTACCACCGGCACTTGTACATGGCATATAATAAGCAGCTGTACCACCACCTGGAACGTTACCACTACCATTCCAAATGACGTTCATCGAATAGCTAGGCACAATCGAGTTTCCAAAAGTGACAGAACCGGCAGTATTATTAAGATAAGCAATGCGAGACTGATTATACTCTGAAACAAAAATACCATTAAGTGTAGAGCCACTTAAATTAAGTTCAACTTGCAACCATCCACCATTAAATCTAGCTGATGCGTAGGCATTGGCCGCTGGAGCTGAAGTGATAGCACCCGCAGTGATTACTCCACCTGTAGTAAAATTGGTACAAGCTGTGGCATTGGCACCATTAATTCCGGCGATTGTGACCGTGCTACTGGCAGGAAGAGTTACTGCCCCATAAAAATAATTAGTTTTAGCAGTTGCTGTTAAGTTTATGGCCTTAACTTTACAATGGCTCGAATCAGTCACATAGAGAATATTATTGGTTGCATCTAATTTTAACCCGAGAGGAGCGACGAACATATTTGTACCGCCATAAGCGTTCGTTCCATCAGAGGATCCTGAAACAATAATCCCAGCAGTTGATGCATTATATCCGGATACAATACTGGCAGTCCAAAGCGAAGGTGTGGCATTTGTTGTATCGATGGATTTAACAGTATTACTTCCCGAGCATGCAACGTAGAGAAGTTTAGTCGTACTATTATAAGCTAACCCTCTAGGTGTTGCACAATATGTTCCGTTAAGAGCGATAGTTCCATTCGAATTGTAAACTGAAGTGTTAGTGTTTACGTTTGTCATGATAACAGTTACGGTTCCGGAGCTATCAAGCATTAAAATACGGTTGTTACTTTCTTCAGCAATAAAGAGTCTTTGATTTAGATAATCCCAAGCAATTCCGCGTGGGTTATTGAGAGGAAAATCATTCCAAGCTGTGCCCGTCGTTCCGGTTCCGGTTTGTCCAACTCCCATTACTGCTTTAAGAACTCCTGCACCAATTGTTTGGCCTAAAATACTTATTGATCCAGCAGTTTTATTATAAAACCAAACAGAATGAGTCATATCATCATTAAAGAAATATGAAGAGGTCGCAGTACCGGCCGCAGTTGTATACCCACTTATAAATTGTGGACGAATCATTGTTGCAGAAGGATTAGTCGCAGGAATGATATTACTTGAACGTCCTGGGCGACCAATAATTGTACATGCTTTTCCAGCACCCATATTATTACAAATATCAGAGAAGTAGTTTACGTTGAGTGTCCAGGTTTGAGTGGCCGTCTCTTTTCCATCGCTAACTTGTAGGACAATTGTGTTATCACCAATTCGTGCAGCGGTCGGAGTAAATGTTAAAGTGGACGAGCTACCAACTGTAGAAACACTGGCATTAGCGTTTCCTGCTTGAACAGTTGTACCATTAAGTAACCAAGTCACGGCCATGGTGTCACCGTTAGCATCTGAAAAACTTCCACTAAAATTAATGACAGTATTAATATTAACTTTTGGAGTTGTACTTGCGGGACTCAGTGATGCAAGTACTGGAGGAGCATTTTTAATGATATTAAAAGTTTTAGATTGATTTGAATCAGAATCATTAACTTTAACAACTAAAGTATGTGCACCTGTAGAAAGTGAAGCTGCTGTTATAGTCGTATAGTCAGAAGTTGAAGAAGCGAGAACTGATCCGTCTAATTTCCATTCATAAGCTAATGGTGCTTTACCGGTAGCATTGATGTTAAAAATTTGGCTTCCAGTGCTTAAAACATTAATCGGATCAGTAGAAGGCGAGTATGCATTGATAGCGACGATTGTTGGGTTGACAACTGTGACCGTCCAAGTCTTAGAGGTCGTTTCATACCCATCAAAAACATCAACCTTGATAGTTTGAACACCAACTTCTAAACAAGTCGGCGAATAAGTGGTCTTAGCTAACGACTGAGTAGAGCTATTGACTAAATTTGTAGCGGTGCTGTCGCCATTGATGTACCAAGTAATCGACATGATATCATTATCAGCATCAGATATATAAGATTGTAAAACTTGGGAACTCGATCCACAGTTAAGAGTTGTGCCGGTTAAAGCAGGTGAGAAAGTTAAACCGGATGGTGGAACTGCCGGCGACGAATTTTTTCTCACAGTAAAGACGTGAGAGTCTGATGATGAACCATTTGTTGCAGCAGCAGTTAATTCATATAGCCCACCAGCGATTGTTGAACCCACTAAGTTGTAGAATGGAACACTTCCTGATTGAAGTGTAGTTGTTACAGCTGTAGTTAAATTTTTAAGTAAAAAGCTGTAGGTAACATTGGCATCTGAAGTAGCTAAAGCGACTGCAAAAGTTGTCGTTTGGGCACTTGTTAAAATAGTCGGATTACTGGCAGGTAAAAAACTAGTTATATGCACAGCTATTGGTGTTGCAATCGTAATTGACCATGTCACAGATACTGTCTCAAAACCATCACTAACAATTGCTTTTACTACACGTGTCCCTGAAATAGCACAGCTTGGGTTAAAAGAGACCTGAGCTCTATTTCCCGAATTTTGTGTAGTGATAAAAGCAGAAGGAGCATCATCAACATACCACGTATAAGAAAGAGTATCCCCATTTGCATCAAACATATCTGCATATAAAGTTAAAGGTGCAGTTCCACAGTTTACAGTTGTTCCTGAAAGCGCAGGGGAGAACGCTGAGACAGTAGGTGCCGCATTTTTTCTTATATTAAAAGTGTGAGTGGCCGATGAAGTAGCATTGCTTGCAGTTACTTTTAATGTATGCGTGCTTGTGCTCAAACTTGATCCAGCTAAATTATAATATGTCCTATGGTCATTTTGAACAGTTGTTGAGTTGTCTAACACAAAAGTATAGTTTGCAGTTGTATCTGGATTTACAAGAGTTACACCAAATGTCGCTGAAGTTGTACCAGTTAAAACTGTAGGATCAGATGTTGGTGTCGTATCAGAAATTAAAATATTAATAGGAGCTGTTACGTATACTGTCCAGGTTTGGCTTGTAATTTCATGGCCATCATTTAAATCCAAGCGGATTGAATTGATTCCAGTTTGAGTGCAATCTGGATGGTAGTTTAGTGAGGCAATATTATTGGCAGTGTCGTTAGACGCTGTTGCCGTTGTGTTACCAAAACTAATTAATGAATTATTAAAATACCATTTGATAGAAACAGAATCAGCTAAATTTGCATCAGCATATAGTGCAGAGATTGATACACTTCCCAAACTACAGGCAAGATTACTTCCTGTAAGCGTTGGGGTAAATGAGACTATACTTGGAGGAGCATTAACATTAATTGTAAAAGTGTGAGTGTCAGATGAGGTCACGTTACTAGCTGTGACTTTTAAAATATGAGTTCCAGCCGATAAAGAACTTGTTGATAAAGTATAAAATGGATTTGTTCCAGTTTGAAGTGTCGTTGTATTATCTAGTAAGAATGCGTAGTTCGCCGAAGCATCTGCGTTGAGAAGACTTACCCCAAAAGTTGAAGTCACGTTAGAAGTTACATTCGTCGGCTCAGTTGTTGGTGTGTAAGAATTAATCGCAATTACAATGGCGGGATTATAAACAGTGACAGTCCAAGTTTTTGTCGTAGTTTCAAAGCCATCATTAACATTTACTTTAATTGTTCTTACTCCAACGTCAGCACAAGTTGGTGTAAACGTAACTTTAGCTAAAGATTGAGTTGAAGCAGTTACCATGCTACTAGCAGAAGTTGAGCCATCAAGTGTCCAAGTAACACTCATTGTATCTGAGTCAGCATCTGTTATTGTAGATTGGAAAATTTGTGTACTAGCACCACAACTCATTGTTAACCCTGTTAAGGCCGGCGAAAAAGATCCTGCGGTTGGTGGTACTTCTGGAGCTGTGTTTTTTCTTATTGAATAGACATGTGAATCGTTTGAAGTAGCGTTACTAGCTTTTGCCGTTAACTGATAAGTGCCAGCAGCTAATGATGAACCTGTTAAATCATAAAATGGGCTTACGCCTGACTGAAGCGTCGTCGTAATTCCGCTAGTCATATTTTTTAGTGTAAAAGCATAAGTTACATTTACATCATTAGTAACTAAAGATAATCCGAAAGTTGTAGTCGAAGTATTTGTTACAATGATTGGAGTCGTCGCTGGAGAATAAGAAGCGATTTGGATTGTCACTGGTGTAACAACAGCTACTCCCCAAGAAACAGTTGTTGATTCATACCCATCGCTCACGATTACTTTTATAACTTTATTCCCAGCAATTGCGCAATTAGGACTGAAAGTAGTCTGTGCTCTATTTCCAGAGTTTCCTGGAGTTAAATATCCAGATGGAGCATCGTCAACAAACCAAGTATAAGTCAAAGTATCACTATTAGCATCTGTCATGTCTGCATAAAGTGTAATCGGAGCTGATCCACAAACTAAACTCGTTCCTGTTGCAGCTGGAGAAAATGCCGAGACCACTGGCGGAGCATTTTTTCTAATATTAAAAGTATGTATATCGCTTGAGTTGGAATTGCTGGCCGTAACCTTTAATGTATGAGTTCCTGCCAATAACGAAGAACCAGACATATTGTAAAATGTTCTATGATCATTTTGAACAGAAATAGCATTGTCTAAAACAAAGTTAAAATTAGCTGTTGAATCTGCTGTTTGAAGTGTTACTCCAAAAGTAGAAGTCGTTGAACTAGTCAAGACGGTAGGATCAACCGTAGGAGTACTGTCAGAAATATGAATTGTAATTGGTGCTGTGACGTAAACAGTCCACGTTTGAGAAGTAATTTCATGCCCATCATTTAAATCAACTCTAAGAAGATTAATTCCAGTTTGAGTACAATCGGGATGAAAGTTTAATAAAGCAATATTATTACTTGTATCATTTGTTGCTGTTGCCGTTGAGTTTCCAAAACTAACGAGTGAATTATTCAAATACCATTTAATTGAAACAGTATCTGTTAAGTTTGCATCTGCATAAAGCATTGAGAGGTTTGCATTATTAAGTCCACAACCCAAACTTGTTCCTGTTAATGTTGGTGTGAATGATACAACCGATGGAGGTGCATTGATGACGAGATTGAAAGTATGAGTGTCTGAAGAAGTAACATTACTTGCAGTCACTTTTAAAGTATGAGCACCAGTTGCGATCGCACCACTTGCTAAGTTATAGAAAGGATTTACTCCGCTCTGAAGAACAATTGTGTTGTCTAATAAAAAACTGTAATTAGCTGAAGGATCCGCAGTCGCAAGGGTGACTCCCAATGTAGCTGAAGTTGTTGAGTTAAGGTAGATTGGATCTGCCGTTGGTGTGAATGAGTTGATCGCAATAACAATCGAAGGATTGTAAACCGTAATAGTCCAAGTCTTAGTTGTAATTTCATGGCCGTCATTGACTTCTAATCGAATCGTTTTGACTCCAATATCACTACAGCTAGGTGTATAAGTCGCTTTTGCTAAACTTTGATTAGAGGAGTTAACAAGATTAGTTGCACCACTTGTTCCATCAAGAAACCATGTGCTTGTCATCGTTTCACTGTCCGGGTCTGAAATATAAGACTGAAAAATTAATGAAGGCGTATTACAATTTAAAGTTGTGCCAGTTAAAGTCGGTGAAAAAGTTAATGGTGAAGGCGGAACAAGTGGAGGTGAATTTTTACGAACAGTAAAAACATGCACATCTGAAGAAGTTCCATTAGAAGCGGTAACTGTTAGCTCATAAGTTGCAGCCGCAAGAGTAGAACCAACTAAATCATAAAATGGAGTTGTTCCATTTTGAAGAGTTGACGTAGCTGCCGTTTGAAGATTTTTTAAAGAAAAATTATAAATAACTCCGACATCTGACGGTGATAGTGAAACAGCAAAAGTTGTTGTTGTTGCATTTGTTAAAATTGTTGGACTTGCAGTTGGTGAAAAACTTGAAATGTGTATTGCCACTGGAGTAACTACTGATATGGCCCAAGTGACAGTAGTCGATTCAAATCCATCACTCACTAAAACTTTAACAACTCTATTTCCTGAAATAGAGCAGCTTGGGTTAAAAATTGCTGAAGCATGGTTTCCAGAGTTACCTGGAGTGATATAGGTAGAAGTTGCTTCGTCTACAGTCCAAGTATAGGACAATGTATCCGAGTTTAAATCAAACATGTCTGCATAAAGAGTAATGGGAGCAGATCCACAACTTAAAGTTGTCCCTGACAAAGCAGGAGAGTAAGCCGTGGCAGTCGGTGGTGAATTCTTTCGAATATTAAAAGTATGAGAGTCGGTAGAGTTTGCATTACTTGCAATGACTTTTAAAGTGTGATTTCCAGGGCTCAATGCTGAACCTAAAATATTTGTATATGACCGAGAGTCGTTTTGGACAGGTATTGTATTATCTAAAATAAAATTAAACATTGCCGTCGAGTCGGCATTTTGAAGTGTCACACCAAAAGTTGCACTGGTTACACCAGTTAGTACTGTTGGGTCAGTTGTCGGAATTGAATCAGAAATATGGATCGTTATTGGTGCAATGACATTAATGGTCCATGTCTTGGTGGTAATTTCATGACCATCATCTAAGTCCAAACGAATAAAATTAATTCCATTTAAGGTACAATCTGGATGAATGTTTAATAAAGCAACATGGTTTGCGGGATCGTTCGTGACTGTCGCATTTGTATTTCCAAAATTGACTTGATTATTATTTAGATACCATTTAATAGTCACAGAGTCAGAAACGTCTGCATCAGAATAGATTACAGAAAGATTTGAATTATTTACTGCACATGCCAGTGTTGTACCTGTGAGGGTTGGTGTGAAAGAAGTGACAACAGTAGGTGAGTTAACATTTATATTAAATGTATGATGGTCTGTTGAGATTGAGTTCGTTGCAGTTACAACTAAAACATGTGAGCCTGGGGTTAATGAACTAGTTGAAAGGTTATAAAATGGATTAATACCACTTTGAAGAGCGATATTATTATCTAAAAGAAAAGTATAGTTAATAGAAGAATCAGTTTCAGCTAAAGTAATACCAAAAGTTTCTGTAACATTAGATGCAAGATTTACTGGATCAAGGGCCGGAGTAAAAGTACTGATTGAAACATGAACTGGGTTAACTACACTATCAGGTGTAACGACAGCATCTAATCCACCAAATTTTCCGCCGGAGGCTTTACATGAAACTAATACAAGCAGCATTATATTGAATGCCCACTTGATTAGAAATTTTAATTTAGAAACCTTCATATATTTTTCCAACGTTTAGAATCCTATTATCAAGCCAACTAAAATATTCATTTCAGAGGCACTTGCATCTGAAGCACCTGTATATGTATTCATTTTAACCTCTGTTTTCATTGTATACTTAGGATTGATGTATTTCTCGCAACCTAATGAAAATCCAAAGCCAGCATAGGATGTCTTGGCAGACTGGAATTGCCTCTGATTAAAGGCAATTCCAACATAGGGTTTATAAAAATCATGGACTTCGATTGATTTGTTGTTAACTTCGACTTTATCGTTACTTGAAAAGTTTAGTGGAAAATAGTTTACTCCTATTTTGGGGCCATATGCGTAGTCACCACCAATAATACTCGTCATAGTAAAACTATATCCAAGATTCATTTCAAAGTGATCTTTAAACGAAACTAGATATGACGCCTCATAAGTACCAAGACCTGAAAGTGATACAGTTTTACCAGAAACTTTTGCTGAATAAGAATACATCCCAAACATAAGGTCATATTTTCCAGCATAGGAATTAGTACTTAATAAAAAAATGCTGACTGCAATTAAACTATGCAGCTTGCGAGTTATTGTCATTATTATCATCTTCCTTATCTTTTTTATTTGTATTATTTTTATTCATACTTTTTGATAACATGAGCTGGTGAAATCTTTTTCCCATTTCTTCTCTTAATTCAATTTGCTCTTTTGCAGAAACTGGATTTTCATCAAGTTGTTTTAAGTAGCTTGAAAAAAGGTATTTTTTCTTTTCATCGAGTTCATTCGTAATTCTTTTCAAGTAATCCCTGGGAGAATTGATAACAACTGTTGCCCAATCAGACAGATCAAATTGAGAAAAAATTTCTTTAAAATCTTCTGGTTCAGCTTTTAAAACTGCATAAAATGGAGGTCTGAGATTGTGAATAGGAGATTCTGAACTTAGAGATTCATAAATATCTTCTTCATCTTTTATAGAGGTTGTTCTTAAGTAATCAACCAATTCCAAATCTTTTTTATATTCATCTATTGATTTAAAACTAAAGTATGGTTTTAATTGAAGTGTTCGTTCTACATAGTCTGCTAACTTATCTTCATCTTCCATTGCCGAATATTCTTTTGATTCTAAAATACGCGCCCAACCTCCAGGGAATGCTTTTTTTGCTGTAGGAACAGAAAAGGCTTTAGGCATATGACCTAATATTGTGAAGGATTCTTCGGCCGGAATTTGTTTTAAAAATAATGGAGCTTCATCTCCTAATCGCCATACTTGAACTAGTAGTTCTTCCCATTTTTCTGAGCCGGTAGCATTTCGGCTACGAAGCATTTTTTCCACCGCTAAAAAACAATCCATATCTACCGAGGCAGCTTCAACATAACCTCGAAACCATTTTTCAGATCTTCCTCTGAAAAAGACTTTTTGCTGATGTTTTCTTGGCATTTCAAAAACAAATGCTCCAAATGAACTTAAAGATTTTTCAGATAATTCTTCTAAGATGAGAAGATCTGAAAGTAATGGAAAAATCGGAGCATTGATAACACCATGAAGTTTTTCTTTTAGCATATCAGCTGCACGCAAGCTGTCTTTAAAGTTTATATCTCCGTTTACTTTTGAATTTACTAACCCACTAGCTTGGAAAGTTGATTTTCCTCCACTTGCATGTGCTCTGGCCGGCATTCCTGCTGTTGCAGATGAACTTGTTGATGCAGGGGCCGAAGCACTTGCTGGAGCACCATGGTGCTTTACTCCAAAACGTAGGATAACAAATAGACCACCAAAAGTAATAAGGGCCATACCAGCAATGAAATAGTAAAGAGAGTAGTCTTTCGACTCAGTTGTTGGTTTTGCCACAAAAGCTTTTCTATCAATTGTGATGCTATCTCTACCCGGAATTAATTTTAATTGCTCATAGAGTTTTTCTTTTAAATCACTTAATTCAAAATCAGTTGTATTGTTTGGAACTTCAACTTTTATAGTTGCTTTTTTAATTCTTGAAAGTAGTAAAACCATTGGGGTATCCAAAACATCCCATTCGTCACCAACTTCATCTTCACTATAGAAATAGGGAAGTTGTTCACTTTTAACTCCAGCATTTCTTCTAAGAGGTTCTACATCTACATTGACGTAAACTGGCCCTGTCGGAATTCTCTGTTGGAGGAAAGTCATTGCCTGTTTTGAAATCAACATTTCAACTTCGATAACTTTTGGGTGTTTGCCCATCGCTTGGTCTTGCGCCCAAGAAGCTACAGATGTAAATAAAGTCGAAATTAAAAAAAGATAAAAAATAATTTTTTTCATAGTACACTCTGTTCGTTATCGTGCTTAATAATTAAAATAACAGTTCTTGAAATATCTTGAAGTTCAATTCCGGAGAGCTCTTTTAGTTTTGCAGGAGTCATTAGAGATTGAATTTTATTCATTTCTCCATAGCCAGCTAGTTCTAATTTTTCAAGTGGGATACCAGCTCTTTGTAGAGTTCTCAAAGCAGCGAGTGCTCTTAGAGCGGAAAGTTCCATATTGTCGAGGTATCGATGTCCATTTTTGACAGGGCGTTTATCTGTAAACGCTTTAATGCTTATTTTGTATAATCCAGCATAAGGAACAAATTTTTGAGCAAATTCTTTTAATGTTTCTTGTCCTTCAGCATTAGGTTCAATCTCTGCAGTTTTAAAAAAATTCATTTTATCAAAAGTAACCAACATTCTATCGTCAATTTTAGTAATTTTAGCATTTTTTAATAAATCAAACTTTGGAGCATCATCTAATTTTTTTCCGAGACCATTTTTTTCATTAATTGGGGGAGTAATCTTTTTATTATCAATTTCAAATATTTTAAAACTAGAGATGAGATGATCATCTAGTTTATCTTTTTGATCTTTTTTAAAATCAGTAGAAAAGAAAATAACAAAAAAGCTAAGTAATAATGTAATCATATCACCATAACTAATTGCCCATAGTTCATCATTTTCTTGTTCTTCGTGTGAATGTTGAGCCAGTTTTTTACTCAATCCCATATAATCCCATTTTAAATTTATTCACTTAAGCTGCTTGTGCTTCTTCTTCGTTTTCATTGCCGGAAGCTTTCATAGCATTCATAAAATTAATTTTTACTTTTTCATCACCTAAATAAGAGTTAAAAGTTTCCTGACACTCAATTAAGTTATAATTTTCTTTGACCATCAAAACAGTTTTAATGGCAACTTCTACTAATTCTTCATCTGCTTTGAGTTTTTCTAAAATAGCTTCAGAAATTGGGTTTAAGACTAAGTTTGAAAGTAGAAGTCCATAAAATGTAGCAACAAGTGCAACGGCCATTCTTACGCCGGTTTCTTTTGGGTCAGCTCCGGCCGATATCCCTTTCATTAAATGGATAAGTCCCAAAACGGTTCCACCTAACCCAAAAGCAGGAGGGTATTTCGCGCATCTTTTTATCCAAGAAGAAATTGATGTTATTGTTTTTTTATAAGCTAAGTAACGATCAGCTAATATATCTTCAATTTTTTCTTTATCAAAACCCAATTCGATCATTTCGAAACCGTCTACAACGATTTTATCTTCTATTTTTGATATTTTACTGTCAGGAAGGGCTCGTTCTGAAACCGCACGAAAGCATCTTTGAACAAATTTAAGTTTGTTTTTTTTCATTCCAAAAAGATAAGTAATGAAATTTGATAACAAAATTTTTGTTTTGATTTTTGGTCTGGTAATTATAAGGACTGATACTGTTCCAAAAAAGACAACTGAAAAAGCAACAAAGTCCCAATAGTTTGAAGCACCTTGCTTTAAATGCATGGAGGCGGCCACGAGACCCCCAACGGCAAATAAAAAACCAACTATAAAGTTCATTGCACTTCTCCTGATTGAGATTTAACAAGATTTTGAATTCTCTCAACAATTATTTTTCTTTCTGCATTTTGCGGATTTAAACTCATGGCACGGTTATAGTTCTTTAGAGCTTTGGCAAATTTCTTTTGTAGGTAATAAATATTACCTAAGTAATCATAGCCAACGCTAACAGAAGGATACTGTTCAATGAAATTGAGCATCACTGTTTCTGCTTCTGGTAATTGCTTTGATTGAATAAGTCCATTGGCCCTGGCAATTGCATTGGCTACTTTTTCTTGAGTAATGGATTGCTCGCCTACGTTTTGGACTGTCTCATCTTTTTTAAGTTGAATATTTACAGAAATATCACTGCCTAGAGTTGACTTCATTAACACAATTTCATTTTCAAGATAGCCATCTTTTTTAATTCTGATTTGTGTATAACGATTTGTACTTTTATAGACATCACTTTCATTGCTCGTCAGAGGAGTCTTTCCCAAAGAAGTAACTATGCCAGTGGATTCAACAACACTTACTTCTGCGTCACTTGGAGTTGATTGAAATTTAACTGTTGAAGAAGTCGAACATGCAGATAACAAATTCATTGCAATTAAAAATAGATATAATTTGAGAACCCGAGATTTGAACATTTGCTTCTTCCTTGAAGTGACTGACTTAAGAGTATTCAGTTCTCTATCGGAGGGATGTCCTTTAAACTTGATTTTGATCTTGAGAATAAATTTATTTTAATTGAGGGGAAAAAAAGTTCACTATTTATGTAAGAAAAAATATTGGAAAACAAAAAGACTTCCGTCAGCTATTGCAATAAAAGCAAAAACATATTTAAGTGTTTTAGAATGTAATTTCTGACCAAGAAAAGGGGCTAAGCGAGCTCCAAAAACACACCCAAGACCTGTGAAAGCAGCGATATCCCAAGGAAGCCCACCTAAGACAAATTGATGAATTAGGGCCAAATAAATTGAATTCACAGCTAAGAGTATAACTCCAAGTGCAATACTCAAGCTTATTTGTACTTGATACAAAACCATTAAAAAGGCACTAACAATTTCTCCCTCTCCAATGGCCACCCAACCAGTGATTAAACCACCAACAAAAGCTGCGAAGGCTAAATAGATTTTATCTTTTAATTGAAAACGTAATTCCGTAACGCCATTTTCATTTTTAATTTTTGTTGAAATTAATGTAATAATTCCAATGGAAATTGAAATTGGACCAAAAAAAAGTTTAATTAATAAGGGTGAAGGGTGAACAATGAGAGAACTAACTGTGCTCCCAAGTAATAAAGAAGGAATGGTAATTAAAAATAAAATCTTAGGTATTTTTTGTCGAGAATACCAACCAATCGCACCACTCGTCATCCCAAAACATTGACTAGTCAATGCTACTTTCAAACTGACTACAGGATCGAGATGGAAAATAAACATCATTGCTGGTATAAAGATGATTCCCCCTCCAACTGCCGATATATTTCCTAGAAGTGCGCCCGCAAAGCCAATAAGAATCATTGGCCAATTCGATTGAAAAAGTTCAATTGGTTTAGAAGCAAGTGAAAAGTAGAAAGCAAGCCAAACAATGACGAAGACCACTAACCAAATAGACCAATATTTCATTTTATTTGCTTTAATTATTATACCGATTGTAATTTTCGAGCTTTGTTAATCGAGTAATGAAATAAATCTTTTAAGCAATAATAGGATCCACATAAAATAAATAAAGAGAAAATTTGAGCATATTTATTTTGATTTATTCTAAAAATAGCTTCTAATCCAGCGAGCATAATTCCAAAAATAATTTGCTCTGGAACTTCAACTGGAGTTGTTCGCGGATCGGTGAGCATGTAAAATGCAAAAAGAAAGAAGGCAGGTCCTGTTAATGGCATTAAGTTCCAAGTCAAACTTTCTTGGTAGAAGTAAGTTCGAATGAACGCAAAAAGAATGAATGAAAAAATATATGAGATAACAATTGGTGGTTTTTTTACACGGAAAATAATAAAAGTTCCAAGTGCAATAACAACACCCACCAACCATCCATATCCACCCCAACGACCACTTATAATCGTCATTTTTGAATCAAAGAACAAAACACCACAGACAAGTCCAAAATTATTCGGGTTAAAAATATGTTTGCCGTTGACCACAAGGAAATGTTTTGAAGTTATGCCAATAAAAACAAGTAGCGGATACATCCACAGATTGGGAGAATCACATAATAAAAAAATACCAAACGAGCTGATGAGACCACTCAAGGGAAACATCGATACTTTTTTATAAAATCGAAGATATAAATAATCTAAAAGGATAGCAGTTGAAAGAGTTAAAATTAATTCGCTTGCGGTTCTTCCATATGAGGGTGTGACAATTGAATAAATTGAAAATGACATTAAAAAGATAAATCCAAAGGCCCGAGTGTCTTGAAAAATTTTTCTAATCACAATAGATCCCGTCTTTTTCGTCATATAGTAAGTCTAATAAAATTCTATTTCACTTAGCAATTGTTGTCTAGCGGTCAAGATTTAAGGTTTTTTAGAGCGATTGACATGGTTCATGGCCACTTTAATCATTTTAGATAATTGAGTTAGACCTTTTTTTTCTAAATATAGTGTCATCTTTTCGATGGGAAATCTTCTTGTAAAATAAAATATGATAAAACCAAATCCGATTGGCCTAAGTAGGCCCCAAATTATTTCGACACGAGGTGAATGTGAAAAATAGAAAAAGAGACAAGTCAGCATGAGAGAAAAAATAAAGAGTGGGCTTAACAGATCTCGAAGTGCTAAATATGCATAGGTTGATTTGTCTATCGATCTTGGAGGTTTTATTGATTGAGATAATGAAAATTTATTTTGTATTGTTTCAAATTGCACATCTGTTAATCGTAATATGTAGATCGAAAGACCATAGCAAAATAGTAATTTCAAGAGAAGAGATCCTATCAAAAAACTTAAAATATAATGGTCAGCATTGGGGAAAAATTTATGTATTTCTCCAAGGAAATGTTCAGCAATAGTAATACTCCGATTCCCAAAAAGTACCCAAAGAAATAAAAGAGGTTGTACAAAAGCCCATAAGCTAGAAAAAGCCACCGCGAGAAAAAGTCCAAAATAATTAATTCCTCCCAAGAAAATGCCAAAAGAATACATGACACCTTGAGCAGCAATGGCAAGCATTGGGGTGAGCTTTTTTCCAGAAGGTGAAAGGCTTTTTAATATGGAAGAAATGATGGAAATTTTAAGTGCAGCAGTTCTTGATTTTAATTTGAAAGTTGACCTTGTTAAAATAGTGATTTGATTGACCGAAAGGATATGACCACTTAAAGGAATTTTAAATGTATGGAGTAGACTGCCAAGACCAAGTTCAACTATGGATATTGTAGCAGCTACTTTTCCAATTTCATTAATTTCATCATTATTCATAAGAATTTGTAGATCATTTTCTTCTTAATGAAAAATAGTAATTGGAATAGGTATATCAATTGAGTCAAATATTTCCAACATTTCATCATCTTCAACAGCAATGCAACCAGCTGTCCAATTAATCAATTTAATCAGACCAATTCTTTTTAGAAATTGGAAAAAGGGTTTAGGGTAATTAGGAAGCCCATGAATCATTATGTCTCCCCCTGGGTCAACACCTGCTTCAGCGGCGGCTCTTTGATCATTTTCGTTTGGATAGGAAAGATGAATTGATTTAAAAAAATGTGATTGAGCGTTTTTTTCATCAAGAAAATACTGGCCTTCGGGAACTAAATTATCTCCCTTTTGTCTTTTTGGGGCAATACCACCTCTTCCGAGCATTACTCGGTAAGATTTTATAATTTTACCTTGAAATAAAAAGTTCATTTGATGCTTAGTTTTAAAAACTTGAACTTCATCTATTTCAAAGGCCTGCAATAAAGTATGGTGAAAAATAAAAATGAGGGATAAAAATATTTTCATTAACTAAGAATATCAAATTTATCTATTTTGTCTGAGCTATGATTTAATTGCCGATTAATTGGGGAGGTTATAAATCATCTAAGCTGAACTTAATTGAAATAATAAAAGGGTTTAAGCTGATTAATTCATCGTCACTGGCAAAGTTTTGAAGTGTTTGCTTTAAGCGAGGGTTCCTTGGATCCTTTTTAATTACTTCATTTAATAATTGCAGGGCCCTATTTTTATCACCTAATCCATTTTGGAAAATAGCATTAGCTTTATAATAATCATAAATCCATTCTTTTGGATTATGCATAGATTCCTTAGTAAGATAGCTAATAAATTGTTTTCTTTGTAGTTCTGACTTTGGAAGTCGATTAATAGACTCAAGTCTATGGCTCAAAACTATTTCAGTAACGTCTGGATCAATTGATTGCAATCGCTTTGCTTCTTCCAGGGTGTCCAAAAAGATATCTCTATAATGTTCGTTATAGTGTTCATTTTTATTTAACGAACTTGTAGCTAGGAGTAAAAGTTTTAGCTTGTAGCCTCCGTAATAGAGAGGCTCTTTCTCTAAAAGTTCATCTATTTCATAAATACTTTTTTCAGGTTGAGCAATGAAATCCCCCGTTGAATATTGATATGCGATTAAATGAAGAAGTAGCGATGCAGGTAGTAGGTGAGGATCTATTTCTTTCTTAAGTATAACAGCAACACAAGATGTTTTTGCCTCTAGTAAAGCACCATAACAATCTTTTGATATTTTTTCACGAGTAGATGTCTGGCAATTTAAAATGGCCCTGTCGATTTTTTCTTGAAGTTGGTTTGGAAAAGCCCCTGAACACGTTTTTAGAATTTCATCAACATGATGATCGATAAATTCATTAGTATATTCATTCATTGATAATTCAGATGAACGTTTTAAATACATAGTACATGCATTTGATGTTGCAGTGTTATTTAAAAAATCAGGTGGAATAACTGATTTTCTTCTTAAAATATCATTTGCTTTAGTTATCGCAATTCGTTCATTTGAATTTTTAACTTTTGGATTAATGAAATGATCATTAATAAAAAAACCTAATAAAACAACCAACGAAATGCCTAGAACTAAGTCGAGATTTTTTCTTTTAATCATTTTTTAGGAGAATGGGGATTTTGCTGACTGAGCTTTTGCAAATCAACTTGTGGGTAAATTCCTTCCAAGGCCCCAGCTTGCTTTCCCCAAGAACTCAAATCGAGCTCTGGAGTCAAATCATCATTAAAATACTCTTTTCTAAAAATAATTTCCTTTCTTTCTGGGCCAAACGCAATAATCCCAACAGGAATTCCAAGAAAGTTTTCAATTTCTAAAATATATCTTTCAAGTTCAGGAGATAATGAATCTGAAAAATTATCATTAAATGGCTTCATATTTTTATAAATAGGAGTCGCCTTAGTCAGGTCAATTCCTGGGTAGGCAACTTCAATCCGCGTCCCTTCGTATTCGTAGGCAACACAAACTTTAAGTTCCTTAATTCCACATAAAATATCGAGTTTGGTTAAGGCGATTGAAGTGAGATTAGAAGCTTTAACAGAGTATTTTAAAAGTGGTAGATCTAACCACCCACATCGGCGCTTGCGTCCTGTGGTGGCCCCAAATTCATGACCTTTCGTTTGAATTTCTTCCCCTAAAGCATCGAATAATTCAGTTGGAAATGGTCCTTCACCAACACGTGTCGTATAAGCTTTAGTAATTCCTAAAACTTCTTCAACGTGAGATTCTGGAATTCCCGCCCCAGTATACACTCCACCAAGGGCAGTTGAAGAAGACGTTACGTAGGGGTATGTCCCATAATCGATATCGAGTAGGATACCTTGGGCCCCTTCAAAGAGAATTTTTTTATTTTCAATAATGGCCTGGTCTAAATAGGAAAAAGTATCACAAATAAAAGGAGCAATGTTTTTTCCAAGAGTAAAAAGCCTTAATGCTTCTTCATCAACACTTGGAAAGGCAACATCATAACGGTGTTTAAAAAGTGTCGCTTTTTCTTCAAGATTTCTCGTCAATTTAGTTTTTAAACTTTCTAAATCAAATAAATCTTTTAATTTAATTGCCCGTCTACCAATTTTATCTTCATAGGCAGGACCAATCCCTTTTCCTGTTGTTCCTATTTTTACTGTTCCTTGAGATTCACGTGCGGCATCTAAAATTTTATTATAGCTTGTAATGACCGTAACATTTTCAGAAATTTTTAAGTTAGCAGGAGTCACTAGGATTCCAGCGTCTGCTACTTTTTTTAGTTCAGTTTGAAAAGCTTCTGGTTCAAACACCACTCCGTGTCCAATTACAGAGACGGAGTGAGAGTGAAGAATTCCTGAAGGAATTAAGTGAAGAACAATTTTTTTTCCATCAACGATAATTGTATGTCCAGCATTGTTTCCACCTTGATAGCGAACGATAACGTCACATTTCTCACTAAGAAGATCAGTGATTTTTCCTTTTCCTTCGTCACCCCATTGAGAACCAATTATTGCTAATGTTTTCATAAATTATTTTGCCTTCACTTCATTGAGTAAATTATTATTTTTGAAAAATTCATTGATTTGGAATACTGCCATTTCACCAACGCGGAATTGGGCTTCTTCTGTAGAGGCTCCAACATGTGGAGACATCACCAAATTTGAAAGTTCTAAAAGTTTTGAATCAGTTGGAAGAGGTTCAACTGCAAAAACGTCAAATCCTGCTCCTCTAATTTTCTTTTCTTTTAGAACATTATAAAGTGCATCTTCATCAACAATTCCGCCTCGAGAAGCATTCACTAAAATTGCGTCTTTTTTCATTAAATTTAAAAGCTCAGCTGTGATCATCCCTTTAGTTTGTGGCATAAGAGGAGTGTGAAGTGTAATGATGTCACAAGTTGAAAAAATTTCTTTTAAGTCATTTACCTTTTTTGTATTTGGAAGATCAGAGCTCATCATAACTGGATCGAAAAACATGACTTCAGGTTCAAATCCTGAAATTCTCTTGGCTACAATCTGTCCGATACGTCCAAATCCCACGATTCCAACTTTTTTCTTCCAAAGTTCAAGTCCCGTTAGTGAATTTTTTTCCCATTTTCCAGCTTTCATTGTGGCATCTGCCATGGCCGTATTTCTAAGAACAGTCATTATTAAAGCAACAGCTTGTTCAGCTGCTGAATTATTATTTGCCCCAGGAGTGTTGGCTACTTTTACACCTCTTTCTGCACATAAAACTTTATCGATATTATCAGTGCCTTCTCCAGCGCGAATTACAATTTTTAACTTTGGAGCTAAATCCAAAAGTTCTTTGTTCACAGTTGTGGCCGATCTAATAATTAAACCTTCAACTGTCGGAAGTAGAGCTTTGAGTTCATCTTGAGAAACTTTTGAAGTCGGGTGCACATTGAGAGTCGAAATTTTTTTGAGTTCATCAAATAGTGATTTATCGAAGCCGTCTGGAACGACAATAAAAGGATTCATGAGGATTCTCCTGTGTTGGTTTGAAAATGTTGGGATTCGCCACATTATAGGGGGAGTGGTCTTTATTAGGAAAGCACTATTTTAATTAAATATCGGTTAGGAGATTTTGCAAATGCTCTGTTAAATTTCCTAAAATTTCTGACCTAAACTCTAGAGATCTAAAACTTACCCCAGAGAGGTCGAAAATTTTTTTAGCGATGCGGTTGGATTCAGTATCTTGATGCTTGTCGGAAAGAAAAACGACTTCTTTGACTTTAGAAGATGCGATCAATTTTGCACATTCATTACAAGGAAAAAGGGTCACATAGGCCGTGGCCCCTTCAAGGGATCGGCTTGCATGCAATATAGCATTGGCCTCGCTATGAACCACATACCCATATTTTTGGAATTCGAGCGGAGCAGACTTGTCTTTTCCCCAGGGAACTTTTGATTCGTCGATTCCGGCCACGAAGCCATTATAGCCCATGGTGATTTGGTGATTATTTTTGTCGACAAATACCGAGCCGACTTTGGTGGCCGGGTCTTTGGATTTAAAAGCTGCAATCATCGCTTGGAGCATGAAATATTCATCCCAAGAAAGCGCAGATTTTGCGGGGACAAAGTTAATTGTAGGGTCTATTTTGTTATTTTTTGAATCCATTTGGTCTCCATTCTGCCCCTAAAATCCTTTTATAGGGGCAAGAAAGTCAAGAAATTTTAAAAGTTTTCTTGTCCATTAGAGTTTAACTCGTTACACTTAAAGAGAATATTCATTAATTGAGGTTTCGATGAAAACAGATTTTGATACATTGCGCGCCCTCGCTAGTTATACGATCAACAACCTTAAAGAGAAAAAGTTGATTGAATTCCATGTGACAAAAAGAGAAGAGCTCATCGAAGCTATGGCAACTGAATATGGTGTAAGCTTTGCGACAGATGAAGACGTTCGCGAGCAAGCAATCGAAGAAGTCGAAGAGAAAATGGGTGTTGATAATCTTCCAGAAGATGTGACTGAATCAGAAATGTTTAACCACGCCAGAAAAGAAATCATTAAGTCATTTAATGGTGAAAACATTGGTGGGCTTTACTTAGTTGAGTCACTTCATCAAATCGCAATCAGAATGAAAGAGTTTGTTTTAAATTGTGATCTTATAGATGACGTATTTGGCTCAGATGAAGATCTTATTTCATTCTTAGTTGCCAAAATTCGTATGTTTTCACCAAAAAAGAACTAAGAAATCCTTAGCTCTTTATTTGTTTGAATTTAACTTCGAAACAAGTCCGCCTAAATTATTTGATAAGCCTGTGAGATGTTCAGATACATCCACTGATATTTTAAGTGTTTCTTGGTTTTTATTGTTTGAATTTTCAAGTTGCAAGATGACGGAATTCATTTCCTTGATGCCTTGAGATTGCTCATTTGAAGCTTGTGAAATACCAATAACCCGGCCATTTAACTCACTTATAAAATTGCTCAGCTCATTGAATGTCTCTCCACAAGACTTAACTTTTACCTCGCCTTCAGTGATATTGGCCTGCGAAGAAGTAATAAGTTCTTTTATTTTTACTTCAGTTAGATTGACGATTTGTTGAACATTTTCGGCACTCGCTAAGATAATTTCATTAATCTCTTTAGATGCCGCACCTGAAGTAGTGGCAAGTTTTCCAATTTCTTCTGCAACTACAGAAAAGCCTTTTCCTTGTTCACCTGCTCTTGCTGCTTCTACTGAAGCATTGAAAGATAATAATTTAGTTTGAAAAACAATATCGTTAATAATATTAGTTTTACTTTCAATTTGTTTGATCGTTTGGGCGATTTCATTGAGTTGCTTATTGTTGTTGGTTAATTGATCAATGACTGAATTATTGGACTCTTTGATTTTTAACATGGCGTTGCTGACTTCGCTTACGATCGTGCTTCCTTTTGAAGCGCTACTTTTAGTTTGGTCTGAAATAGTCTTCGATTGTGAAGCATTATCTGAAGTCTGATTGGCCATTTCACTTATTTCATGAATGGTTTGAGCTGTCTGAGTAATTGCACTTGATTGAAGATTTGAGCTATCTGCTAATCGTTGATTATTAATTGAGAGTTTTTGAATAGACTCATTCATCGTTATATAAATGTCATCAATTTGAGCAATGATGACTCCTTGTTCAATAATATAACTTCCAAATTTTTGAGCAATCCACAAACATGGAATTGTTTGAAGAATAACAAAGCCGGCATGTGCGACTAAAATAGTAAATGAGGCTTGATAATTAAAAACACTTGCAGGTAGTAGGAAATAAAAAGCGACATGATGGATAGCTATAGTTCCTGCTGCTGCTAAAATAACAAGTGGGTTCGCAAATAAAATAAGTACAGCAATTGAAACAAAAATATGGAAATGTGTCTCTATCATTCCTCGAGTTAAATGAATCATTAATCCACTAAAAAACATGAGTGCAATTCCATGAGTTACAGCAGCTAATCGATAAGATTGTGTAAAGTAAGTTAAAAATAATGGAACTATACAGATGGCGATAGATCCAATGATTGCCAATGAGAGACCTGTTTGAAAAATATAAGCTAATATCAGTGACACTGGAATATGTAGAAGCAGAACAAAACAAAATATTTTGTTAATATTAGATAAATGCTTTTTCTCAGTGTCACTTGAAGAGAACATAATGATTATCCTTTAATATTTAAGACTCATTGGATCCGCAATACGTCTATTTACGCTGCCATTTAAGCAGCCAAAGATTGGTCTTTCTTGAGTCGTATGATGTTTTATTAATTCTGCTAAAATACTTTGGTCTTCAACTGTTGAGGCCGGACCTCTTTTAGATGTGTATCCTCCACTATAAAGAAGGTTTTGTTTTTCATCTAATATACTTAATTGAGGAACGGCGTTAATAGAAAAATGTTTTGAAAAATTTTCCATTTCACCATTTTCGACACTATAGCCTTTAGCTTTTAGTTGCTTAATCCATAAATCATTTTTACCAATGACAAAAATTTGTTCATTAATATCTAGGAGTGGAGATCTATTCATTAAACTATTGAAGATATTTTTTGAGCACTCACAATCAGCACCTAAAAAATGTAATTGGCTCCATTTTTTTTGAGCTGATTGATTTAAAATAAGGTTTTTTATATTGGCATTTTTAGATGGTATCAATGAAAGCGAATGAATCCCCATCATGTAGCTTAGTGGAACACTAAGCCCAACAAACCAAAGTATAAAAAGGATAATTAATTTCATTTCATATCTCTTCGGAGAAATTTGAAATGAAGTAATTAAATTAATCTTAAATTTAACTAAAGGTTTTATTACAGTTAGATTAAAAGACGGCGTGCAGTAATTCGACAAAGTTAAAATTGTCTCGCTTATTGTGGACAAAAATACTTTTGTCTCCAATTTTTTGCGTTATAAATTATTTTTAATTGAAAAATGAAATGGGCGTGGATAAAAATCTATTAACAAAAAAATTGTTTTATGGAGGTTCCTAATGAAAACTTTATTACTTGCTGCTACTCTTATTTTTTCTGCTAACTCATTCGCAGTTACTGTAAACAGCTCATGGTCAGATATCAATGCTGCTTACAACACAGACGTAAAAGCTCCTCAAGTTGCTTTCAAAGCTGGTGAAGCTACAACTTTCTACTCTATTTTCGAAACTTGTGTTTCTGGAGATAAAGTTTTAACTGCTGAACCAAAAGACGTTTACACTCAAGTTCGTCATGGTAAAAATGATGTTGAATTAGTAGTTGTTGGACAAGAAGTTCTTTCTCACGCTAAAACTTATACTTCTACAATCCCAGCTGGTAACCACGGACAATCTACAGTAGAAATTACTGTTACAATCCCTACAGTAAACAAAATCGAAGTTTTCGAAAAATCAGTAAAAAATGGTCAAGAAGGTCGTAAACTTTTCACAAAAACTTTCACAATTCCTGCTTGTAACTAATTTTATTTTTGGGTCGATTCTTTCTTAATTGAGGGAGTCGGCCTATCCCTAAATGATAAGTTGTACTGTCCTAAATCTTAATACTTGGAGTATTTATGAAATTATTATTAGCTCTTGCACTTTTATCAATGACTTCTCTAACTTTCGCAAAAAGATTAGAAACACTTGAAGACTACGATGCTTCAAGATCTTACGTAGTTCACTGGGCATCTGTTGTATTCTCAAATGTTTCAGTTCCAGTAAAAAATGTTTGTGTTGATGGATCAAACCTTAAAACTATCAGCCCAGCAACTTACTGTTCAGAATCAGCTGTAGTTGAAGTTTGTACTCGTACAAATCACTCAGAAGAATGTCGTCCAGTTAGAAAAGGCGAAACTCCTAAACAATCACCAAATACTAGACTTGTTTGGGGATGTGTAGCTCACGCTAGCCAAAACTTCGAAACAACTGTTGCTTACCAAGCAGACGTTTGTGTTAAATGGGAAAGAAATGAAAACACTAACCATGGTCAAGCAACTTACAAGTGCGTTGAGATGGGGAAAGTAACTAAAGACTACCCACTTAGCTACGATGTTTCTGTTACATCTAACAATTCTTCGAACCACGGTTCAACTGTAGAAGTAGCAAACATCCGTTTTGACCTTCCAGTTTGTAAATAATTTTAGAAACTTATGGCCCTCCCTTTATGGGGAGGGCTTTTTTTTGCTTGTAAAAAATATAATCTGGACCAAAATCTAGAAGATTGTGCTAAATGAATAAAATGGACATTGAAACTTCAATTATTCAAAACCTAGCGGCACGAACTAATGCCACATTAGAAAACGAAATCGTTTTGGCCATTGAATCACTCCTCGAACAATACAATGATAAAAAAAAGGGACTTCGAATTCTTTCTAAAAAAATGGGAATTCACGAAAAGACCCTGACTCGAATCCTTAACTTTGAAAATAAACCTGGTTACCAAACAGTTTTTAAAATATACCGAGTTTTTTATAATGAATTTAATGATGCTAAGGTTTTAGATTTAGTACCAGGTATCGTTAAAGAATTTTTAATTAAATCAAACTCACAAGAACTTTCTTTAGAAAAAAAATATTCAACCATCGCCGATATAGAGTTGCAAAAAAATCCAATTGTAGCTGAGTTGTATATAATTGCAGCTACTGGGCCGATTCAATTCGATCAAATTCTTAATCGCTTTGGTAGTTATGGTGTAGAGATTTTAACTAAAATGATTGATAAAGGCTTGCTCCACGAAGCCCATAAAAATACTTTTATTTTAGGTGAAGTTCATCCAGTTTTTAATGGTGAAACAATAGTTTCAGTTGGAAGCGTAATGATCGCCAATCACGCTAAGCCTTACAAAGGTGATGAATTAGATAAAAATTTTATTTCATTTTTTGCAGAAGGATTAACTGAATCGGCTTTCCAGCAATGGTTACTAATAGATCAAGAAGCTCATAAGAAAAAAATTGAATTATCCCGTGATCCAAAAAACTTGGGATCAGAGCGGGCATTTACTTTTATGATTTCAGAAAAAATTGAATTAAATGGAGTGCAATAGTTACAGATGAAATCGTTAATAACCCTAATATTGTCTATGGTCGTTACATTTACGAGTTTTGCCGGAGTTGGTGGAAATGTGGGAGGCAGTAGTGGAGGAAGTGGGTCTAACTCTAGTAACGGAAGCGAGGGAAGAAAATTACCTTCAATCTTTAAAGGTAAAAGACTTGAAACTCTAGAAGATTATGATGCTTCGCTATCGTATATAGTTGAATGGCCTACGGTTAAGTTTGCTCAAAATAATGTACCTGTAAAAAATATTTGTGATGATGGGACTATTTTTAAAACGATTAAGCCTATAAAAATTTGTAAAGAAACTGCCGTTGTAGAAGTGTGTAATTATGGAAATTCGAAAAATACAACCGATAATTGCCGTCCTGTTCGTAAAGGGGAGGTCCCTAAAGATGGTTATGGTATAAAATTAAATTACGGCTGTATTGCGTATGAGTTTGTGCAACTTGAAACATCTCAATTCTATGAAGCACCAGTATGTGATAATTGGAGTAATGCTAATGATAGTAAAAGTAATGGTAGTACTTGGAAATGCTTAAAGTATGGAAAAGAAACAAAGGAATATTCAGAAAATTATATAATTCCTGTCATTCAAATTAAGAAAGATCATAGTGGAACTAGGGAAGAAGTGACTAAGTTAGAATTTGAGATACCTGATTGTAAATTGAGTAGTGAGTTGCCTAAATAATTCTCTCTAGTCTTGTCATCACTTCTTCAAAATACGGGCCTTCAACAAGCCCGTTTAAAATGGAGCTTTTACTTTCAGCATAAAGAAAAGCTCCACTCGATTTCTCTCTAATTAAAAAAGCATCATAATAAAGTCTTTCTTGGCGATCAGCAGTTGCCGTTCCTTCAAGTCGAACCATTTCATAAAGTCCACTTTTTATGAGTTTTCCTTCTTCAAAATCACTTGGGTTATAGATAATACTAGTGTCTTCATCAAAAAGAATTTTACGATCATTTATATGATTTTTGAAAAGTTCAATTATATCTATAGGCTCTACAATCGAGGTCCAGATAAACTTGGCTTCCCAGTCATAGCGAGTATCGAGTCTTTTAAAGCAGAGCTCGTTTTCATTTTCGCTCGGGACTTCGCCCCACCAACTAGGAACAAAAAGTTTGAATTGCTTAAAATGAATTTCACGAGCGTTTTTTATATAAGTTTTGTGCTCATTTTTAATAATCCACATGGTGTAAAAACCAAGAACAATTAATAAAAAAAGAAAAAACCATTCAAAAACTAATTGCATCTTTTATTATTCCAATGAAGTTTCTGCAGCGTCGATGATTGCTTTAGGAAGATCTAAAATAGGTGAAATTTTATTTCCAAAACGTCCACCAATTCCACCCCATTGTCCTTTTTTGATTTCGGCCGTATTTGATTTGTCAGCACTATTTTCCATTAGAACAACACCGTCGAACATAATGATTTCGGTTTCACCCAAAAGAGTATTAGATTTTAATAAAAAATCTGTTCCTCGAACACCCATTGATGAATTTTTAGTAAATATTTTTCCCTTGCTCTCACTTTTTCCAAAAGATTTCCATCGGCAAGCTCCTTCATCTAAAGTATATTTTTTTTCATCACTAAAATTTAATTGCATGGTTGAGTTTGGTCCAATTGAAATAGTGTTTTTCCATTTTTCAATTTTAATTTGTAAAAATGATTTGTCTTTGGTTTCAATTTTTCCCATTTTGTTAATGATGTCTCCTTCATTAACAAGTTTACCTTCAAAGTATACAGTTCCTTTTAATTTAGTGACCACTCCAGAGGGGATTTCAACTTTTGAAACTTCAGCAAACGCCAAGAGTGAGTAACTTAGTAAAATAAAGTAAAGAATTAGGTTTTTCATGTTTTTTTCGTCCTTTGTAAGAAAACTCAGTATTTGATAAAATAGGTTTTATTTATTGTAAGCGGTAAGTATCCTTTAATTCTAGTCTATTATGATTAGACAGGGGGAAAAATCCGCTCGGCATAAAACTCCCTCTAAACTTTTCCCTCATAATTGCCGAAAATAATAATTGAGTTGAACCTTTTAGCTCTACAAGTAATTTGGAGAAGCGTTTATGAATCGAATTTACAGTCCGAAAATTCTTTTAACATTGTTGTCTGCCACAATGTTGATGGACCCACTAGCTCAAGCAGCGAGTACTCTTGATTGCGCAGGGATGAATCACCCGGCCTATCAAGACCAATACACGATGTGTTTGAACACTCAGATTGCCATTGCGGGCAGCGAGGCGGGAATTGACTGTGTCGCCTGTAACCAGCCTCCTCAGCAAAAAACCAATCCATGGGTGGAAGCTCTAGGAATAGTCGCACAGCCATTGGCTTTTTTTGGCGCGGCTTATATGGGTGCAAAATACCAATTTAAATCTCAAGAGGCGTGGGCCAATGCCTACTCTCAAGGGAATCAACAATGCACGAATCGATTTAACTCATACCTCGATTACAATACACAGGCCGGTGCCAATCCATTACTTCCAGCAGAAGCTCAATCATTTGCAGCTTCATGTAACGGTTCGGGAATGGGTCAATACGCCGGCTACGGTGGAATGTCCGGGAATGGTTATGGTGGTTTTGGGAATCCGTACTTGAGTGGCGGTTATTCATCGGGAATGCTTGGTGGGATGATGGGGCCTTACTACGGTGGTGGATACGGTAATGGAATGGGAATTGGAATCGGCGGCGGTATCAATGCTGGTTTTGGTGGTGGATTAGGTTACGGCCTAGGAAATGGCCTCGCAGGAATGATGGGCTATGGAATGGGTGGCGGTTTAAATATTGGTGGCAGTATCGGTATCGGTGGTGGTTTTCCAGGCATGGGCGGTGGATTCGGCGGCGGATATGGTGGCAATGGTGGATTTCCTTCGGGAGTCATGGGCGGCGGATTTGGCGGCGGATTGGGTGGAAATCCATACGGCGGCGGCATCAACGGCGGATTTGGAGTGGGCACACCAGGCTTTAATGGAAACATTGGATACAATCCATATGGCACGGGTGGAATGAATGGCGGAATGAATGGTGGAATTTATGGCCCAGGTATTGGGGTCAGTGGTGGAGTAAATATGGGCGGACCTGGGATGAATTATCCAGGAGGAATCGGCCTTGGAATGGGCGGAAGTGCTTGCTTATTATGTGTCAGTGGTGGTGTTGGAATCAACGGCGGTGGTGGATTTAATCCCTACGGTGGCGTTGGTATCAATGGCGGTGGCGGATTTAATCCATACGGTAATGGTGGAATCAACGGTGGTGGTGGATATAACCCTAACGGAAACGGTGGGATTACCTGGGAAGGTGTTCCAATGAACGGTGGTGGTGGATACAATCCATATGGCAATGGTGGAATGAACGGCGGTGGTGGATACAATCCATATGGCAACGGTGGAATGAACGGCGGTGGCGGATATAATCCATACGGCAATGGTGGAATCAACGGCGGTGGCGGATATAATCCATACGGCAATGGTGGAAGCAACGGTGGTGGTGGATATAATCCATATGGCAACGGTGGAATCAACGGCGGTGGTGGATACAACCCATACTTGACTGGTGGCCCAGGAATGAATAACGGAGCAGCTGGAGTGGGTAACGGACCAGGATATCCAAATAACGGTGGATATTGGGGAGCAACTGGAGGCTATAACGGCTCTAGTGGGTACGGAGTTGGTGGAATGGGGAATGACTATTACAATCAACAAAATCAACAAATGCAAATGCAATTGGCGATGCAAGGTCAGGCCCAAGCAGGTCTTTCTCGCTCACAAGGAAATGCAAGTGTGAATCAAATGGCCAACAATGCTCTTTATCAAAACTTTGCTAATGCACGCACGGATCTTTATGGAATGAACGGGGCCGGTCAATTTGGTGGAGCTCCTTACGCAGCTGGAAATCTTGGCGGACAATTTGGGGTCTCAGGGGGAGTGTCTGGTGGGGTTAGCGCTGGATTTGGTTTTCAATAGAAAGTCATTAATTAAAATTTTAGATAAAAAAAGGGAGCTTATAAGCTCCCTTTTTTTATTATTTTTTATGCATTAAAGTTCGGTAGTCATCTTGAAAGAGTACTTCGATTTTATTATTGTCGATTAATTTTTCAACAACACCTTGGCCGAAAGTTGGGTGATCGATAATATCTCCCATTATGAAAGATCCTTTAATCGTATATGATTTTGTCCCAGTTGTGTTTTTGCCAATTGCTTTAGTCCACAATTCAGCAACAGTTTCAGTTGATTTTCTAGATCCAGTGCGCGATTTTGCTTTTGCTGATTTAATCACTTTATCAACGGAAGTTTTAGCTTTTGTAGCACTTGGATCTTTAAAGGTATGTGTTGCTTTACAAGTCTTACACTGAACTTTGTCTGCTAACTTTGTGTCTTTCATCGTAACGATGATATGTGCTAGGATTAATTTACATTTTGAGCAGTGAGAGAGAACTTCTTTTCCGACGCTTAATTCGGCCATGTGGGAACCTTGGATTGAGGGTTTCTTTAGATAACTATTAGATTACTAAACGATAGCTAAAGCGAGATTCTGACAAGAGTATAAAAAGTGAATGATTCTGTAAAGGACAATCAGCTTCCAGCGAGTGAGAAGCGCTCCATTTTAACAGTGAAATGTGAGGAAAAGGCGCGCCTACTTCCGACCAAGCCTGGCTGTTATTTAATGAAAAATAAAGCCGAACAAATTATCTATGTAGGAAAGGCAAAAAATTTACGCGCGCGCGTTTTGTCGTATTTTAACAATTCCGCTAAAGGCCCAAAAACTGAAATCTTAGTGAGTCATATTACTGAATTTGATTTCATTATGACTGAAAACGATGCAGAGAGTTTTGTTCTTGAAAACAATCTCATCAAAAAACATGCACCTAAGTATAATATCCGTTTAAAAGACGATAAATCCTATCCGTATGTGGTTATCAATACCAATGAGCCATTTCCACGATTAGAATTTATTCGGAGAGTAAAAAGAGGCAAGGGAATTGATGTCCACGGTCCTTTTGTCACGGGTAGTAATATTTGGGATGTACTTCGTATTTTGACCAAAAGCTTTTCATTGCGCGACTGCAAATTATCCGATTTCAAAACAAGAAAAGAGCCCTGTTTACTTTACCAAATGAAGCAGTGTTCAGCTCCATGCGTTGGAAAAATTGAACAAAATGAATATGCCCGGGATTTAAGTCTCGCCTCAGATATGTTTTCCGGAAGTGGTGCAAAGACGATCCGCGAATTAGAAAGAAGAATGATGAGTGCTGCCGAGAATGAAGAATTTGAAAAGGCCGCACAAATCCGAGATTCTTTGGGTGTTTTAGGTGAATTCGCCAATAATTTTAAGCAAAGTAATGCTGAGCTCGACAGCGATAGAAATATTGATATCGTAGCTTACTACCTTGGTGAAATTGAAGTTGACCTCTCCATTTATATGATGAGAAATGGAATATTGTTGGGGCACAAAAATTTTAGTTTCTCCAATCTAGATATCGAAGAAAATGTTGAAGATTTACTTCTTAATTATTTATTTCAATATTATTCTGCCACTTATGATTCACTTCCTCAGTTGATTGTCACTCAAATGAATACTGAAGCCAATGAACTCTTAGAAAGTGGATTGGCGACACTCGAAAAAATTGAAAAACCTATCCGAGTGCGACCTCCCTTAAAACAATACGACTCACTTTTAAATTTAACTCGGGATCATGCATTCGAACAACAGCGAGTCCGCATGCTCCACGAAGATAGTGTCTATGTTGGATTGAATAAATTAAAAGATTTATTAGGCTTAAAAGAGCGTCCTGTCGTACTGGAATGTTATGATATCGCGATTTTCCAAGGAACAAGTCCAACTGCGGCTCAAATAGTTTTTCATGATGGAAAACCAGATAAAAAAAATTACCGCAATTATCATTTACAAGAGTTGCCTGAAGGAAATAATGATTTTGCCATGATGAGGGAATTAATTATTAGGCGATCAGATAACGGTGCTCTTCCCGATGTGTTTATTGTTGATGGTGGCTTGGGACAAGTAAATATTTTTAAAGAAGCACTGAAGGAATTGGGCATTGCTATTCCTGTGATTGGAATAGCCAAATCAAAAGTGGTCAAAAGCAAAGATGGTTTTAAACATGAAGACATAAAGAGATCTGAAGAACGACTGATTATTCCGGGAAGATCGAATCCCTATATGCTCAATCAGAATCGGTCGTTATTTAAAATAATAGTTCAGATGCGTGATGAGGCCCATCGGTTTTCAAGACGTTTACATCATAAAGAAGAAACGAAAAGAGTGTTTAACACTAAAAAACCAAAGACCTCAAAAAAAAAATAAGTATTTAATTGATCACGTGAATAATTTTTCTACTACCTTGTCCGCAATCTGGGCATCTTGCTGATTCTTGCATGAGAAGATTTTTATAATCAGATAAATGCGTGATCACTAGTTTAGATCCACAAATATGACATTCGTTGATTATTTTTTTAACATTCTTAATATCGCCATAGTATTCTTGAAAATTTTCAAATTTGTAATCTGTTTCCATTGACATGCAGTTGCTCCTTTTAAGTGACAATACTTTTTTCGGAAGAAACTTATTGGGTCTTTACACAGGGCCTTGAAAATGAGAGTTTGAGGATATATTTGCTTATGGAACAACAATTTAAAAAAATTCTTCAAAAAACTAAAGCTCAAAAAGAGCAAAAAGATCCACTCTTCAAGACGTTTGAAGGAGCGCTCTTTAGTGACTCTTCTTGGTTTTTTCATTTCCAAGACAATCCTATTTTTCTCAGTGAAAATGCACCAACTAAAATTGAAAAAATAGCAGAATTAAAAGGCTTGGCCCCCCTCATTCAAGTTTTATTTTTAGGGGATTCATTTGATGGCAATGGAGAAGATTTGTTGGGGAAAATGATTGGGGCCATGAAATTATCTTCAAATGAGTTTTTTCGATTCCCTATGCAAGAAAGTTTAGATGAAGTCACAGATTTAGCAATGAATGCTGAAGTTCCTAATGGTGCGACAAAAGATCTCTACGATATAATCCAGTTAAAGCGGCCTACAATAGTCGTGAGTCTTGGTGCAACTGTTACAAATATTCTTCTAGGAAAAAGAGAAAAACTGTCAACCATCCATGGACAATTTTTTGAAAAAAAAATTGGTGAATGTGTTTACAACCTGATGCCAATCTTTCATCCAGATTTTCTACAAATAAACCCTAATATGAAAAGAACTGCTTGGATTGATCTCCAAAAAGTGATGGAGCGCATAGGGAAAATTTGATCATTCTTGTTCGCAATTCATATCCTTGGATAGAATAGTAGTCTGCACCTAATTCAAAAGGGGTGAGGCGTTCTACGAGGATAAGAAAAGCGACTATGAAAGTTCTCATTACCATTTTATTTTCAGTTCTCATTTCCCAGTCTTCTAGGGCAAGTGAGATGCCAATTGTAAGCGTGCGTATTGGTAAATCCTTAAGAAATATTTTGGTAACTGGCCTTGATCTAAAAAGAAATCTTTTGTTCAACAAAGATGTCAGGACCTATAATGGAAAAAAAACGGTTAAATTTAATTGTGAAACGCTAACAACTTTAAATAAATTTAGAAACACTCCCATCTTACTGGCCACACTTGAATCTCCAACGGGATTACTTTCCTACGCTAATAATAAATATTTAGGAATGTTCAAAGTCATCACCTCTCCCAAAGGAGATAGTTGTGACATTATTAACGAGATTCCCATGGAATCCTATATCAGCTCTCTCTTGACTAAAGAAATGAATTCAAAGTGGCCCATTGAGGCCTTAAAGGCCCAAGCGGTAGCAGCACGGACCTATGCACTTCATAAAATGAGAACTCAGCAAGTTTCCAAAGAACTAGGCAGTGATGCTTATTACGATTTAGAGAGTTCTGAAAAACACCAAGTCGGCGGAAATTTTTTTGATGCTACAGAATCAACCAATGCTGCCAGCAACCTAACAAGTGGTGAAGTATTAACTACGGCCTCGGGGGAAATTCATCCTATCTTCTTTCATGCTAAATGTGGAGGCAGAACATTAAGGCCTGATCAAGTTTGGCATAACAAAGAAGAAAGCTACCAGTCAGTTAATTGTCCCTTCTGCCATGATGTTGGTCCGAAGCCTTGGAATTCTTTTATTACTCGAGAACGTTTAAAAAGTTTTTTTGTATGGGCAAGTCAGCAGCATTATATCAAAGAGAAGTTTTCTGGAGAATTAAATTCTATTGTTTTAGTCCCAGACGAAATAGACAAATTTACAGTAAATTTTTATATTAACGACCGCCCATATATTATAGAAAAAGCTGTTCTAAGAAAATTTTTTGGACGATTCATTTTTCCATCAAATACATTTTCAATTAATAAAGTAGGTGATGGTGTAGCAGTTTCTGGCGAAGGATTGGGCCATGGAGTTGGACTTTGCCAAATGGGTGCTTTCACCATGGCAATGAAAGGCTGGTCATATAAAAAGATACTTTCTCATTACTTTCCTAGTCACGTTTTGAAAAAGATGTATTAGGCTTAGATTCATGAAAATTTTTATTTCCCTCATTTTTTGTCTACTTACAATTATAAAGTCTGAGGCTTTTACTATCTTAATTGATCCAGGACATGGTGGTGAAGACGATGGTGCTAAAGTTTTAAGTCACGGAAAAAATCCTGAAGTAATGATAAAAGAAAAAGATATTGCTTTAATGATAGCTGAAAAAATTCATGAATTATTACTTGCTAAAAATTATACAGTATTTTTAACAAGAAGTATGGATAGAACAGTTAGCCTTCCAGAAAGAGCGGCCATTGCCGAAAAAACAAAGGCAGATCTATTTATTTCAGTCCATATTAATTCGAGCCCAGAATCAAGTGCAGTTGGATTTGAAACTTACTACCTAGATAATCACAATGAAGTTGCTATTAAAAAAGTTGAAAAAACGGAAAACATTCAAATGAAAGGCGATGAAGTCGTTGTTCAACAAATTTTAGTCGATTTAGTTGTAGAACAAACAGTGAGCACATCTAAACCACTTGCACAGAGAATTCATTCGGAAATTAAAAATTCAGTGGGAAGAAAATATGGCATTTCGAGCAGAGGTGTAAAACCTGGACTTTTCTATGTGTTAGCACTTTCAAAGCGGCCTGGCGTTCTTTTGGAAGTTGGATTTATTTCGACTCAAAAAGAGAGAGTCCGAATGATGAATCCTGATTTTCAACAGGATTATGCAAAAGCTGTCGTTAATGGCATTGAAAAATTTATTCAAAGCAGAAAAATGACAAAAATTAAAAAACATCATCGAAAATAATCAATTATTGGCAATTAGGTTTTGTAAAAGTTGTCTCAACAAGAAAATCAAAAGTATAAGGATTTGAAAGGACTTTCTGAGAAAGCATTCTTGTATAGGCCGCTGCGATTAAACCGTAACCACAAGAAGTGGCGGTGTTGATTGTGATCCCTGAAGGAGCTTGAAAATTAACAAGTGCTCTATCATTTGATACCAGTAATGGAAATGTTGTTGAATATGGATTTGCGACATCACAATAAGAGAGAGTAACGTTATAACCAGTCACTTGACTGCCATTTGTCACTTTTGTTAAAAACATTAAATCGCGAAATGCACTCACTCCAACATACATTGCAGAGACAGTTCCGCTAGACATAAAACCTGGTTGCCAATTTCCACCAATGGTTGTGCCTGAAATAGATCCACCGTTAATAAAATAACTAACGTCAGTTCCAAGTCGAGTTCTTCCCGGAAGACATGCCACTGAAGATCTAATACTATTGTATTGTGTAACGATGGCCGATCCACCTGATCCGCTGAATATTGGGTTATTAACACTTATGGGTGATGCTCCGTACCCATTAGAATTAACCGTGTTTTCTTTTTTCCCGCATGATGCTATCAGCAGCATAGTGGCCATGATAGTGATCGAGAGCGTACCGTTCATTCGCAATTTCATCTCATTTCTCCACGAGAGGATTTATGTCTACTGACCATTTCGGATAAAATATCAAATCACTTTAATACTAATCACATTGCGACCTAAAATAATCAGGTATTATTAATCTTTTTTGAGGAATTTTATATGTTTAGACGACTAGTTAAACTTCTATTATACTTTCAATAATGATGAGATTACCCGGCAAGCTTACAAATATAATAAAAAACGAAGAGTTTCAATTTAAGGTTGATACGGCCCTTAAATTTGTCCTTATTTCAATGGGATTTTGTTCTTCAGTATTATTGTTTACCTATTTACTACTAAAGATAGATTTACTTTATTTTGTTGAGAATGGTTACTCGGGGGCCAGTGAATTTCAAGATACTTACTATCAATTTATTTTTTCTTCACTATTAGACGGAGTTCCTTATTTAATAGGATCAATGTTTCTGATATTTTTTTTAGGTTTTCATTTGTCTTCAGTAATGATTCGACCTTTTAAAAAAATTGGAACTTATTGTGAAGAACGACTTTCAAAAAATCATAAGTCTTTTTATTCGCCAGACTATTTTTCTGATCTAAAATTACTGACTTCTTTTTCTGTGTTTTTTTTCACTCATATCGATGATGCAAAAACTAAAGGAAAGTTATTAAGAGTCGAAGTGCCAAATGATTATACAAGGATACATAAACCAGTTTTTGAAAAAAATTTCTTTATAAATTATCTTTTTATTATTGTTATTTTTGCCTTACTCGCTTCCGTTGGTATATTTGTTTTGAATAATATTATCCGTGAACAAGTTGTTACACTTTCTCAAAAGCTACTTTCCAATGCACATTTGCCAGGTGGAAAAGGGGTACGTTATTTTATTGAAGAGCAGTTTTCTGTAGCCGATATCGCTGTTTATTTTCTACTTGTTTTACATGTTTTGACATATTTTATATTTGGAATTCATTTGTTTGGTAAAATCTCAGGTCCTGCCTTTGCTATTTTTGCGACGATGAGATCTTTTCTAAAAGGAAATTATCATAATAGAGTCCATTTAATCGGGTATTCATACTTAAGAGATGATTGTCGAAAGATAAATAAGTACTTAGACTCAATTCAAAAAGAATTAACGTGAGATACTTGACAATAAAACTCCGATGTAAATACTTTGATAAAATTGAAAAATTTGAGAAAATAAAAATTCAAAAAATAGATAAAAATTTCACAAACAAAAGGATGAATATGAAATTTACTAATGTACTAGTTTTCTTAATGAGTGCGATCCTCGTAGTAGGTTGTACTTCCGAAGAAAAAATGAAGCAACAGATAACTAAAATTTTAAAAGATGATCCTAAAGTTTTAACAGAAGCTATTGAAAAACACCCTGCTGAATTTATTGAAGCCCTTCAAAAAGCTGCAAAAAATGCTCAAGAAGAAATGGGTAAAAAACGTGAAGATGAAGATAAGAAAAAAATGGAAGAATCTTTTGAGAAGCCACTTGTGGCAGAAATCAGAAGTGACGAATCTATTCGCGGTCCCAAAAATGCCCAATTAACGTTAGTTGAATATTCAGATTTTGAGTGTCCATTTTGCTCAAGAGGATACGAGACTGTAGTTGCACTCTTGAAAAAATATGATGGAAATATCCGATTTGTATATAAACACCTTCCATTAAGTTTTCATGAACAAGCAATGATCTCAGCTAAGTATTATGAAGCAGTAAGAATGCAAGATGAGAAAAAGGCTTTTGCTTTTCATGATGAGGTTTTCAAAAACCAAAGAAAACTTAAAAATGGTGTAGCATTCTTGGAAGCAACAGCGAAACAAGTTGGTGCAGATATGGGTAAGCTTAAAAAAGATCTAAATTCAGATGCTGTTACTAAAAGAATTGAAGCTGACATGAAAGAGGCCGGTTCATTTGGAATGCAAGGAACTCCAGGTTTTTTACTTAATGGTGTACCTGTTCGTGGAGCTTATCCACCAGAGTATTTTACAACGATAGTTGAAGAATTGAAAAAACGTGGAAAAGTAAAAATCTAGATTAAGATTTTTAATCTAAATTTGTCATTTTTAGATTTCTCATTATAATGAATTCAAAAGGATCACATTTTGTGGTCCTTTTGCTTTTTTAACATATTTCATAGAGACGATTATGGACAGATCAGTTTATAGCAATCTTGGATTAAAAATAAATCGAACATTTCGTGAAAAGCGTGATGATGAAGTTTTCACTCTCAAGGATTTCCTTGACCATAAGTGGACAATTACTAGTAATGATGAATTAAAAAAAACTTTTGTGCGTGAGTTAAAATTAATCTTAAAAAAAGAAAATCTTTTCGATTTAATTCACAGCTTCTTTGAACTCGAAAATGACCTGAACCTTGTAGTTGATCAAGTTGATTTTAAATCAAGTGTGGTTAATTTTGATGAATTTTATAAAAATCTCTCTCCTATTTTAATGAGATCACTTCTTGAAAATGCTCAAGCCCCAGAAAATGCCCAGCTGTTATTACAATCTATAAAAGAGTCACTTCGAATTGCCTTAGAAGAAGAACTTTACCAGCTAGAAGATCGATTTTAACATTTTGGAAATTCTATGAATCGTAAAGAATTAATTGAAGCACTTCTTAAAGATCGCGACCTTTCAACAATGACAAAAAAACAAGCTAATCAGTTTATTGAAGTAATGCTTGAAACAATTAAAAAAACTGTAAAAAAAGGGGAAGATGTAACCTTGGTTGGCTTCGGGACTTTTACTAAATCTAGAAAAGCTTCACGGATGGGAGTGAATCCTTCAACTGGTGAAAGAATTAGGATTCGAGCGCGAGTTGTTCCAAAATTTAAACCAGGGAAACCTTGGAAAGAAAGTTTATAGCCAACGTAATATGGTAAATTTTACCACTGTCAAAAATTCAACTGTCAAAGATTCATCATTAACTAGCCCAAACTCAGATGTTTGGGCATAATTTGCCATTTTTAGATAAGATCACTTGAACCAAATTGCCTTCCTATGTATAATTTTTGACAGGTACACATAGTTTTCCATGGATGGTAAAAAAATGGCCGAAGAAAAGCACGAGAAGGACGAAGGAGCAGCTCCACCTTCCGGGAAGAATCCCCTTTTAGTAATATTAGTTTTGGTCAATACGATTGCCGTTGGTGCTGTTGGTTTTTTCCAATTTCAAAATCATAAAAAATTAAATGCTGTTACTACTGCAGCTGATGTTATGAAGCAAGACCTTGAAGGTGGCGGAGAGCATGCTGCTGCCGCTGGTGGGCATGGCGAAGCAAAGGCTGAAGGCGGACACGGTGGAGGACACGGTGGAGCTGAAGCAAAAGCAGAAGTTGAAGGAGTGAAAGCTGATGGACTTCTGTATCCATTAGAACCATTTACTGCCAACCTCGCTCAAGGTGATGGACCAAGAAGATTTATCCGGATTAGTCTCGTTTTAAAATTTAACAAAGAAACAAAAAAAGAAGAAATTGATGCTCGCAAACCTCAAATAAGCGACACCATTATTAGTATGTTGAATTCGAAAAAACCTGAAGAACTTTTGAAAAAAGAAGGTAAAGAGTATTTAAAAGAAGAAGTGAAAACTTCTATCAACAATTTTTTAGTTGATGGGCAAATCACTGATATTTACTATGTTGGTTTTCAAATCAACTAGAGGAATTAAGTTTTGGTTCTTTGGCTCTAGCATGATGTTTGAGCTTTTAGCTTTATGAATCCCAGGAGGGGAAGAATATGGCGCAAGTATTAAGTCAAGATGAAGTAGATGCTTTATTAAACGCTGTTAATGATGGTGGTGGTGATTCATTCTCTGGAAGTGGAGATAGCGGCAGTGGCGGGTCAGCCGATGACTCAGACGAAAACATACAGACCTATGATCTAACAAACCAAGACCGGGTTATTCGCGGAAGAATGCCTATTCTAGAAATTATCTATGAAAGATTTATCAGAAGCTTTCGGGTTTCACTTTCAAACTCATTACGTAAAATTTCTACCATTTCAATTATCTCGACAGACTTATTAAAGTTTGGAGAGTTTGTTAACACACTACCAATCCCTTCATGTATGTGCATTATGCGATTTAATGAACTAAGAGGTCCTGCTCTTTTAGTATTCGAATCAAAATTAGCTTACGCCATAATAGATTCTTATTTTGGTGGAACTGATCGTCCCTTCACAAAAATTGAAGGAAAAGAATTTACCATGATCGAATTGTCTTTTATGAGAAAGATAATGGATATGGCGATTAATGATTTAGAAGAAGCTTGGGCTCCGGTTCATAGAATTGATGCTCAATATTTAAGAACTGAAATTAACCCACAATTCGTAGGTGTTGTTCCTCCCTCTGATGTAATCATAGCAACTACACTGGAAGTTGAATTTGAATCAGCATCTGGAACAATTATGATTGTTGTTCCTTATTCAACAATTGAACCAATTAAGCAAAAGCTTTCTTCAAGCTTTCAGACAGATAATGAGATGGCCGACTCAATCTGGACTCAAGCAATGAACGAGCATATCAAAAATACAAAAGCAACAGTGGTAGTTCGTTTAGGTGAAGCAGAAATGACATTAGGAGATTTATTAACACTTGAGCCTGGTGATATTATTCCATTAAACCAAGATGCATCTGGTGAAGTTTCATTAGCGATCGAAGGTGTAGAAAAAATGAAATGTTTAATGGGTACTTATAAAGGAAATAGGGCCGTGCAAATTACTCATGTGAATTCTGCAATTTCATATGAAGGCTCAGAAGAAGAATAGGAATCTAAAAATATAAAAAATGAATCTATAGAAATTGGGTTTTTGGGAGAACGATATGAATAAAGTAAATGTAGAAAGAATGGCAGATGAGATTAAAGCAGGGGATGACTCCCTTAACAAATTAAAAGTCCAAAACTTAGACTTTATTCTTGATATTCCTCTAAAAGTTTCAGTTGAATTGGGGCGCACACAAATCATTGTAAAAGATTTACTGCAGCTTGGTCAGGGGTCAGTTTTAGAATTAGATAAACTTGCAGGTGAGCCTTTGGAAATTTTAGTTAATGGCAAGTTAGTTGCTAAAGGTGAAGTTGTTGTTGTTAACGAAAAATTTGGGATTCGTTTGACAGATATTATTAGTCCAATAGAAAGAATTGAGACTCTAAAGTAATAATTAGGATTTTTTGAGGGGTATCGAGTGAAAAAATTAACAATATTACTATTATCACTTTTAACTACTTCAGCTTATGCGGCTGACGTAAATATTAAAGGACTTGAGCTCTCAAATGATAAAGCACAAACAAATCGTTTATCGATCAAGTTAACTGGAAATCTTAATGATAATCCTTTAATTTCAGTCAACGATAAAACTCTTCAAATCATTATTCCAAACGCCCATGTAGCTTCAAAAATCACTCGAAAATTTAATGATACAACTGTATCAGCAAACCAAGCTGACCGTGATTCAGTAAGTGTTAAAGCAATTCTTCCATATTCCCTTCAAGGTAAAGAGTCTTTGGTTAACATTACTTTAAAAGAAGGATCTGTTGATATAAGTTTCCCCAAAATATTAGTCTCAACTAAAGTGAATCGATCTCCAGGAATTACAGCGGCGAATGCTAAAGAAGTTGAAAAAAACAATGCAGAAGCTGATAAACTAGATGAGAATTATTTATCAACTTTAGTGAAAGAAAATGAAAAATTAGCAGCAAATCAACATCCTGAATTAGTAAAATCAAACACTGTAAAAAAAGCTGACCTAACTGATACTGGTCTATCAACTGATAGAGTCAATGTGGCCCAATCTTCACTTCAAAAAGAGCCAGTAAAGACAATTTTTAATAAGGAAGAACCAACAAAATCAGGGTTCTCCCTCACTTCATATATCGGCAAATTCGTTGCATTTCTAAGTTTAATGATTTTGGGATTCTATGGTGTCCTGACTTTATTTAAAAAAGGAGTCATCAAAAAAGGTAAATTAGGTTTTCTTCATAGTACAAAATTAGTCGAAGTTTTAAGCACAACTCATGTGGCACCAAAACGGACGCTAATGATGGTTAAAGCACATAAACAAGTTTTTCTCATTTCAAACTCTGAGTCAGGCATGCAATTAATTTCTGAAATAAATGATGTGTCCGGATTAATTAAGTCTGGTGAAGAAGAATTAACAGGCTCTAATTTTGATACAAATTTATATAAAGCAGCTAGAAATGAAAAAGATTTTAAACTTAAAGAGGATTCAGTTGCTCAAGATTATTCTTTAGATGACATGCTCAATGATAATGAAGGAGTCGGTGTTGATAAGACTGAAACAAATGCTCTAAAGGCAATAGAGAAAACTCCTGTAAAAGATCAAGTGAGATTTTCAGATCAAATTAAAACGAAACTCAAACACATGAAACAAATTCAATAAAGGGAATGGTAACTATGTCTGCATTAAAGTCACTGAACCTTCTCAAATTAACTAAGTTACTATCCGTTTTAGCACTTATGATGTTACCTGCTTTGGCATTCCCACAAGCCGCTAATCCAAATGGATTGTCTCTTCCTGGGATGGCGATAAATTTTGGACAAGGTGTGAACTTAGTAGATTCAATTGAAGTTTTATTACTTTTTACAATTATTACACTTGCTCCCTCAATTCTCATTTTGTGTACAAGCTTTACTAGAATCTTGATAGTACTTTCTTTTATGAGACAAGCTATTGGTACTCAAAATATGCCACCAAACCAAGTCTTAGTTGGGTTTTCTCTATTTTTATCTTTATTTGTCATGCAACCGACAGGAGAGCGGATTTACAATAAAGCGATACAACCTTATATGCAAAAGACAATTGCAACAACGGTTGCTATAGATGAAATTACACTTGCCCTTCGCTCTTTTATGCAAAAGCAAGTTCGCAAAGCAGATATAGGATTATTTTACGATGTAACAGGGAAGACTGCTCCACAAACAATTGACGATGTTCCCATTCATTATTTAATTCCTGCATTTATTATTTCGGAGTTAAAAACATCATTTCAAATTGGTTTTTTACTCTATATTCCTTTCTTGATTTTAGATATGGTCGTGGCATCAGTTCTGATGGCAATGGGGATGATGATGTTACCACCTGTTGTTGTCTCACTTCCATTTAAACTTTTACTTTTTGTATTAGTCGATGGGTGGCAATTAGTAACTGGCTCGATATTGCGATCGTTTAATCCTTAAGGCTTTTTTAACCAGGTTTGGCTTATGCAATTTGATTCTTATGCAGACATAACTCATCAGGCGATTAAAGTCGCACTTATGGTCTCGGCTCCAATGCTTATTGGTGCGTTGATTATGGGGATTTTAGTTTCACTATTTCAGGCAGTCACTCAAATCAATGAACAAACTTTAAGTTTTATACCAAAGATTTTAGTAATTGTTGCAGCACTAGTTTTTTTTGCACCTTGGATGTCAGATACCATGACTACATTTACTAAAGAATTATTTTTAAGTATTCCTAAAATCGTAATGGAAAGATAGGACTAGCGTAAAATGTTAAATATACAAATTACCGACATGACCGTTATTGTTTCCTTTTGGTTGGCTTTTTCAAGGTGGCTAGCAGTTCTTTTTCAATTGCCATTATTTGATAACGTCGCCATTCCTGTGATGGTAAAAGTTTTAGCAACACTGATGATTACCTTTGCTTTTTTTCCATTAGTTCAAGACCAAATTATGTTGGACATAAAATACGTTGGAGTCGATAGCTTTTGGTATTTAACAATATTTGAAACCATTATTGGATTAGCAATTGGCTTTTTTGTTAAATCTATTATGAGCATTTTTGTTTCCGTAGGTGCAATTATCACGCAACAAATTGGATTCAATGCTCTTCATTATTTTGATCCAAGTGCAGGTGGACAAGTTGGTCCATTTGAAAGATTAATAGAATGGACTGTCCTGATGATGGTGCTAACTTCTGGGGCACTTATTCCAATGTTTAAAGGTGTTGTCCATTCTTTCTCAACTGTTCATATTTACAATCTTGGAAAAATGGCCCACTCAAGTGAATTTTTTATCACGATGTTTAAAGCTTTTTTTATTTCGGCATTAATGCTGTCCACTCCGATGATTTTTATCAACGTGGTCATCAATTCAGTTATGGGTATAGTTTCAAGAGCAGTTCCTCAAATGAATGTTATCGCAGTAAGTTTTGCTATTAATATAGGTCTTGGTCTTTTAGTTTTTGTAGCGGGCTCAGATGAATTTTTTCAAACGTGCTTTAAAATATATACAGAGAAATTAGGACAGTGGTTTCAGTTCATGTCATAGGATGTGACATAATTTTAGGAGAAGGCTAGGATGGCCGACGAACAGGACGACGGGGATAAAACCGAAGAACCGTCCCAACATAGGATTGATGAGTTTAGGAAAAAAGGGGATGTTGCCTCTTCTAAAGAGCTCACGTCTGTATTAGTTTTAGCAGCTTGTTTGCTTACACTTTCTATGTCATTAGTTTACGTTTATGAAGAAATGGCCAATTATATTGAATGGCTCTATACACTTGATGTAAATATTGCTTTTACTGATAAAATTCTCAAAACAATAGCGACAAGAACTTTTATAGTTGGTCTTAAATGTGGCGCTCCTGTTATGTTTACTGCTCTTTGCACAGGGATCATTGCTCAGATAGCTCAAATAGGATTACTTTATTCACCTGATATTTTAGAACTCAATTTTGATAGAATTAATCCGTTGAACGGAATTAAAAAACTTTTTTCAATGCAATCTATCTTCGAAGCTGTTAAAGGTGTCTTTAAATTTGCATTGATTTTATCAGTCGTTTATATGTATCTGAAAGATGATATTTCTAGGTATAACGGATTTATGCATCTTGAATTTTTTCAATCTTTTCTCTACGGAAAAGAATTATTAATTAAATTATCATTTGCAATCTTAATGGCATTAGGAGTAATTGCCATGTTGGATTTTGCTTACCAGAAATTTACATACCAAAAGAAACTTAGACAAACGAAACAACAAATAAAACAAGAAAGTAAAGAGCAAGACGGGAATCCAGAAATTAAGCAACGAATTCGTCAAATGCAGAGAGAGATGTCGAAGAAAAGAATGATTAAAGACGTTCAAACTGCTGACGTTATTATTACGAATCCAACTCATATTAGTATCGTATTAAAATATGACCAAGAAAAAATGGTCTCACCTATGATTATTGGTAAAGGCCAGGATCATATGGCGATGCAAATTAGAGAGATTGCTAAACTTCACAATATTCCAATTGTCGAAAATGTGATGTTGGCCAGAACACTTTATAAAACAGTAAAGGTAGGCTCTCCTGTACCTCGGAATTTATATAAGGCCGTCGCAGAAGTGTTAGCATTCGTTTACAAACTTAAAAAGAAAAAGAAAGCACTGGCTTAGTTTGAAGATAAAAAGAGATGGTAAAATATGAATGATATGTTGAAAAAAATGAAAATCTTTACACAGGGACCAGATGTACTGGCCGCTGTAGGGATACTGATGATTTTAGTGGTCATGATTGTCCCAATTCATCCATTTATCCTAGATTTATTGTTGGCACTATCTTTGGCATTTTCAGTAATGATCATGTTAGTGGCCCTCTATACGAAGCGCCCACTTGATTTCTCTACATTTCCTTCAGTACTTTTGATCTCAACACTTTTTCGTCTGGCCTTAAACGTTGCTTCTACTCGAAATATATTAATACATGGTCCGGCCGATGGAACTCAAGCTGCAGGAAGTATCATAAAATCATTTGGTGAATTCGTTGTAGAAGGAAATTTTGTCGTTGGAATTGTTATCTTTATTATTTTAGTCATCATTAACTTTATGGTTGTAACTAAAGGTGCGGGGCGAGTTGCTGAAGTTGCAGCAAGATTTACTTTAGATGCAATGCCTGGGAAGCAAATGGCGATTGATGCTGATTTAAATGCTGGCCTCATCAATGATGTCGAAGCAAAAAGACGACGTAAAGAAGTTGCAGAGGAAGCTGATTTTTACGGGTCAATGGATGGTGCTTCCAAATTCGTAAGAGGAGATGCTATCGCCGGTATTCTTATTACGGCGATTAATATCATCGGCGGTATTATTATAGGTGTGGCCCAAAATGGAATGGACATTGGAAAAGCTGCTGAAACATTTACACTTTTAACAGTTGGCGATGGTTTAGTTACCCAAATTCCTGCACTTATTATTTCTACTGCAGCTGGTATTCTTGTCACGAGAAATACTAATGATGACAATATTGGAACCCAAGTATCTAAACAATTTAAAATTCACCCAAAGGCCATTTATATAGCAGGTGCTGTTCTTGTCATTTTTGGCTTAATTCCTGGATTGCCAAAACTCCCATTTTTTCTGATGGGGGGGATGCTTGGGTTCGTTGCCTTTAAAATTGAAAGTGCAAACACAAAAGAAGAAATCGCAGAAAAACAAAAATCAGTTGAAGTTACAAAAAAATCAAATCCTCAAAATTTGGAAGAATTACTCAATATGGAGCTTGTTGAACTTGAAGTTGGCTATGGACTTGTTCATTTAGTTGATACCGAACAAAATGGTGATCTGCTAGAGCGTATTACTCATATGAGAAAAATATTTGCTCTTGATTGGGGGGTTATTATTCCTTCGGTTAAAATTAAAGATAATCTCGAATTAAAGCCTGGTGGATACTCTGTAAAAATTAAAGGGATTCAAATCGCTAAAGGTGAATTAATGTCAGATTATTTTTTAGCAATGGATCCAGGAACTGTAATTGAAAAAATGGACGGTGTTGAAACTACAGAACCAGTATTTGGATTGCGAGCAGTTTGGATTTCTGAAGACCAAAAAGAAGATGCTCAATATAATGGATATACCGTAGTAGATTGCTCGACAATCGTTGCTACCCATTTAACGGAATTACTTAAATCAAACCTTCATGAACTTTTTGGGCGCCAAGAACTTGTTCGAGTTGTGGATAACTTTAAAGAAACAAATCCCAAATTGGTTAATGATTTAATTCCCGACATATTAAATCTGGGAATCGTTTTAAAGGTCATGAAAAATTTACTAAGAGAAGGTGTTTCAGTACGAGATCTACGCACAATTTTAGAGACATTATCTGAGTATGGCCCTACAATTAAAGATACAGAAGCGCTTACAGAGTTCGCTCGTCAAGCACTTTTTAGAACGATTACTGAGAAGATTAAAAGTGATAGTGGAGACATTCCATTGTTTACTCTTGACCGTAATATTGAAGAGTCAATTGCTCAAAATATTATCCAGACAGAACAAGGGCAGCAGCTTTCACTTGATCCAAAGGTTACTCAGATCATCCTAGCTTCTCTCAATGAAAAAATTGAAGAGGCAACTAATATGGGTGAAAAAATGGTTGTTCTTTGCTCTCCAGTTATTCGCTCGCACTTTAAGCGCTTGACTGAAAAATTTATCCCCAACCTTGTGGTAGTAAGCCACAATGAATTGAGCCCAGATGCTAATATCAGATCACTAGGAACGGTGAGGTTGTAAAAAATGTTTGTCCGAAAATTTGAAGCTGACACTATTGAAGAAGCACTAAAAGACATCAAGCGTGAACTTGGTCCAGATGCGGTTATTTTAAAAACAATAACTAATAAAGGATTAAAGGGCGCATTCAAAAAAAAGAAAATCGAAATTACTGCGGCCATTTCTGAAAAGAATTATGGACGTAAAGCACAAGTCGATACCGTTTTAAACGAAGATCAAAAAGAAGAATTTTATAACTCTAGCTCTGGGTATATTGCAAATATGATAGATCAACATGACCAATCAAGAGAAAATAGACGTTCATCATCAGAATCGCCAAGAAGCGGAGCAGGTTATGGAAGTATGGGACTCAATCGAACAGTGGCCCAAACAAAAGGAATAGCTTCGCAAATTAAATCAGGAATTAGTGCTGGTTTAGATGATTTTTTAAGCCTTGGCGAAAAAGATAATAGGCAAAATCGCAACAATGCAAATTCATTTAATTTTGATGATGAAGTTGAAGCGAGCAGACCACTTAGCCAAGCTCCTAAACGCGAAGTTCCTATGGCACAAACAAAAAGAGAGCTACAAGCAGCTCCAGTGCAACAGCAAAATGTTAATTCTTCAGGTTCTAGATTAATTGGTGAAGAAATGTACGAAAAACAAAAACATAAAATTGATGAATTAGAAAAGAAATTATTTGAACTCACAAGAAGTTTTGAACGCATTCATAAAAAAGAGCCTATCGGAATATATCAATTGCGTACAACTCTTAGAAGCTTGGATATCAATGAAGCTTATATTCAACAATTAATAAAAAAAGGATTGTTTGAACTAACCGAAACTGATGTTGAAAATTCAGATGTCGTTTTTGAATTTGCTTTGCGAGAAATGATGACTGCCGTGAGTACGTCAATGCCACTATTCTCAACATCTATAAATGGTAAAGAAATTCAAAAAAGCCCTGTGATAACAGTTTTCCTATCAGAATCTTCGTGCGGCCAGAGCTCACTTGTTCAGAAAATTGGAACAATGAAACAAGACTCAGTCATTATTAGAAATATTGTTTCAGTCAATGAAACAAAATCAAATTTTGCTGAAAAAATCTTTGGGTTAAATGTTTTAAAAGTTGCCAGTATTGCTGAGATTGTTTCTGAGTGTCGTAAAGCTATTGAAAGTGGTAAATGTGTATTTATTGATTACAAATGCAATGAGACAGAAAGTAATGACACGAAAAAATTTATTGATGGTTTAAGACGTGCATTTTCCAAAGTGGAAGTATTGATCACTCTTTCGGCAATTCATTCTGAATTATATAATAGAAAAGTCCTTGGAACTTACCGAAGACTTTCTGATGGTGTTGTTGTCTCTCATTTAGATGCATGCTTGAACTTTGGATCTCTATTTAATATTACTCAAGATATTAAAGATCTACCTTACAAGTTTTTTGGCACAGGTGAAGTCGTACCAGATGACCTAGAAGTGGCGACTGCAGAAAGAATAATGGCCGGGATTTTTAAGTTTTCGTAAATTAAAAGACATTGAAAAAATAAGTACCATGATGGAACTTATTTAAAGAGTTGCAAGTCTAAGAGGAGACAGGAAGTCCATGCTTAGTTTAAAAAAGCCCAATCCAAGTGATTGGCTCGTTTCTCAGAATAAGTATCAGTCTAAAAAAACAAATCTCAAAGCTAAAACCATTTCAGTAACAGCAGGAAAGGGTGGAGTAGGTAAAACATCTGTTGCCGTTAAAATGGCCAAGATTTTAGCCAATACAGGCTATAAAGTATTGCTTATCGATTGTGATACCAACCTCTCAAACACAGTCGTAAAGTTAGGTCTTCCAATTAATAATTATTTTTATGAACTTATTTCAGCTCAACGAGAGTTTGAAGATTGTTTGCATAAAGATGGCAATCTGCACCTATTATCAGGTTGTAATGGCAGTATCGATCTTTTCAATAAAAACCTAGAAGTTGATAGAATTATTATCGATATTTTAGTGAATCACGAACGAGAATATGACTATATTATTCTCGATTGTCCTGCTGGTATAACAAAAGAAACTTTAACACTGAATGCCTATAGTGATTATCGTTTTGTCGTAGTAACTCCAGACAAGTCCTCTGTCACTGATTCATATTCATTAATCAAAATTTTAAATAAAGAATTTGGTGTTAATGATAATCACTTACTTATTAATAAAATTTCTTCAGAGCCCCAATACCAAAGAATGGTGAAAACCTTGAGTGAAACAGTCGAGACATTTTTAAAATGTCGTTTACATATACTTGGTGGGATAAAAAATGAAGAAGTGCCAGTTGATCAATTTGATTCGATTTTGCTCAATCAGGAAAATTCTTCCCTGCATAAAAATTTTGTGAAAATCGTAAAGAAATTTACCGAAGAGATAGAGGGCGCAGCTTTGAGTACGAAGTCTAAATTTGTACCAAAATTCACAACTCGCCTCGAACATGATGTTCGTTTTACAGTTTAAGGGAGGACCCATATGTCGACTCTATCTAAGAGATTAAAGAATTTAAAAGACTACCGTTCAACAGTAGGTCCTAAAGTTAAAGATGAAATCATTATTGAATATGCACCATTGGTGAAATACATAGCTCAAAAGATTGCTTCAAGACTTCCATCTAATATTGAATTAGATGATCTCATTTCTTGTGGTGTTATTGGTCTAATGGATGCAATTGAAAAATTTGATCCAAGTCGCGACAACAAATTTAAAACTTATGCTGAATTTAGAATTCGCGGAGCTATTTTAGATGAACTTCGTGCACAAGATTGGGTTCCTCGTTCAATCCGTGAAAAAGCCAAAACTGTTGAAAGAGCTTATTCAAAATTAGAAGCTAACTTAGGTCGGCCTGCCACAGACGAAGAAATGTGTGCTGAGCTTGGAATGAATCAAGAAGAGTTTCATGATTTATTAAATAAAGCTAAATCAATCTCACTTCTCAATATCGATGATTCTGCGAGTTTCAATAAAGGCGATAAAAAATTAATTTCAGAAGTGATGGAAGATCATCGAGCTTTAAATCCATACACGACTGTAAGCCAAAAAGATTCTCGTGAAAAAATTAAAGATGGAATTATGGCATTGCCAGAAAAGCAAAGATTAGTACTTTCTTTGTATTACTATGAAGACTTAAACTTAAAAGAAATAGGGCAAGTTTTAGATGTAACAGAGTCACGAGTTTCACAACTACATACTCAGGCCATCTTAAAGCTAAAAGCTAAATTAAGAACATTATTTGATTCTGTTGAGGATCTTGCAAGCTAAATGAATGCAAGAAACTATCAATCAGATTTTGACTTAAGCCTTATGACACTGGAAGATATTCAGTTACTCTCTGAATTTTCAATGTCTCCGCTAATAGGACGAGCTTATTTTTATTTAACTGAAATGAAAAGAAAAGCTGATGAAGTTAGTCTTGGTGAAGTTTTTCGTTATAATTTAGTCGCCAAGGTTTTAGATGAAAAGTTTGATTCCATTTTTAATGATTTTTTTAGCAATAAATCAAAATTTAAAAAATTTGAATATTATAAATCAAGTGAAAAAATTGATCTAAAAAAGTGGAATCTGATTCTTGAAATCATACCGGAAGTCCTTTCAGTAGTCTCACTATTTAATTTCCATAGCAATATTGAAACAAGATTAGATGAGAACAAGCTCGTTATTTCTGGATTGATTCTTGAAGATGGAACCCTAGAGTTGAATCGAAAATTTATCTATGTGGTGACACGCAAATTAATTAAACAAAAAGTACTTTTGACTTTTAATTTAGAAAAAACGGCGAGAACTGGACTATTTAAATTGGATTTAAGAATTGATATATCTCACGATGATTCTCTCGTTTACAAATGCTGCTTTAAAGCTACACCAAATACTAATTATATAGTCGGTTTCTCAAATATTTTTGGTCATTACCGGACACAATTAGAAAATGTGAAAAAAATCGGAGAACATCAAGTTATAGAGTTGAACTCAGATCTCACATTAAAACATTATCATGGAGTACCAGAGTTAAGCCGTCTGGAATCGGTTAACAAAGAAATTTTGCACTTTTCCTTTTTATTTCATCCTATTTCAATCATACTACCAATGAAAGGTAATCTTTCTACTGAATCTTTTTCACGTAGCCTTTCAAGTCATCATGATGATGAAAAAACGGGGGAACAGAATGTTTCAACATATTATCGAACCATCGATTTCTTCTCTCTCTTTAATACCTAATTTTTTTTTCTCTGAGGTGTATATATGCGATTTACTCTAGGACGAGTTATGCATTTTTATTACGTCGTTGTACTTTTGTCTTTGACAGGGTTATTTACTTACGGGGCAAAATTTTATTGGGATGCTGGTCTACTCAATATTGATTATGTCAGCAATCTTTATGACGGAACTAGCAAGGTTCATGCAGTAAAAGAGCGTGGAGATATTGATGAAATTAAAAAATTTGTTGATGGAGATCGAGTAAAAGATGCCAATAAACTTTTTAAAAGATTAGAACAAGATATTCGCGATTTAAAATCAATCAAACCAGGTGATAAAAATACTTTTGACGAAAATACGAAAAAAGTAAAATATGCACTAACAGAGTTTCAATCAGCACCTGAATTATCTACTATCCTGAACAATATCTCGACAAAAGTTTCAACATTTGAAAGCTTTGTAACTGAAAAAAAATGGCCAACATTAACTAAAATGGCCGTCAACTTGCGAATAAAAGCATCACCTGGACGATTGATTCAAGGGGGCTTGTATAATTTTGAAAAAACTCAAAATCTAACTTTATCTATTAATAATGATATTGAAGCTATGACTAATTTTACTGAGTCCTCAGGGCTTCCTCCTGAAATAAAGTCGGCAATCATTAATCGACTTCACCCAATAGTATCGGAAACAGCTCTGTTAGAAACTTATGTAGATAGTCATAAAAAATTTAATCGATCTTATAAAGATTTTGCCACAGACTATCAGGCTTGGTTTAAATTTGTTGAACCTGAAATTGCATTGAAAAAAATTCAGTTCGAAAAAAGTTCTCAAACAATTTATTATTCATTAATTATTATTTTTTCAAGCTTAATTACTTCATTAGTCATAGGTCTTGGTCTTTATAGTTATACAACTTGGCGTGGTTCCAAAAAAGTGGAACGAACAATTCTTGATACAATTAAAGACAGTCTGCTGCCTTTAGAAATGAAAGGGAGAGAGTTGTTTTCTATTGAATTTAGAAATGAATTAGATAAATATCGAGATTATATTCACAAGAGAATGAGTTTCGGTTCAATTTTTCAAGAAGCAATGCCCTTTGCTTCAATTCTACTTGATTCAAATTTAAATTTGGTTTGGGGAAATAGTCATTTTTACGACCAATGGCAATTACAGAATTTCAATCAAGATGGAGATGATTCACTCACGTGGGATTTCTTACAGCGATTTACAAATCTTGAAGACAATAGTTCAATTCTAAGTGCACTTAGAATGAGCACACCGGGAATTTATAAAATCCAAGTACAAAATGCAACCATGGCCAAAGCGATTCCATATGAAATGCATGTTTCACCAGTTGAATACCTTACACAAAAAAGGATTATGATTATTTTTTATCCAACTTCTGGGACTGAAGTTCGATTAGAAAGTCAAAAGTCGGCATTACTTTCACCTATAATTCAAGCCATTGATGCACATTTAAATGAAGAAATGACTTCAGAATTAAAACAAAATTTGAGAATAGAATCCGATCAAGCTGGTTCACCTGAACTTTATTCTAAATTTATCCAGTTTGTTGAAAAAGTAGAAGCTAGACAGGATGAATTATCTGGTGAAATAGAAAAACTTGAATCTGAATTACAAGGTCAGAAAAATATAGTTAGCGATGTGAGAAAATCTTTAATTTCTTCATTTGAAACACAGCGAGCTTCTGTTGAAAAATACAATGTCTTTAAATCATCAGTAGCCTCTGTTTTAGAATCGAGAGATCAATTAGAGGAGCAAGTTAAAAACGTATTAACATCCTCAAGAGATCTTCATAAAGATCAAAATAAAATTTTAGCGATTGCAGAAAATGCAGAGAAAACAGTTGATAATTATATTAAGAGTATAAAAACTATAACTGTTCATAAATTAGAGTTTAAAGATTTGAAGAATAATGTTGAAGAATTTAAATCTCGATTAACTCAAGTCTTAGACCAGTTACTTGTCTTTCAAAATCATGAAGGTGAATCATTAAGGGTAGATCAGTTCCTAGGCAAAATAAAACTTGAATTAAAAGGTTTTGAAAAAGTTATCAGTAGTTTTAATAATGTCGTTACACAAATGGATATTACTGTTACTAAGTTAGATATGCTCTTGGAGTCACGTGAAAGAATTGACTTAGAAACAATTCGCTTCAGACTTGATGGAGTTAAAAACAATTTAGAAAATGCCCAATATGCAGTAGCGAAAATTTCTCAAAATGCCCATTCCAAAGATGATGAGATGGTTACGGTTTTACGTGCACTCATCCTTAACCTAAAGAGCGAGATGAGAAGAATCGATGAAATGAGCAAACTAACAGGATTAACAGCTGAACATTTAAAAATGATTGCCCAAGCAGAAATCCCAACAGCAGCAGTTGTCTAAACTTATGAAGTGATTTTTTTAAAGAATTCGTCTACGGCAATTTTTAAATCTTCTAAACTGCCAGTATTCTCAATAACGAATTGTGAAAGAGTTTTCTTTATTTCAATATCCATTTGATTGTCTAAAATTTTTGATGCTAATTCTGGCTCAGACTTATCTCGATGTACAATTCGCTCTACTTGTTTCGACCTCGGGGCATAAACGCAAACAGTTAAATCAACAAACTGATTTAGTGTTTTTTCAAATAATAATGGAACATCGTAAACGACAAATCTAGGATTCAAAAAAACGTCAAAAGCTTTTTTGAATTCTAGTGGCAAATATGAATAGATAAAATCCTCAAGTTGTTTTTTAACAGCTGGATCATTAAAAGCCATTTTACGTAATTCTTGAAAATCAATTTTTGAACCACAAATAGCATTTGGGTGGTGAGTTGCTATAAACTGAAAGGTTTCAGGGCATGCATAAATATTTTTTACTAATTTGTCGGCATCAATAATTGGGATACCGTTTTCTTTTAAGATTTGAGCAACTGTACTTTTTCCAGTACCAATGCCTCCAGTTAGTCCAATAATAGGAACTGATAGTTGGTAGAGTCTTGTTTCTGGATTTTTAGTAATCCATTTAGTTTTTAATTTTTTCATTTATTTTCGCTTGATTCCAATAAACATCCATCTGATCTTGGTTCATGTCTTCAAGTAAAACGCCAGCGCTTTTCATTAGATCTTCCATTGAATGAAATCGTCTCAAAAATTTTTTGTTGGCCGCTCTTAGAGCATCATGAGGGTCCATACTCAAGTGGCGCGCAAGTTGAGCTACAGAAAATAATAAGTCACCTAGTTCTTCAAAAGTTGCCTCTCGATTCATTTCACGGTGAGGAGTAAGCTCTTCTTTTAATTCTTGCCATTCTTCTTCTACTTTATAAACAACTTGGGTATAGTCGGACCAATCAAATTTTAAATCATTTGTTTTTTTACCGATTTTAATGGCGGCCATTAGAGGTGGGGCATTTAAAACTGAAGAGCTAATGCGGTGATGAGAGATGAGACCTTCAACACGTGCTTTTTCTTCAAGTTTAATTTTATCCCAATTAATAAGTACTTGATCTGCACTTAATTTGGCATTTTCATTTTTTTCAAAAACATGCGGGTGGCGCCGAATGAGTTTTTCAGTGAGTTTTGCAGAAACAGATTCAATATCGAAGCTCTTTTTTTCTGACCCAAGCTGAGAGTGAAGTAGAACTTGCATCAGAACATCTCCGATCTCTTCTTCCATTTTACTTGGATCTTTCTCCTCAACGGCTTCAATAAACTCATAGGATTCTTCAAGTAAATATTTCAGCAATGACTCATGGGTCTGTTTTAAGTCCCAAGGGCAACCATTTTCAGGGTCACGAAGTTCACTGATGACATCTTTTAGTTTTTCAAAATTACTTTTCATGTGCTACCTTTTTAAGGATGAAATTAACTATAGCTCTCTATGATAGTGGAATAAAAAAGAATACTAGTAAAGTCTCGACTGAGATTTCCAACTTGATTCCTATTTTAGAGAAGAGCTTTTGTTTGTTTTTAATTAAAAATCCACATTTTACAGGTGTCAAAAATGTCTCAATTTCATTGACTCTTTGTGGAAAAAGAAAAATACAAACAATGAATTTAAAATACCGGAAAATGGATAAGGCTACTGATGTCTTGTCATTTCCCGTTTTCGAGAATCTTCGCCCAGACTATAAAAAAACCGATCCAGAGATTCTCACGCAACTTGAACTAGGCGACTTGGTTATATGTAAGGAAATCGCTAAAGCTCAAGCGCGCGAATTTGGAATTAGTTATTCAGAGGAAGTTATTCATCTTGCTGTCCACGGTTTTTTACATCTTTTGGGTTTTGATCATGAGATATCTTCAAAAGAAGAAATGATTATGGAAAGATACGAATCTGAATTAGTAAAAAAAATTTATAAAAAAATTAAAGCAATCAAATAAGGCATTAAGAAATGAATGAAAATATCAAAATTGAACTTAATGAAAAAAAATTAGACATAAAAAATTATGCTGAAAAACTCGACCTACTTCGGAGGTCGCTTTGAGATCGAAAAAAAGCAAAATCGTCTTGAAGAAATAAAACGAATAGAGGGGATGGAAGGATTTTGGGATGATTCGACCAATGCTTCAAAAGTTCAAAAAGAAAAATCAGTAATCGAAGAAATCGTAAATACTTATACACACCTAAAAGTCTTGTTTGATGATTTTGATATTTTATGTGATTTTGCATCTTCTGAAAAAGATGAAACATCTGCCCTTGAAGCTCTTGAAGTTTATAAAAACTTTTTATTAGAATTCTCATTGGCAGAACAAAAAGTTTTACTTTCTGGAGAGCTAGATCCAAATAATGCCATTATTACAGTTAATGCTGGAGCGGGTGGTACAGAATCTTGTGATTGGGCCTATATGATTATGAGAATGGTCATAAGATGGGCAGAATCAAAAAAGTTTAAAGTTCAAATTCTTGATACTCAAGAAGGTGATTCAGCAGGTATAAAATCAGCGACGATAACAGTAAGCGGAAATTATGCTTACGGTTTGTTAAAATCTGAGTCTGGCGTTCATCGACTAGTTCGCCTCTCTCCTTTTGATTCTGCAGGGAGACGCCACACATCTTTTGCTTCAATTTTTGTTTCTGCTGAAATTGACGATACAATTGAAATTGAAATACTTGATAAAGATTTGAGAATTGATGTCTATCGTGCAGGGGGATCTGGAGGCCAGGGCGTTAACACTACCGACTCAGCAGTGCGCTTGACTCATTTACCAACTAATCTTGTTGTTATTTGCCAGAATGAAAGGTCACAACTTCAAAATAAAGCGCAAGCGATGAAAGTTTTAAGATCTAGATTATATGAATTAGAAATGGATAAACGGCGTGCAAAAATAGCGGAAGTTGAAGCCAATAAAAAAGATATCGCGTTTGGTGCCCAAATTAGATCATATGTTCTCCATCCTTATAAATTAGTCAAAGATCATCGGACCGATTTCGAATCTTCTCAAGCAGAAAAAGTGCTTGAGGGAGATCTTGATAGTTTTATCGACGCCTACCTGCGCTGGCTTGTCGAAATGAGCACTCCTCATGGAGAACATTAATCAATGAGAAGTCAGCGATTTAAACTTTTCATGACTCTTTTTTTAGACAATGCGACCACTGTCAAATTTGCGGCAGGTGTATTGCTGGGAATGGCTTTTTCTATTGCCGTTATCCTCTCTACAATTGGAATCATGGATGGATTTCAACGGGCCTTGAAGATTGGTTTAAAAAAATCAGTTGGAGAAGTGGTTATGAATTCAGAAGGAGGAGGGTTTTTTAAAATGAATCCTTCTTTGATTAAAAAATTTGAATCTCAAAAAATACAACAATACGCGGCCCTGGTTCAAACTGAGAGTTTTTTGATTTTTGATGAAGATTCAAGAGGTGTATTGGTAAGGGGAGTCGATGATTCATATGCTAATGTTGTGAACTTACCTCTTCAGTTACATGAAAATGAAGTGGCCATTGGCTCTGAAATTGCCAAAATTAATAAAATCAATCTTGGTGATGAAATTGTACTGGCATTTGCAAAGGGAAATTTAAGTTTAAAATCAATGCCTTCACTCGAGCGTTTTCGCGTAAGTCGAATTATTAATCACGGAGTTTATCAAAAAGATTCCCGGATGGTTTACGTAAATCTTTCTACTCTTCAAAAAGTTTTGGAGCTGGGGAGTTACGTCAACATGATTTCACTCAACCTTCCAAATGACCCAAAGTTCAAGGACGATATTGAAAAAATTGAAAGTAGTATTCCAATACTCAGGAAAAAGTTTGAAGCGGAATTTTATTTTAAGCCTTATTGGCGCGAATTCGCTCCTCTGCTAGAAGCTGTTAAAATTGAAAAAGTGATGATTAGTTTGATTTTACAAATGGTCGTTGTTATTTCTATTTTTAATATATTAGCCTTTATCATTTTTATTAATGAGAAAAAATCGAAAGAATTATTTTTGTTTAAAGCGCTTGGGCTCTCAAAAAAAGCGATGAGTGATTTATGGTTACAGTTAGTCTTTTTTATTTGGATACTTTCTTGCCTATTTTCACTTGTCTTAGTTCAAATATTTAAATTCTCTCTTTTAAAATTATCCGTTTTTGAATTACCTTCTGAGGTCTATTACATGCCAAGGATAGAAATCTTTTTATCTTGGACGGACTATCTTTTTGTCTTTAGTTTAACTCTCGTTTGGATCTTGATTATTACTTTTTATTTATTAAAAAGATTAAAACAAAAGAGCTTGCTCGCAGGCTTGAGGCAGGAATTTGCATGAGTAGTCCAATTATTAAAATAGAAAATGTAAAAAAATTCTATAAACAATCTCGAGCATTGAATGGAGTGACTTTTACCATGAACGAAGGTGAAGAATATCTTATTCGAGGAGCTTCGGGATCTGGTAAATCAACGCTCTTGTATCTTCTTGGCGGCCTGGATCGGCCAAGTGAAGGCCAAGTCATCGTCAATCAAAAAAATCTTGCAGACCTCTCAGATGAAGACCTTGCGATTTATCGCAATCGCTACGTTGGGTTTGTCTTTCAATTCCATTTTTTGTTGCCTTCAATGAATTGTTTAAATAATTTATTACTTCCTGCTCGTCTTGCTGGGTTAAGTAACGCGGAGACACAACTTGTTCAAGAACGAGTCGTAAAACTTGCTACGACACTTGGAGTAAGTGAATGCTTACAAAAATTTCCCTTTGAACTCTCTGGTGGTGAACAGCAAAGAGTCAATATTATCCGTGCACTCTCTTTAAAGCCAAAACTCTTACTTTGCGATGAGCCAACAGGAAACCTTGATTCGGAGAACTCTAATAAGGTTATTCAATTGCTTCGAAAACTTGCTTTTGAAAATAAAGCAACGCTTGTTGTTGTCACCCATGATCCCATCGTCGCAGAGAGCTTCAGCAATCAAATTTTAATGAAAGATGGAAAGCTGGTCGCCACCTAGAAATTTCTTTGCACATTGAAATGTTCTTGCTACTTTTTAATACCGTAGTTTTTTAATCGAGTGTAAGATCTATGTCTCTGAGATTTCTCTCTTTATTCTTTTGGATGGCCATCAGTTTTAATCTGATTGGAAATCTCTATGCGAGCGAAGACCTAGGTCCAAGAGTTGATCTTTTTAAAATCGATCAAATCGTATTAAAGGGATTAAAAAAAGTTGAGAAAGAAGCAGTCTTGGAAAAAATTGGCGCCAAAGTTGATATGGTTCTGGATAATTATCTCTTAAAAAAAGATCTTGAAAAAATTTATTTCATGAAATATTTCGAAGCAGTTTCAGCAGAACACGAAGTGATCGCTGGAAAAAATGTTTTGGTTTTTAGCATGAAAGAAAAGCCTATCGTCACCAAAATTTCATTTGAAGGAAATGATGGATTAAGTGATGACGATTTAAAAGGCCAAGTCAAAACTAAAGTCTATTCAATCTTAGACGCTAACTCTGTTAAAAATGATGTCTTGGCTTTGCTTAAGCATTACGAAGAAAAAGGCTATTTCTTAGCCTCTGTCGATTATAAAGAAAAAAAAATAAATGAAGAAAATATCGAGCTTCAATTTTCAATTAAAGAATTTGATAAAGTAAAAGTTAAAAAAGTTAGTTTCCTAGGGAATAAAGCTTTTAAAGATGAAGAAATAAAAAGTATTTTGCAAACTCAAGAAGACAGTCTTTTTTCTGCCCTATCTGGCTCAGGGAACTTTAAAGAAATAAATTTTCAAAATGATATTGAAAGATTGAAATATTTTTACCGAATGAAAGGCTACCTTCAAATCAATATCGGGACTCCTGAAATAACAGTTTCTGAAGATAAAAAATGGGTCTTCATTACGATGAAATTAACAGAAGGACCTCAGTTCTCAATTAATAAAATTACTTTTCAAGGGGAAATGCTTTTTCCTGAAAGCGATATTCGTGAAAAACTGACATTGAAAGAACAAGAAACGTACTCGGAAGAATCCCTTCGAAAAGACATCCAACTCTTAACTGAAATGTACCAAGATGAAGGATACGCATTTGCCAACGTCATTCGAAACTTAAATGTTGTTCCAGGTGAAAATAAAGTAGATGTAGAATTTTCTTTTGAAAAAGGGAAAATTGCCTATTTCGGACGTTTTAAAATTAAAGGAAATTCAAAATCTCGAGACAAAGTCATTAGACGTGAACTACTTATTAAAGAAGGTCAGAAATTTAACGGAACAGCACTTCGCCAGTCTAAAGAAAACGTTCAACGATTAGGATTTTTTGAACCCGATTCAATTGTCTTTAATACAGTTTCACCTAAAGAAAAAGAAGATATTTTAGATGTTGAAATTGCAGTTAAAGAGAAAAATACTGGACAAATCTCACTTGGAGCAGGGTATTCAACTGCAACGGGCGGATTTTTTCAAGCTTCAATTTCACAGTCAAATTTTAGAGGATTAGGGCAAAACTTAACATTTAGTTTGAACTTAGCGAAAACTTCTAATACTTTCAGTATAGATTTTACTGAGCCCTATTTCTTAGACTCAAAGTGGTCTTTGGGGGGCGGTGTCTTTATTAGTAACGATGATACGTCATCATCTTTTAGTGAAAAAAAGAAAGGGATGAACGTGAGAGTCGGTTATCCAATACTAACATTCACTAATCTTTACACGACATATAAATTAGAAGATACAACGATTAAAAAAATTGATGACCCGACTATCGATATAGCTTTAGAAAATGGTTTAGCTTCTTCAATTCAAACGTCTATTGTCCACGACAGAAGAGACGACCGCTCCGACGCAAGAAAGGGTGTCTTCCTTAGTTATTCAACTGAATATACTGGTATCGGTGGCGATAAGAAATGGTTAAAAAATGAAGCAGAAGCTCGTGGCTTTTATCCTGTTTGGGGTGATTTAATTTTTAGGTCGCGTTTTTATGCAGGCCGATTAGATGAAGTAAATGGACAAAAAATTCCCCGAACCGAGAAATTCACATTAGGTGGATCTAGAAACCTTCGAGGTTATGCATACGAAGCGATAGGACCTAAACGCCAAGGTTTAAATAGTGCAGGACAATTATTAACATTTAATACAGGTGGAACATTTTCAACTTTTACCAATTTTGAGTTTCAACACCCACTTTCTAGAGAAGCTGGATTGAAATGGGTAGTCTTTTTCGATGCAGGACATGTTGGATCTTTTGAAAATGTACGAGTTTATACAGATTATGGTTTTGGATTTAGATGGTTCTCTCCAATCGGAACACTCCGGTTTGAGTTTGGTTACCCATTAACTGGTGAATATAAAACTCAAGGTTCACAATTTCACTTTGATATAGGACAATTATTTTAAGTTATTTCAGTATAAAGGAGACGCTCAATGAAATTATTAATTGCTGTTATTGGCTCACTTCTCTTAACGACTTCAGCTTTCGCTAAAGTCTCAGTTGGTAAAGTTGATGTTCAAAAAGTTCTTGTTACAGTTAATCAAGGTCAAGCTGTTCGCGATCAATTAAAGAAAGCATTTGATGAAAAACAAAAACAATTAAAAGAAGAAGAAGATAAAATTAGAAAACTTCAAGATGACTACCAAAAGAAAGCATCAGTTTTAAATGATAAAGAAAAAGCAAAAAAAGAACGCGAGATTCAAGAAAAAATCGTAGCTATTCAACAAAAAACTTCAACTTACCAAAAAGATATTCAAGATATGGAGCAAAAACTTAAAACTCCTATTCTAGAAAAAGTAAAAGCAATCGTAGATGATGTTGCAAAAAATGCAGACGTTGATCTAGTTTACGAAGCAGCTACAGCTCCAATTCTTTATGCTAAAGAAGAAAAAGATCTTACAGACGATGTTATTAAGTCTTTTAATAAAAAATTTCCTAAATAGTCTTAAGTCTTAAAATTAATACCGACATATTAAGGACCCAAGGAGCTAATGCTTTTTGGGTCCTTAAGTTTTTAAGAGGATATTCCTATGAAGCTAGGAAATCTAAAAAAAATTGATTCTACATTTCTAACCATTTCAGGTTCTGAAGAACTTATCGTTTTAGGAATCACTGATAATCATCAACTTTCGTCTAACCATTTTGTTTTTATTAAAAATAAAAATTTTCTAAACGATTGGCTTGAAAAAAATTCAACCTCAATATGTACAGGATTGGTTTTTGAAAAGAAATTCTACGAACTCTTAAATGAAGAAAATAAAAATAAAATTTTAGAGACGGCATTATTTGTCGCCATCGTTGATGATGTAAATCTTTCAATGTGTTCTCTTTCAAAATATTTTTATGATGAAAAAATTAAAAACTGTAATGATATTGTTGATGGGCGACAGATGGGAACCACTACAATTGACCCAACATCATTTATTGCTCAAGGTGTTTTTATTGGTGATGGAGTCAATATTGGTGCTGACACCAAAATTCATTCTGGTGTCGTTATTATGTCAGGTGCAGAAATAGGTAACGGATCTGAAATATTTCCCAATTCTGTGATTTATAGAAATGTTAGAATTGGGAAAAATGTCCGAATTCACTCTAATACAACCATCGGATCTGATGGGTTCGGCTATAATTTCAAAAATGGTGAACATATAAAAGTTTGGCATATGGGCAGTGTTCTAATTGGCGACAATGTTGAAATTGGAGCAAACTGCAGTATTGATAGCGGAACTTTTTCACCAACTATTATTGGTGCTGGTTCAAAAATAGATAACCTTGTTCAAATTGGACATAACTGTCGATTGGGAATTGGAGTTGTTATTTGTGGCCAAGGTGGTTTGGCCGGCAGTTGCACTCTCGGTGACTTTACTGTCATGGGGGGGAAATCAGCAGTTGCCCCAGGTGTCACCATTGGTCGAGGAGCTCAAATTGCAGGAAATGCAGGAGTCATCAGCAATGTTGGAGATGGAGAAACAGTAGGAGGATTTCCTGCTCGAGATATCAAAGAGTGGCTTAAAGGAGTTGCTTATGTCCGTAAACTTTCATTACAAGAAAAAAAATAGATAAGTTTCATGTTTTTATCAGGAGTCCGAGAATGCTAAACACTCAACAAGTTATGAAAATACTTCCTCACCGCGATCCATTTTTATTTATTGATTCGGTTGAATCTGTAACGATTCCTGGTCGCCCACTTGCCGCTGGAGAAGTTGTCGATGTAAAAGAAATTGAAGGCGCAGAAGTGGTTGCTCACTATCGAACTAAAAAAGACCATGCAATTTTTAAAGGTCATTTTCCAGACTATCCAATCTTGCCAGGAGTTGTCCAAGTTGAAATGATGGCCCAAACAACTAGTTTTTTAGTATTCTTAATTCACAAAGATCCAATGTCGATGAAAATGGATGTGGCCCTACTTGGAGTTAACGAAGCTCGTTTTAGGAAACCAGTATTACCTGAAATGGATTTAAAAATTGTCATTAAAATATTAAAAGTAAGAGGACCTATTATTAATAGTGAATGCAAGCTTTATCATAATGACCAATTAATGAGCGAAGCTATTGTTATGGCCTCTCTTAAAATGCAATAAAATTAATAAACAAGGAGTCGTTTATGATACACGCAAGTTCACTTATAGATCCTTCGGCTAAAATTCATGAATCAGTTAAGATTGGTCCTTTTTGTATTGTAGGACCAAACGTAGAGATTGGTGCAAACTGCATTTTACATTCTCATGTTGTTATTGAAGGGCATACTACTATTGGCGAAGGAAATATTTTTTATCAAGGCTGCTCAATTGGAGCACCTCCTCAAGATACTTCTTATAAAGGTGAACCAACAAAAACAATTATTGGAAATAATAATACTCTACGCGAGTATGTTTCTATTCATCGAGGGACTACTAAAGAAAATCTTTTCACACAAATTGGTAATAATTGCTTTTTAATGGCCTATGTTCATGTTGGCCATGATGTTATCGTTGGAAATAATTGTACAATTGCAAACTCTACCAATTTTGCTGGCCACGTAAAGATTGGCGACCGTGTCGGTATCGGTGGGGGAACACAAATTTCTCAATTTGTTACAGTTGGAAGAGGCGCTTATATTGGTGGTGCAACTGCTATCGACCGAGATATTCCAGTCTTTTGTACAGCGATGGGAAATAGAGTTTACTTAAAAGGAATTAATATTATAGGCCTTAGACGTCAAGGGTACTCAAAACAAGAAATTTCAGAAGTCGTCGATTTTTACCGTACGATGGAGTCTTCAGCACTATCTCCTAGAGCTTTCGTTGACCATGCAGAATTTATGGCCGAATTTAAAGATAATAGAGTGGTCCTAGAAATGGTGGAACAAATTAAAAAAACAGAAATTGGAATTGCTCCTTTTAATTCATAGGAATATTTGTGACTAAATTAAAAATTGCAGTGATAGGCTATGGGCATCTTGGTAAATGGCATGCTCAAAAAGCAGAAGCATTTCCTGAACTGGCCGAATTAAAATATATAGTAGAAAAATTTCCAGCAGGAATGGATGCGGCTAAAATTGCACATCCAAATGTTCAAGTAATTGATGACATTTCAAAAATCATTCATGATATAGACGCGGCTTTTGTCGTCACTCCGACTTCATTTCATTTTGAAATTGTTGAATACTTACTTAAGAATAATAAACACGTTTTTTGTGAAAAGCCGCTTACAGAAACGACAGCTCAATCTTTAATTCTTAAAAAATTATTAAGTGATAAAAAACTTGTACTCCAAGTAGGACACTCTGAACGATTTCATCAAGCTTGGGAGAGAAAAGAAAATTATAAACAATTTTTTCAAGCACCGGCCCATATTACATTAAAAAGAGTAGCTCCTTTTAAAGGTCGAGCAACTGATGTTGATGTCGTCCAAGACCTAATGATTCATGATTTAGATCTTTTGGTGTTTCTTTTTGGAGAAACGCCAATAAGTGTAGAGTCGATTGGGTTTAAAATGAGAACGAATCGTTATGATTATGTTTCTTCAAATTTTAAATTTAAGTCAGGAAATATTGCAACTATAACAGTTGGTCGTAATCAAACTAAAGAAGTTAGAGAGTTGGAAATTTCAAATAAATCGGGAACTCTGCTTGTTGATTTAATGAGAAATGAAATCCAAGAAGCTTTGGGGTCACAATCCGGTCCTGAATTTGTGAGTCTAGATAAGTATGAAAAACGTGATCATTTAATGTTAGAGCATAAACATTTTTATGAATCAATACTTATGCACAAGTCACCAATAGTTTCGCTTGAAGATGGACTTTTGGCCGTAAAGCTTATTGATAAAGTCATAGAAAGTGTTGAGTGCGGACATGAGGTTTTAATTTAATGAATTCTCCTGGCAAGACTTGTTTAATCATAACTGGTGAAAAATCAGGTGAAGAGCACGCTTTGAGTTTTTTTAAAGAATTAAAATTTCATTCTCCTGATACGAAATTTTTTGGTGTTGGTGGAATTGATTTGCAATCAGCAGGTGTTGAATTGCTTTATAACCTCAAAGATTTTTCGTCATGGGGCTATAGCGAAGTAATATTCAAAATTCCTTTTTATATGAAGGCCATGTCTCGAATTTTAAATGAAGTTGAAAAGCGCAATTGCAAAGTTGCTATTTTAATTGATTATCAATCTTTTAACTTAAAATTAGCAGGTAAATTAAAAGAGCGGGGAGTAGAAGTTCTTTATTATGTAGCTCCACAGGCTTGGGCCTGGAAAGAGTACCGTGTAAAAAAATTAAGCAAATATGTAAGTACATTATTTACAATTATTCCTTTTGAAAAAAAATGGTTTGGTGAGCGTGGAGTGAAGAAAGTAGTGAGTATTGATCATCCACTTTTCACCACTTATGAAAAAGACTTATCTAATTTTAAATCAGAATACTTTGATATTAATAATTCTAAGCCAATGCGCTTGCTTCTTCTCCCAGGCTCTAGGCACTCTGAAGTCAATTTGCTTTTACCAGAATTTATCGCCAGCGTATTACTGTTAAAAAAAGAAATAAACTTAGAAATCTCCATTGTTAAATCTTCGAGTGTCAGGGAAGAACTTTTTGTCCCTTATCAAAAATATTTTGACAAAATTTATACTGATGATGAATTAGTCTCTGCTCTAAAGTCTTCAGATTTTGCTCTTGCGGCCAGTGGTACTGTTACGTTGACATGCGCACTTTTTGAAGTGCCTACCGTTGTTTGTTATAAAACGTCTCTACTTAATCAATTTATTTTCGAAGCCATAGTAAGATACAAATGGTTTATAAGTCTTGCTAATATCGTACAAAATCGCGCGGTTTTTCCAGAGCTACTTCAAGATCAAGTCAATAGTTATAATATCGTGTCTCATTTTAAATTTTGGTATTATAATAAACATGAATACCTTGAGGTAAAAGAGCAGCTTAAACAAACCAAAAAAATGGTCCGAGGTGAGGGAGTTGATATCCCTTTGTTCATATCAAATAGTATTAATTACGCTTATGGAAAAACAAAAAATTTCGACAATTAAAAAAATTATTTTTACTCCACTTTCGTGGATATGGTCGTTTATTTATTACTTACGTCGCATTTTTTATGACTACGGGATGTTTAAACAACGCTCTTTTCAAGTACCAATTATTTCAGTAGGAAACCTTACGTTTGGTGGTACTGGTAAAACACCATTTACTCTCTGGCTTTCAGAATATCTCTACACAAAAAATAAAAAAGTCATGATTTTAATGCGTGGATATAAAGGCCGCTTAGAAAACTCGAGTGGACTTTTATATTCAGGTAAAAAAATAAATCCAGATGCAAGCGACTACGGTGACGAAGCCCTGTTGTTTGCAAGAAGACTGGAAAATGCCACTGTTGTCGTCGGAAAAAAACGAAGTGAAAATTTAAGTTTTTATTTTCCTAAAGTTGAGCCTGATGTTGTGTTGCTTGAAGATGGGCATCAACATATAAAAATCAAAAGAAAACTTAATATTGTTTTATTTGATGCACTTATGCCGCTTTCTCAGTACAAAGTTGCACCATTAGGTTATATGCGCGAAGGATTTCAAGCACTAAAGGATGCAGATTTGGTAGTCATTGGCCGAGCAGACTTGGCAAAACCCACTAAGATTATTTCACTTAAAGAATTATTAATTCCGCATTTGCCGAGTGGAATAAAATTTGCAGAAGTGTGTTTTAGACCAAATGGATTTTATAATTGCTCATATGATTTAGCTTATACTCTAGACCAAATTAGAAACCGAAAAGTCATTTGTGTCGCAGGTGTAGCCAATCCACAATCTTTTTTTAAATTACTAGAAGATTTAGGAGCAGAAATTTTAGTGACAGAATCTTTTCCTGATCACCATTTTTTTAAACCAGATGAGATTAATTCTCTGCTTTCTTATGCTAAAAGTGAAGATGCATTGATCGTCACTACTGAAAAAGATATCGTGAGAATAAAAAAAATAGTCAATGATGAGAGCATCGTTTTCTTAGAGGTTGATATACATTTCTTGTCCGGTGAAAAAGAAACAAAAAATATAATAGACTCATGTTTTAATAATATTTATTAAATTTAAAAAAAATGAGCATTGAATAAATGGATTTATAAAGATGAACTCAACAATATTACAATACGTTCTCATCTCAACACTTTTGACTTCATGTGGTGGTTTTGAAAAAGATAAAAATAGCTTATTAAACAAACCAGATCATAAAGACCTTGTGAATAGTTTTGAACTTAGCCGTGACCAAGCTCAACATTTTCAAGAGCAAGTCGTTACTCCTGAGTCCCTTAAAGCTGCCGAAGAAAAAACTCAAGAAAAAAGTACTAAAAAATCTAAAAAGAAAAAAAATGCAACTATAGAGGCATCAAAGTTAAGTACTGAAACTGCAGCTGCAAAAAGTATTCAAAATACTCATGCAGGATTTAATTATCCGGCCGATTATCCACAAGATTTAAAAGATTATGACAATGTTTCAAAGAGTATTTGGGAAAAGTTTAAGCCAATGTTTTTTCAAGGTGAACAGTCTATCATGGCAATTTCCTATTTAGGAGTAACTGCTGGTTATATTACAATCTCATCAAAAAACATTGTAAAAATTAACGACAAGATGGCCTTTCATTATTACGCACGCTTTAAATCAAAAGAGGCTTATAGTTATTTTTATTGGCTCGATGATACTATTGAAACATTTATTGAAAAATCTGATTTTCTCCCAATGAAATATTCTTTAATCCAAAGAGAGAAGAAACAAAATGTAGATGATTTAGAGCTTTTTGATTTTAAAAAATTAAAAACTTTCCATTGGTATAAGCGAGTGAAGGAAGGAAGTAATAAAGAAGAAAAAATTGAGAATTATATACCTCGGTTTTCTCAAGATTCTTTTTCCGCTTTACAGTTTGTAAGAGGACTCCCGCTTCACAAAGGTGATCTCTATGATTTTCCTGTTGTAACAAGGGGAAAACCTTGGCTCTTAAAAATTGAAGTGATGGGTGAAGAAACGGTTTCAATAAATGGAAATGATATGAAAACTTTTAGATTAAAAGCGGAAACACATTTCCCAGGAGTCCTTCAAAAAAGTGGGGATATTAATTTTTGGTATTCTGCAGACGAATACAGAAACTTGGTTAAATTTCAGGCAAAAGTTAAAATTGGCTCAATTAATGGAGAGCTCGTTGAATTTAAGCCGGGTGTCTTAGTTAAATAAAACTAAAAAATTTAATAATAAGGAATAACTTGGTTAATAAATATGCGCGCAATATACTTTATCTTCTCCCCACAAGGGACTGGAGTACTAAAGAGCGTTTTGCTTTTCGCGATATGATGTTAGCTAAAAAACATGGATATAATATATACTTATGTACTTACGAAGATTCATTTTTAGCTAAAATTGCTGCCGATTTAGAAATCATAATTGTTCCATTTAAAGAGCATTTTTTTAACCGATTAACTATTTTTCACAAGCATTACTCACTAGCTCAAATTAATAAATTGGCCCATATCGATATTGTCCACTGCTATGATTTTAATTTATTATTTTCACTGAGTGTTCAATTAAAAACAGAAAATCTTACGGCATTAGTAATTACTCAAGACCATGTTATCGACAAACCCCTGCAGCGTTTTTGGTACCGGGCCTTAATATCAAGGATTGATTCACTCATCATGGTGAATAAAAATTTAAAACAAGATGCTGTAGGGAATTTAGGTTTACCACTCAAAAAAATTGAATATTTCGGGATGGGCTTAAAGCTTGAAACACCTAGTGAGCCCGAAACTTTGGCCATTAATTTTGAGTTGTACAAAGATTATTTCTTAGCTGGAACCTATGTTTCACCTGAAGTTTCAGACCTCTCGACATTAACTCCACTTTTATCGGCGCTAAAAGTACTCAATGAAAAGATACCTGGTGGTAAAAAAAGCAAATTGGTATTTATTTCGGCAGTTGCTTTTCAAGAAATAGGTATTTTAGCTGAAATTATGCAGCAAGTAAAAGATCAAGAACTCCAAGAAGATGTTTTATTCGTTACGACTCAGGATATTGTCGGAGTTGTGTCTTGCCTCAGTCTTTGGATCAGTAGCTGCCCTAAAGAGTTAGTTGAAGATTTTGCCATTTCGGCCCTCATGCAAGAAGTCCCAGCAATCTTTGCTAGAAACTTTTGTACAAAGGATATCATTGAAGAATACGAGGGGGTCGGAGAAACTTATAAGCTCTACGATGCTCGTGAACTCCGTGATAAATGGGAAAAAGTCATCCTTGGCAATGCCGTTTTTAAACAAAAAACCAGGCTCTATAAATACTTTATTGAAAAAGAACATTCCTATAAAACTTACAAGGTTCAGCTCTTAAATCTCTATACTCGCACAGTTCAGCGGCGGGCCCGTCTGTTTCGTAAAGTTTAGGCTTTTAGCCTGGACAAAATAGCTAAATTAAAGTATAGTCCAACCTCAAATCTAGTAACTCTTTTTTAAAGTAGAAGCTGGGGCCAACCGGTCAAAGGGTTGGTAAAAAAATTTCTCGAGGTATTTATGGTACAAAAACAAGAACTAAAACAAAATTGGATGAAGGGTTACGACGTCGTCATTGGTGAAGACGTTGAAACAGTGATTACAACGGATTTTAGTGAATTACTGCACTCGTCAGCGTCTAAGAATTTTGAAGAAGGTGAAGTGTTCATGGGAACAATCATCAGCATCGGTCAAGACTACGTAACTGTAGACATCGGTTACAAACAAGAAGGACTTGTCTCTGTAAAAGAATTCCAAAACTACGATGGATCACTGAAAATTAAATCAGGTGACCTCATTGAAGTTTACTTGGAAAAATTAGAATCAAACATGGGGAACCTGATCTTGTCGAAAGACAAAGCAGAAATCCTTAAAGCATGGGACAGAATCTCTCTTGCTTGCGAATCTGGAGAACCATTAACTGGTACAGTTATCGCAAAAGTTAAGGGTGGTCTCTCTGTTGATATCGGAGTTAAAGCTTTCCTACCAGGATCGCAAATTGACATCCGTCCAACGAGATATTTAGATAAATACATTGGTAAAACAATGGAATTCAAAGTTATCAAGTTTAACAAAAAACGTGGGAACATCGTTCTTTCTCGTCGTGCTATCCTTGCTGAAGAAAGAGGAAAAATGCGCGGTGAAATTCTTTCTCAAATTGAAGAAGGAATGGTTGTTAAAGGGATCGTTAAAAACATTACTGACTACGGTGCATTCATTGACCTTGGTGGTATCGACGGTCTTCTTCACATTACAGATATGTCATGGGGAAGAGTTAAACATCCAAGCAATATCCTAAACATCGGGGACGAAATCGAAGTTAAGATTCTTAAATTTGATACAGATAAAGAGAGAGTTTCTCTTGGTCTAAAACAAGTTCAAGCTAATCCATGGGAAGAAGCTAAAACTAAATACATCCCAGGAACTAAAGTTGCTGGTGAAATCGTGTCTGTTAAAGACTACGGTGTGTTCATTGAACTTGACGACGGAATCGAAGGATTAATCCACGTTTCTGAAATGTCATGGACTAACAAAATTAAAAACCCAACTAAACACTTCAATGCTGGCGACAGAATCGAAGCTCAAGTATTAGACGTAGATGTTGAAAACAAGAGAATTTCTCTTGGCTTAAAACAACTTCAAGCTAATCCTTGGGACGCTCTAGTAGCGAAATACAAAGTTGGCGATAAAGTTAAAGGGAAAGTTAAATCAATCGTTGATTTCGGCGTATTCGTTGAAGTTGGTGAAGATATGGACGCTCTTATCCACGTTTCAGACGTTTCTTGGACAAGAAAAAATATTGTCTTAACTGAAGAATTCAAAGAAGGACAAACTGTTGAAGCAATGGTTATGGCCGTTGATAAAGAAAACCAAAAATTCTCTCTTGGTCTTAAACAACTAGAAGAAGATCCATGGAAAAAAATTGAATCAAGATTCCCAGTGGGAACAGTTGTAGAAGCAGAAGTTGTTCGTGTAACGGACTTCGGAGCATTCGTAGAACTTGAAACTGGTATCGAAGGTTTAATTCATATTTCTGAACTTTCAGAAGACAGAGTTGAAAAACCATCTGACGTAATCAAAAAGGGTGATAAACCTAAAGCTATGGTTATTTCAGTTGATAAAGAAGCCAAGAAAATCGCTCTTTCAATGAAAGCTGCTGCAGGAAGCGGAGAGTACAAATCTGCTGAGAGAGCTAAATCAGCGACTCTTGCTGATAAATTCAAAGACTTGAAATAATTATAAAAAGTTATAACCTAACTTAAATTATTAAAGGGCCTTCCTATGGAAGGCCCTTTTTTTATGCCCAATGAAATACCGCAAATTGACTTCATTTCGATGAAAATGTAGAAGATTTATTCATTCAAATGAGAGGTATTCATGAAAAACTTACTGGCCGCATTATCTTTTTTTGTTATTTTTTCTGGAGCCGCTAATGCGTTTCAACTCCAAGCTCAATGCCAATTTAACCAATTCCAAGGTGAATGTACGGTGACGAATTTAACTTTCAACGTAGCAAGCTGCCAGCTTCAAATACAAGGATTAACTCGCTCAGGTGCTTACTTCTACGGCTACGAGAATGTAAATTTATTCCCAGGACAAATGGGCTACGCTTACGTCAATGCTAATAATGGATATATTGATCCACTAATTAGTGTAAGTGGATTTGCAAACTGCGTGTCTCCGCAATAAATTTCTTTTAAACAAAAAATTATAACTATTAGCGCCCTCGCACTGAGGGCCTTTTTGTTTCCAGATATTTCTAGTCAGATGTTTCTGATTGGCAACAGATCGTAACCCAACTCTTTTAATCAACTCGTATCCAGACATTTTTTATCAGATGTTTCCAAACGGTAACAGATTGTTACCAAAGTTCTTTCTTATTTTTAAAATCAAACGATAATAAATTTATGGAAATAAATACTACTGAAAATACTTTTGAAAAAAATACAACTCAGTCTTGGCTTGAAAATTTATTGACGGAAAAAATTAAAAAAAATCCGCAATTTTCATTGAGGGCATTTTCACGAATGGTGGACGTGAGTCCAGCGGTTCTCTCCAGGATACTTTCTGGGAAACGAAAGCTCACTTTTAATTTAGCAGTAAGAATTGCAGATGCTCTGATGTTGGGGCCAAGTGAGCGAGAAGTACTTTATTCTTTTTATCTTTTGACTGGAAAGGAAGAAGCACCAACTGCAAAACTAAAAAAAGAAAAAGAGTTAAGTATAGATTGCTTCAATGCAATGAAGGAATGGTACCACTACGGTATCACTCAGCTGCTTTATATTGAAAATTTTAAAGAAGACCATAAGTGGATGGCAAAGATGTTGGGGATTACAGAGTTAGAAGTAAAACTCGCAGTCGAGCGCTTATTAAGACTTGAGATTTTAGATTTTAATGAAGAGGGAAAACTTTTTAGAACTTCGACTCATATGTCGACCTCTACTGATATAGCTTCGGCCGGTATCAGGCATTTTCAAAAACAGATTTTAGAGAAATCTATTTATTCGTTAGAGCACGACGATCTATTAGAGCGCGATATTACTTCCATTACCGTAGCGATTAATGAAGATAAAATTAAAGAAGCAAAAGCTGAAATTAAAAAATTTAGAAAAAGAATGTCTGAATTCTTGGGGGAAGGAAAAAAAACGAGAGTGTACAATCTCGGGATTCACCTGATTCCGTTGAGTAAATCATCGAAGGATTTTGAATAAGTTATGATAAGTAACCACGGATTTCATTATCAATTAAAAAAAATGTCAGTTCTCGATTTTGAGATGACGACCATTCGTGATCTTGATGAAAGCATCGATACTCTTTGTGAATTTTTTGGTGAGGAAGATCAAGATAATTCTCTAGCAGAAGAGTATTGTCCTTACTTCGGTGTTTTGTGGGAAGCAGGAATAGGGTTGAGCCAGCATCTTGCAAAGTTGGATCTCTTAGGATTAAAAGTTCTTGAGATCGGTTGCGGCCTTGCTCTTCCATCATTTTTAGTCACAAGAATGGGGGGAGATATTATTGCGACAGATTTTCATGCTGATGTTCCTTTATTTTTAGAACTTAATCAAAAAAATAACCAAATTGTTTTTCCTTATAAAGCAATGAATTGGCGAAATGAAATTGAGCGTACGCGTTCTGATTTAGGTTTGTTTGACTTAGTTATTGGATCGGACATACTTTATGAAAGTCAGCACCCGATGCAAGTGGCGAAGGCCTTAATTGCTTTTTTAAAACCTGGTGGAAAAATTCTTTTGTCTGACCCGGGGCGTGCCTATATTCAAAAATTTATCACTTCGATGAATGAATGTGGTTTTAAAGAAAATTTTACAACACAGGAAATAGCGGCCGAGCTTACTCCAAAGAATAATCGCCGAGATATTTATATTTTTGAATTTTCTAATTAGGTGTTTTGATTTTGCTTTCTATTGTTAAATAATTTACCAATGGCAATGATAAGAGCAAAACCAACCAAAAGAGAACCAATAAAATTATTTTTAGAATTTGAACCGGTATCAATTGTTCCACACGCGCCAGCTAATCCACCTAATTTTTTCTCACTTGGATAAAGATAGCTTATGCCATCAATATCATCTTGAGAAAGTGAAGTGAAAACTTTTCCACTAGCAGAATAATACATTAATGATGAAATAGCAGAAGAGTGACCTAGTCCCAATGCGTGACCTAATTCATGGGCAAACGTTGCAATAAGTTTTTCTCTTGAAAGAGTCGCAAGAGATGTTGATGCAGTATCATTTAATAAAACAGCTCCCTGACAGATGCCACTATTACAGGCAATTCCTCCAACGGCCAATGTCGATGCACTAGAAAACAAAGTTGCATTCGAACTGCAACCAACAACGATTGTATTATCTGATCCCTTTAAAGCGGCCGCAGTTAAGTCATCTGCACTCGTATTAATACTAGATTGAACTCCACCAGAGCTAAGTTCAAGAGAAGTTGTAGGCGCTGTACCCCAATAAGTAGTGTTGCTATCATTTGAGAGAGTTTCGATAGCAGATGAGGTTAAACCAGCATGAGAACAATCATTTCCAGCAATTTTAAAATTAACTTTTGAGCTATTAAACTTGAAACCATTCGAAGTTCCTAAAGTCCAAGCGTTAACATTAAAAGATAATAATAAAGCTAAAGTACTGATAAAATATTTTTTCATGATTTTTTCCAATTAAAAATAATAATTAATAGTTACAAAATGCGAAACACGTCTACTTTGACTATTTAAAAATCGATCAACTGAAAATTGCAATCGAGTGCCAAAAGATTGAGTGAAAATAAATTCACCACCTAAGTCAAGAGAGGCCATATAAGATGTTTTGGCTGTATCAGGAGTATAGAAAGTAGCAGTTCCTGTTCCATTATTTAAAGAGACAGATCCGCCTTTGCCACTTATTCTCGTGAGAGTATTTGAAAGACCATATTGAAGTAAGAAGTACGAAGTGATTTCTTGGCTAATATGATATTGAAGAATAATTTCTGATCTCTTGGCACTGTCTTGAGTTGAATACTTTGCATAACCGATGGCCGGTGAAAGATATATTCCTGAGAATAAAAAAGGAAATGAGGTGCCCACAAAAACGGTTGGATTAAAACTAAACTTCACCGTCTTTCCAGCTTCATCCTTCTGTGCAGTCGAAAAATTTCTGGTGGTACTTCCAAAGCCAACCCATAGAGGCGAAATTGAGTAGGCATTGAATGACATTACAATCAATAATATACAAAATATTTTTTTCATAAAAAATTATTTATTAAATAAATTTTTAAGTCAATGGATTCTAATTGTACAGATAGTAGACAAAAAAATTAAATTAAAATATCTTCAAAAAAAGCACCGCGATTTATACTTTCGTCGATCAAATGAATTTCAAGGACCCATAGATTGGGAGAGGGACAAAGTTCAAATGCACCTAATTTTCCTTTGAAATGGAGTGCGTGTGGAAAATCTCCAAGTCGGTGGCCGTACATATTGGTATTTAATTTCAAATTTAGCAGAAGTGCTTGATTGGCTGCGAATTCATAAAGCTGAATTCCATTGAGTTTATGCTTTTTCCATTCGGCTTGAGTTTCATAAAATATTTTTTTTGTAGCTGCTTGAAGGTGTAGTAATTTGGGATCATTTCCAATGACAAAAGTTTCACCGTAATCTCCTTCATGGTCAAAAAAAACTGGGCCAATATCTATAAAAAAGAGATCTTCATTTTTAAGTACAACTTCAATATCTGAAATATCTCGGAAGCTTTTTGTTGTGTTGCTATTAATCCGAAATTTAGTTGGATGCCAAAATTTTTCAACTCCTGCAAGTTCTAGGTTTTGATTTAAAAGTTTTATGGCTTGAGCTTCTGTCATTCCTGGCAGGATTTTTAGAGCAGTTGCTTGAACAATTTGAATAGTTTTAGAACGAGCTTTTAAATAAAGTTCAAGATTAAAAGTTGCCCCACAATTTTCTGATATCATTTGCTTATTTTGGATGGAGGGCACATGGCACATCCGGAATCGAATTCATGGTCAAGGAGTTCATCATCCATGCTTACTTTGTAATTTGCAATTTCACTTTCGTTAGCACCAAGGGATTGGATAAGAGTTTCCGTTAAGCCGGGAGCATCTATTTTAATATCTAAGCCAGCTTCTTCCATCATGGTGGCAAAGGAATAGGCATCGGCTATTTTCTCCAACGAAGTCAGAAAAAGAGTAGAACCTGAAAGGTTATCGATAACGCGTACTTGGTTTGACATTCGATAAGACTAACAAGAAAATGGTCCTATGTTAAGTCTAGTCGCAAAAAGGGATTGAATTGAAAAAAGTATTTTATATTGAAAAAAGTGATTTTTTGCGTTCTATGATGGAATTTGCACTTAAAGCAAAAGGTGCTGAGATCTACACAGTTGAAACAATCGAGAATAATTTCTATCTGTTAGATGATTTAACGCCTGATTTAATACTTTTTGACGTCGAAACTGTCGCATTAAACCTAGCTCAACTGGCCGAATATTCATCTAAGGCAATTTTAGTCGGGTTAGGAAGCTTAGAGGATAAATCGAGAGTTGAAGCAATGGTAAAATCATTTATGACTAAACCTCTTGAGGCTAAAAATATTGCTGATAGAATCTTGGGCATACTTGACCAATAACCAAAGAAAAAAAACTTCCTCCTTTTGCTATTCATGAACTCAATCTAAAATAAGAGTATGAGTTTTATCAATATAGATGTTCTTAGAGATAAGAATTCACAAATTATTTTCCTATCCCAACTTGTATCGGCCGTCTGTGAAAAAATGATGTCGATTGGGCTCATTTGGTTTTTAACCAAAGAATATTCTATCAATATTGTCCCATGGTTTTTAGCATTAAGTTTTTTTCCTCATTTGTTAATGGCTTTTTATTCAACTCCAATAATTAATCGCATAGGCCCAATGAAGACGGTGATTTCTGCCGAATTTTTCCGAGGGTTTATTTTATTAGTTTTATTTTTTGGGCTTCATTTTTTTCGTTTGGGAGGAGAGAGTTTTTTAACAGCTTTATTTCTTTCAAGTTTTCTAATTGGATTTGGATCAAGTCTATTCAATCCGGCCATTTTATCATTGCCACCTAAACTCGTAAATGAAGACAAGATTGTGGGACTTAATGCCCTAATTGATTCAAGCATGTCAATCTCAACTATCTTGGGTGCAACTTTTGCAATTATTATTTTAAATATTGTAGATTTGAAAATACTTATTTTACTAAATGCCCTTAGCTTTTTTTGGGCAGGCTTTTTACAATTAGGACTGACTCCTTTAAAGGAAATAAGTGAAACGAGCCAGCAGGAAATCCCACTTGCCATGAGCCCAGTTTCAGTTTTAAAAAAATATCCAGAGATAGCAAGAATGTTGGGAAGTTTTTTATTTTTAAACTTAGTCTTTACACCTATTCTTGTCATGATTCCTTGGTATGTTCAAAAAATTTATGGAGGGGACTCGCGAAGTCTTGCCATAATAGAAGGATCAATGGGGCTCGGGGCTTTTTTAACAGGACTCTATTTATCACTTTCAAGTTTTCAAGTTAGAGATGAGAAAAGAATATCGATGATTGCTATCGTTTCTTTTTTCTTTGGAGTTTTATTTCTTCTTTTTACGTACTCAAGTTTCACTTGGGAAGGGGCGGTTGTTCTTTTTTTAATAGGCACAATAAGCACTTTTTTAAATATTCAAGTTCTCACTTATTTTCAAACAGCACTTCATATTGATGAAATTCCGGCCATAATGACGGCAGTGAATATCATCAGTGCCGCGAGTGTTCCTCTGTCTTTGACATTTTCAGGGTTGATTTTCCCTTATGTGTCGATTCCTCAGTTTGCTAAATCTATTGGTATTCTTATTGTTATAATAGCTTTTGTAATGCCTACATTTTTAAAAGGAAAAATATGGAAGTTGGAATAGACATTAAAATTCAGGAAGCAGATGTTGATGATGTAGATGAAATTATCAACTTATACCGGGCCGTTTATGGAAAAAAATATCCTATTTCATATGGAAATGATCCAGAGCTATTAAAGAGATCAATTGAAGCTAAAGATTCCCATATGTGTTTAGTTGCCCGTGACGTAATGAATAGAATCATTGGTGGGGTACTCATAATTGAAATAGATGCTTTTAATAAAATTGGTAAAATGCTTGGTTTAGTCGTTCACCCTACATATCGGCGGCACAAAATTGGAAATAGTTTGGTCGAATATGTGAGCGAGTTTTTTTTGGTCAAAGACCAACGGCTTAATTCTCTGTATGCAACAACTAGGACTTTAACAGTTGGTCCTCAAATGATTTTTGTGAAAAACAATTATCTTCCGCTTGGAATTTTTCCCAATGCTCACCGTTTAACTCAATATGAATCCTTAACAATGTTTGCAAAATTCCGAGAAGGCATTTTGGAAAAACGAATACCTGAAAAAAGAGTGTCTACTAAACTTATTCCCCTTTTTAATATTTTAAAAGACCTTGTTCCCAAAATTAAAATACCGAATCCAAGTCTTGAACTTGTCCCAGGAACTGAGGCTAGTGAAGAAGAATGGGAATTTGAAATTATTAGAGCGCCAAATTATGTGCTACGAAAATTTTATGAACGATTTCCAGATCCAAGTGATCGCTTTTTCCCCTTTCATATACCTAATATGATCATTGCTGATAAAAAAGGACGTATTGAAATTTTTGCTTATTTTAGTAAGCGAGATGGATATTGCACTTTAATCAAATCGACCAGACCGATTACAGAACTCAATGGACGTTTATCGAGTCTCTATATGTTACTTGATGATATTGGAGTTTCGTATCTAGAAGTTTTAGTAAATGTAAAACATATGCCTTTAATAGACACACTTTTAAATGGCCAATTTCTTCCTTCAGCGATCTATCCCGCCATGAGAGAAGTGAATAATAATTTTGAAGATTATATAGTTATGAGCAGGACGATGGAGCCATTAAACTTTCGTGGCATGGCCGTCATTGCTTCCTTTAAACCGTTTATTGATCAATATGTAGATGCTTGGAAAAAAGGAAATTTAGATACGATTGAGGTGATTTATGGACCGTAAATTAAAAGTACCTAATATTGAAAAATTAAAAAATGTTCAACATGTTTGTGAACAAATCTCTCCTTATGAAGACTTTTCAAAAAGCAATGATTACTTTGTGGCGGCGATGAAAGAGATTACCACTTGGCATATAGATCAATGCGATTTCTATAAAAAACTTTCTGAGTCTCAAAATTTTTCAGTTCAGAGTTTAAAAAACCTAGATGATTGTTTAAAAATCCCTCATTTATGGGCCCATTTTTTTAAGGCCCACGAAGTATTATCCGTCTCCCAAAAAGATATTTTACTTCACTTAACGTCTTCGGGAACAACGGGACAAAAATCACAAATATTTTTTGATGACTGGACGATTGGTTCAGCACAAGGAATGGTCGATTCAATTTTTGAAACATATGGATGGGTCACACCTAATCAAAAATGTAATTATATTCTTTTTAGTTATGAAACAGAAAGTTCTTCAAAGCTGGGGACGGCCTACACCGATAATTTTCTCTGCAAATATGCTCCAATTAATGAAGTCTTCTATGCTCTAAAACTTACTGGCGATGGTGGACATGAGTTTGATAGTTTCGGAACTATTGAAGCATTTCAAAAATTCGCAAAAGAGGGATTGCCTGTAAGACTTTTTGGGTTTCCTGCCTTTTTATACTTTGCACTTCAAAGAATGAAAAAATTAGGAATTCCACCAATAAAAATGCATCCAGACTCATTAGTTTTTCTAGGAGGAGGATGGAAAGGGAATGCAGATAAGGCCATCTCTAAACAAGAGCTTTATTCCCTGGCCGAAGAAATGTTAGGAATTCCAAATGCTAGACTCCGTGATGGTTTTGGATCAGTTGAACATTGTGTTCCATACGTGGAATGTAATAATCATGAATTTCATATTCCAGTATGGTCTAGAGTTTTTATCCGAGATGTTGAAACCCTAAGACCTTTAGGCTTTAACGAGCCTGGCTTTTTACATTTTGTTTCTCCCTATATAACTTCTATGCCGGCCCACTCTGTCATTATGGGCGATATGGCATCATTGCATGAAGGAAAAAATTGTGGCTGTGGACTTCCTACTCCCTATTTTAGAATTTTAGGTAGGGCCGGGCTATCGAAGAATAAAAGTTGTGCGTTAGCTGCAAGTGAATTGTTAAAAGGAAAATCATCATGAATCAACTCAATAATCTATGGCTTGGAAAAAGAGTGTCTGATGAAGAGTTTAAGCAAAATTTTTACCAATATAAAGAAGAAACTCAATTTTGGAACCAAGCTCCACTATCGACTTCGCTTCTCTTTCATTTAGTTGAATTAGCAGCAGATGAATTAAGGACTAAGGGAGCATTTTATCAATCTTTAGTTAATGATTTATTATCGCGAAGAGATATCAGCAACGAAGAGATTGAACTTTCAATGTCGGGGCTTCTTGATTTTTTATCTATTGATAATCTTCGAGTGAAACTCGCAAGAGAATTAGGAAGTGAATTTCCATTTGAATTAAAACGAATTAATTTCAGAGAAGATATTTTTGAATCTTGGTTTCCATTAGGTGTGCTAATTCATATCACACCTAATAATTCTCCGTTACTCGGAGTGTTAGGCGTAATTGAAGGACTATTAAGTGGCAACGTCAATGTTCTTAAACTTGCGAGAAAAGACAGCTCTTTTGCAGTTATTTTTTATGAGGAACTTTGCAGACTTGATTCCACTCAAACCTTTAAACACTATATAACAATCGGAAAAATTTCCTCTAGTGATAAAATTTTTTTGAAAGACTTTCTCTCAATAGCTGATGCCGTTTCTGCCTGGGGAAATGAAGAAAGTATTAAAAGTCTAAGAGAATTAGCCCCTGGACATGCTCGCATTGTAGAATGGGGACATAAAATTTCTTTTGGTTATGTCAGCAAATCTTGTATAGACAACGAACAAATGTTTAAGGCATTGGCTTTTGAAATTTGTAATAATGAACAATTGGCTTGTTCTAGCCCACAATGTGTTTTTGTTGAAGACGCTACTTTTCTTGATCTCCAAAACTTTTCAAAAAAATTAGGTAAGGCCCTTGATCATATTTCACCAACAATTAAAAGAGTATTGCCTGGTCCTCAAGAAAGTGCTGAGTTAACTGTAACAAGAGAGCAAGTAAGATTGAATTCCATTTATGGCCAGAGCGCTTTAGTCATTTCAGAAAAAAATGAATGGAGAATTTATATTGAAAACTCGGCCAGTCTTTCTACTTCTCCACTTTTTCGTACAATTTGGGTCAAACCGATGCCAAAATTGGATATTATTAAACACCTTAGACCTTTAAAAATATATCTCCAAACTGTCGGTGTATTTGCTCATAAAAATGAAATTGAAGAGCTCACATGTTCTTTTTTTCAGGCCGGAGTGCAAAGGGTTCGTGCCCTTGGAGAAATGACAGATTCTTATTTGGGTGAACCTCACGATGGAGTTTTTGCACTTGAACGCTATTGTCAAAAAATTTCATATGCAGACTCCGCGAATTTAAAATTGATGTCAAAGAAGAGTTCATTTGAAGTAATTGCTAAACCAGCTTTTGCTTCCAAAAATAAAATTATGGAAAAAGCTGATTTTCAATCCCAAATCGTAGGCTCAGCTTACGCAGATTTATATTTTTATAGCGGTGGAAGTTCAGGAGAGCCTAAACTTTCAGTTTTTACTTATGCCGACTATAACCGCCAAATGGAAGTAGCAGCGGAAGGCTTATATGCCGCAGGCTTAGATCCTAAATTTGATCGATGTATGAATTTATTTTATGCAGGCAGTTTATATGGTGGATTTGTGAGCTTTTTCACAGTCCTAGAAAAACTTAATGCCGTTCATTTTCCAATGGGGGCAAGTATTGATTTTGAACTTGTTGGTAAAACAATAGTAAAAAATAAAGTTGATACGCTTCTTGGAATGCCGTCATACTTTATCCAACTATTTAAGGCCAATGCGCAATTATTTAAAAACTATAAAGGAATTAAGAAAATATTTTACGGGGGGGAGCATTTTAGTGAAACCCAGAGGAATTTTTTAAAAAATGAGTATGGAATTTCAATTATCCGCTCTGCAAGTTATGGTTCAGTCGATGCAGGTCCATTAGGTTTTCAATGTGAATTTTCTCTCGGCGGAGTTCATCACTTAAATGAGCGGCTTCACGATTTAGAAATTGTTGAACTCGAAAAAGATCAACTTGTTAAACCTGGTGAGATAGGCCGATTTTTATTCACATCTAAAGTCAGACATGGTCAAAGTATTAAGCGTTACGCCATTGGAGATGTCGGGCGGATTATCGAAGGTCCATGTGAATGCGGAAGAGTTGGCACTCGTTTTGAATTATTAGGTCGCCACGGGGATGTTTTTAGAATCGGAACAACTTATTTAAGTTATCAAAAGTTCCAAAAAATTCTTATCGATAAATATGATTTCGAAGGATCTTTTCAATTGCATCTTTTTGGTGGAACAGAAGCGAATAAAGAAAAAGTTGTCTTAAAAATTGAAAATATTTTTAAAGGGCCTGTTACAGTTGAAAGTTTACATAATAAATTAATTGAAGAATATGCTGACTTAAAAGAGACAGTATTTAAAGATTTGGTTCTTGATTTTGAAGTAGAAATCTTAGAGAGATCTTCACTTGAATATAGTGCCAGCACTGGGAAACTTCGCAGTGTTATTGATCACAGGAATTAGTATGGTCATAAAAAAATGGACACTTGAAGAAATTATTGAAAATGCCCAAAAATATTCACCATTTTACCGTGAAAGTTTTGGAACCAAAACTTTTAAAAATTTATCGGAACTTCCTCTCACGAATCAAGATAAATTTTGGAAAGGTCAAATTCTTACAAGTGATAAAAAAGATGGGATTGTCTTTAAAAGCGGCGGCAGTACAGGGGCACCTAAGTATTCATATTTTACTTCCATGGAATGGCAAAGTTTTACAGAGGCTTTTGGCATAGGGATTTCAAAGGGAATAATTGAAGACGGGGACCGTGCTGCGAATTTATTTTATGTAGGGGATTTGTACGCTTCATTTATTTTTATTAAAGATTCATTGCAATGGATTCCTGCTGAGAAAAAAAGCATTCTACAATTTCCCATTGCGGGATCAACTACAGCTATCAATATTTTAAAAACATTAGAAGAGTTTTCTGTTAATGTGATAATAGGAGTTCCATCAGCAATACTTACCCTCTTAGAATATTACTATTCAGAAAAACAACATTATCCAAATATTAAGATTGAAAAAATTTTATTTGGAGGTGAATCCCTTTATCCTGATCAGTACAAGGCCCTCATCAAAATTTTTCCTGAAATAAAAATTTCATCTATTGGCTATGCCAGTGTAGATGGTGGATTACTTGGATACAGTGATGTTACTTGTAGCGACGGAGAACATCGTGTTTTTGATGGATTAAATATTATTGAAATTCTTGATCCTGAGACCAATGAAGTCATTAGTGAGCCTAATCGCCTTGGAAAAGTTTACTTAACAAGTTTGATGAGAATGTTAATGCCGATCATTCGTTATCCAGCTGGTGATCTGGCCATGTGGGTAGAAAGTGCAGAGACTCCTGATCGTAAATTTAAATTACAAGGGCGCTCTGATGAGGCCGCAAGATTGGGAACAATTAGTGTGTACTTTGAAGACACACGGACAATGGCGATGAATACCTTAAAAGAATTTAGTGGAATCCAATTTCAAATGCTCCTTAATCATTTTGACCATAAAGATCAATTGACTTTAAAGTTAGCAGGCCATGGCCTAACCAATGATTCATTAATTATTAATAGGCTTATTGAATCGTTTAAAAAAGAAAAACCAGTCTATATAGATACTTTGAAAAAAAATCTCATTCATCCTCTTCAGATTGAAATAGTGAGTATGAATGAACTGGAAGTAAATCAGCGCACAGGTAAATTAAAAAGAGTGATTGATAATAGAAATCTCTCAAAAGGATAATTTATATGGATAAAGACACGCGTTTAGTCGTTATTGGCCTCGCTCTTACGGTGCTAATATTTTTAGCTGCCGTTTATCTTAGGCTAAAGGGTTAAGTTCATCCCAATTCGTTTCATTTAACAATGGATCATTTGGCGCTAAAATATATTTCTGAACCCCAAGATTCCCAAAAATAAAATCAGGTACTCTTATCCGATAAAAAATTCCTTTTTCATGATTACTCGTTTTCACCACGTTTGTTTTAGAAATAATAGCCGAATGAGCACTTCCATCTTCGTATGGAATAAATAGGTCATAGTGTTGCTGTTTACTTAAAAAATATTCAACAATATGTGTTCTTAGAGCTTTCATATCTGCTGGGTCAAAACTTGAAACGAGAAAACTATTTGGGTATTTTCGAAGAATGATTTTCTTTAAAAAATCATCGTCTAATTGATCCTTTTTATTAAAAACGATCAAACGCTCTTTAGTTGCAACATCTAGTTCTTTTAATACATCATTTGTGACTTCGAGTTGTTTTTCATAATGAGGGTCTGAAATATCGCAAACGATTATGAGTAGGTCAGCTTCAATTGCTGATTCTAAAGTCGTTTTAAACCCATCAATTAATGTGTTGGGAAGATTGGAAATAAATCCAACAGTATCAATCATAATCATTGGAGGTTTAGTATCTGGATTGAGCATTCGATATGTTGAATCAAGGGTAGCAAAAAGTTTGTTTTCTTCAAGAACTTCTACACGGCAAAGTCGATTCATGATAGATGATTTTCCAGCATTAGTATAACCAACTAGGGCGGCAGTGACAGCTTGATTTTCACGACGTTTTTTTCGTACGACTCTTTGCTTTTCGAGAGAAACTAATTCTTCTTTATAAAATTCAATTTTTTCTCGGATAATCCTTCTATCTAACTCGATTTGTTTTTCGCCTTCTCCACCTAAGACCCCAACTCCACCACGTTGACGATTTAAGTGAGTCCAAAAACCCGCTAAGCGAGGAAGCATATATTGAAGCCTTGCAATCTCAATTTGTATTTTTGCTTCTTTAGTACGAGCATGTTTGGCAAAAATTTCTAAAATAACATGAACCCGATCGACAACTGAGAGACCAGTGAGTTTTCGAATATTTGTAATTTGTCGTGCCGTTAATTCAAAATCAAATACGAGAAGTTTTGATCCTTCAGCTTCTGCGATTTCGGCAATTTCTTTTAATTTTCCAGAGCCTAAAATAGAGGCAGGATCAATTTCTTTTTTGTTTTGAATATGAGAGGACCCAGTCTTTAATCCTAAAGTGCGTAGAAGCTCTTTAAGTTCAGTAATTGATCTTTGAGATTCTGCTTCGGTGGTATGATCAGGAAAACTCGGACACACTAAAGACACGAGAGTGGCCTGGTAAGTTTGATCAATATTAAATTCGTTATCCATCATGATAATTGCACCAATATATTATCAAGGAGTCTGGTAGTTCCAAGTCTGTAAGCTCCAATGATGACCACTTCTGAGGTTGAAGGTGATGGAGAGTCTAGGGTTTGTGAATCCAGAACTTCTAAATAGTCCCATTTGTTATCTGTTAATTCGTTCGTGATAAATTCTTTAGTATCAGCATTATTTTTAATGAGATATTCAATTTTTTTGAGAGTTCGTGGCAAGTGGAGGGCCGTCACTCTTTGCTCCGCACTTAAAAATTGGTTCCGGCTTGAAAGGGCCAGTCCCTCACTATTTCTCACTATGGGAAGAATGAAAAAATGAATATCTATACTTAAATCAACGATCATTTTTTTAATGACTGCGCATTGTTGAAAATCTTTTTGACCAAAGTAAGTATTTGTTGCACCAATAATTTTAAACAAGCAGTAGACGACTGTCGTGACACCGTCAAAATGATCAGGGCGAAATTTACCTTCTAGTTTTTGAGTCATGCCTTTGACTGAAATAGTAGTACTGAATCCTAAGGGAAAAATTTCTTCATTGTTTGAAGGAGCAAAAACAATGATATCTTTTTTTCCGTCAAGAGCATTGGTTTGCAGTGCTAGATTTGAAATTTTGGCCAAGTCGTCATCAAGGGTGCGAGGGTATTTATCAAAATCTTCATTGAGGCCAAATTGTTTGGGGTTCACAAAAATAGTAATAACACTAACGGTATTTTCTGCGAGAGATTGCTTTAAGAGTGAAAGGTGGCCTTCGTGAAGATTTCCCATTGTAGGTACGAGCCCAATAGAGAAAATTCCAAGATTTTCTTTGTAGGATTTAAATTCTGCAACTGTTGTAAAAACTTTAATCATAATTTTTTATAGGTTAATTCTTTCAAAAATAATTTCTGCTAATTCTAGTTTGGAAAGTGAACGCTCACTACTAATCATATTTTTTTCCATGAAACGATAGTTGGCGTGGTCGACATTAAACCCTTCTATTACTTGATTGTTCACTAAACCATTATTGACTTTAGTTCCCACTAATAAATCAACTGGCTTTGATTGAAATTTTTTGTTTAAGACAGCATCACTTAAATCTGATTCTGCTGCAAAACCTACTATTTTTAAATTTGGTTTTCGAGATGTGATTACACTCGCTAAAATATCAATTGCTTGTTTGACTATTAAAGTATTGCTTAGGGTTTCTTTTTTTATTTTTTCTTGGGCCACAACAAACTCTATATCTGAAATGGCCGCAGCTGAAATATAGGCACTAGCGGCTTCAAGCTCAGCATGAACATGATCGTGCATTTCTTGAACAGTTACAACTCTCGTTAATTTATAATTGGGGTGTTTATTTAAAAGATCGAGCTCTTTTGCTGCATTTTTTCCAGCAATCACTGACACATTTAATCCGCGCTGTAAGGCAATAATGGCCAAATGATAACCAGTAATTCCAGAAGAAGAATTTGTTAAGTAGCGTACGGGATCAAGCGGAGCAATTGTCGCTCCTGTCGTGATGACAACTTTTTTTCTTTTAAAACTTGAATCAAATGGTGTTTTTAAAGTAGGAATTAGGGCCAAAATTTCTGCGACATCAGGAAGTTTTCCAGCACCTATTTCATTACAAGCAAGGACACCTGAATTTGTTGAAGAAATAAAAACATTATGAAGTGTTTTTAATTTTTTTAATTCAGAAATATTCTCTTGAGTGAAAGGATGGTTGAGCATTAAGGAATTCATAGCTGGAAAAATAGCTATGGGCTTACTAGGCTCTATTGCTAAAAAAATTGATGTTAATAAATCACTGGCTTCGCCTCTAGAAAGACGAGATAGAGCATTCGCCGATAAAGGGGCAATGACAAATATGTCACACCACCGGGCGAGGTCAATATGTAAAACATTGTTTAAAGTTTTATCTGTATTGAAATCATCGTTATCTAAATAAACAGCTTCTGCGCCTAAATAAGTGAAGACTTCTGGCACAACAAATTTCAGTGCACCTCGAGTTAGAACAACTTTTACAATGTGGCCATTATTGACTAAGCCTCGAGTAATATCGAGGGACTTATAGGCAGAAATTGACCCACAGACACTTAAGAGTATTTTCATTGAGGAAATATGTCATTAATCAGTTGAGTTTGGCAATTTTAGGGCAGGATTTTCGTCACCAAAAATTTGGTTTTTGGAATATAGCTGATGATAAAAAGTGATGAGAAAAAAAGTAAAAATGTCGCTTGGCCTATAATTAAGGTCCATCCCATTTTCCCAACGGATGTTTTAACGACTCTGCGAGTGTAATTGGCCTTTAAAGTCTGCTGGCGATACTCTTCAGCACTAGAGAGATTAGCTATCCGATTTTGGACTTCTGTGTCTCTAAATTCTTGCCGTTTTTTCTGCAGTTCTTCTTCTGTCATTGTCTTGAATTCCAAAAAATAATGAGTTTACTACTAGTTCTATCGGATATTCTAAACCCAAACTTGAATGAGGCGAAATTGATAGTTAACTTATCGGAATCTTTTGATGTATGTACAGCGCTGGCACAGGTCTTCTGCCAACTTTCGTTGAGCAAAGCCGTCACGCATTGCTTTAGCTCGTTTGCTTTCTAGAATTTCTGCCAAAGTTAGGCTTGCACAATTTCCTAGGTCTAGGCGAGCTTCTTTGTCGAGGCAACAAGCAACGACAGTGCCATCAGCGTGAATGCCGATATGTGAAGAGAGGGCATGGCAAAATCCTTTTGTCGATTGGATCGGCATTGCTGGATCTGGCCACTCGAAACGAGAATCAAAATGGAGATAAACTTTATTCCAAATGCGTTTACTTTTAATAGATCCAACATCGATATCTTCTTTTATTTCGACTTCAAAAAACTTGGCAATATTTTGCAAGATATCTTTATTTGAATCGTTTTGAGTGGTCGTTTCAAAGATATTCCAAAGGCGATAATTGATATACATTTCTGGACGGCGAGCGTGGGCAAGTTTTGAAAAATTTAAAATATCGGTGAGGTAAGGCATGATACTTTTGTCTTTGAAATTGTCTTTAAAGCTGTGAATAGAAAAATTAATTTGATGAAAAGCAGTGCTGGTTGAAAGCAAATCGGCATAACGATTAAGTAAAACTCCATTAGTAGTCAAATTGATTTTCACCCCATAAGTTTCGCAAAGTCGGATGATGCTTTCAAATTCAGGGTGGGCCAGAGGCTCTCCCATTAAGTGTAAACAAACTTGCTCGGACATCGGTGCGACTTGTTGGATCGTTTTTTCAAAGAGCGCTAGACTCATTATTTTTTTATCACGATCGACGACAGGGCAAAATGAGCACTGAAGGTTGCAAATATTACTGATCTCAATATAAACGCGTTTGAATTTTTCCATTTTAGTGTTATCTATCATAAAACATGACTCAAAACATAGTACCCGATCAATTTTTCTACTTTCTTTGTAATCCTGGAAGCGAAGCCTTCTTAAAGGAAGAAATACGACTTTTGTATCCCGAGCTCAGGTTTGCTTATAGTACGGAAGGATTTTTAACTTTCAAAGAAATCAGACCTCTAGGTAAAACTCTACGGCCAGTTTTTTGCCGGCATTTTGGGCGTTTTTTAATGAGAGGATCTCTTGAAGATGTCGAGACAAAGGCGAATTCAATGAATTTGCCTGTTTTGTTTTATTCAAAAGATGGGGACATTTATAAAAATCCAAAAATTCCCTTTGGTGAATACGCACTTGAAATTATCAAAGTGACCGCCAATGGCAAAGATCAATATTATCTTGGTGAATTTAAAAGTTCATTATTAACGGCTCCCTTTCCAGGTGGATTTTCCGATCGAGTATTGCCAGAAATCTCTCCTTCGCGAGCTTATTTAAAAGTTCTCGATGGCATTGACTATGTCGGGGCAAAATTACAGGCAGGAGAGCACGCTTTAGAAATCGGCTCAAGTCCTGGAGGAGCAACTTTTGCCCTTTTAGAAAAAGGTTTAAGTGTCGAGGGAATTGATCCGGCCTTAATGAGCGAAGTTTGCCTGAATCACCCCAAATTTTTTCATCACCACACTTCAATTCAAGAATTCAAAGTTTATGATTTAAAAAATCATGTCCAATGGTTATTTGTAGATATGAATCTTCCCCCTGAAGGGGCCCTTCGTGAAATTGAAAAAGTCGTTGAAAAAATTCGGCCTACTTTAAAAGGTGCCTTTATTACTTTGAAAATGACAAAGCTTGATCTCGTGGCCCGCGCACCAATGTACTTGACCTTTGTTCAAAACATGGGGCTCAAAGTCGTTATGGCCACGCAGTTGGCTTCTCACAAGCAAGAATTTCTTATTTATGCCGAATAAAAGACTCCAGTAAAAGCTAGGGTAATTTACTCCCTCTAAAAAAAAAAATCCTTTTAGGTTTATAATTACAGAACCATTGCCAAAAAAACGGCAATTTGAAGATTTGATATCTCGGGAGACTTTTAATGAAGAAAAATTTTGTACAATTAGGTTGGGGAATTATTGGATTAATTATTATTCTATCAATGCAATCTTGTCAGAATTTTAGGGTGCGAAAACCTTCTTCATTTAGCCAGGAATATATTTCTTCAAAAACGTTAGAAGAAATTTATGCGAAAACTGTAGAGCTAGATTATTTAAATGCTGAAGAAAGAACTTTAACGAAAAGAATAACTCCAGCTTCAAAGCAATCCCTTATGGATGATACAAATTCAATGGCCATAGGCCAAAGACAAATTGTTCAAGACAAAATTAAATTAATCGACTCCCAATTAATACCACTCAATCTCGATGCTCAAAATGAAGCAGATCAATTAAAAGCTAATCGTTCACTTACTCAGTGGTCCAATTTTAACCATGATTGGAGAAAACAAAAAGAGCGACTTGTTATCAATAATCCAGAACATTATTTGCTGAATGATGGAGAAATCGTTCGCACTTTCTCTATGGATCTATTCGGAACAACTGATTACCAACTTGGAATCGTCAATAAAGCCTGGATACCAAATACTGAAAGTGGAAAAAATGATTTCCGTCGTTTTTTTGAAGCAAATATAAAATGTGATGATGATTTTAAAATAAAAAAAACATTGTTTTCAAAATCAGTTCCAAAAAACAAAGAAATTAGTTTTAGGATCTATGAACAAATAAATAATTCACCTAATGTGATTTTGCATTTTAATCAAAAAATTTCACATTGTGAAATTACTTTTAAAAATCCAGAGGCACCTGAGAAAACTTATGGTGTTCGTTTAGTCAGTGACAAAAGTCATGACAATAAAGTGGCAGAATATAAAAACAAATTTCAAACTTGCTTACTGCCAGATCCGAGTGAGCTTCAAGGAGTTGAAAAATTATTTTTGACTTCAAAATATAGTTCCATGACTTGTGCTAATGAAGTTTCTGATATTCAAACACTCGAAGATCCTATTGATGGATTAAAAGTAAAAGCTGAGTCGTTATTAGGTCAAGATCTTCCAGCAAATTTTATTAAAGACCTAAATCCTTATGCTCCACTGGATTTTTCAAAAGCTCCAAAATTGAAAATGATTTTAATTTCATATTTAGTTTTTCGACATGATTTTTATGGATCGGTGATTGCACGTTTAGTAAAATGGCATGCAGAACATGGAACACAAGTTAAAATTCTAATGTCAGATGTAATAGCTAACGCCAAAGATAGACTTTTGTTACATGACTTAGTGGAGTCCACTGAAAATATAAAATTGCAAGAATATCGGTACGACTCTGAAGAAGGTGGAATTTGGGATCATATTAGTGAATTGCATCGTACAATGCATGTAAAGCTTTTTGTAACTATTGCAGAAAACCCAACGGATAACTATGTTTTTATCGGTGGCAGAAATATTCATGATGGATTTGTTTTCATGACTACTCCTGATCATTCAAATTTTCCAAATCTTATTCAATATGGAAAAGGAAAGGATGAAAACTATGCTCCTTGGAGAGATTATGAAATGAAAATTAGATCAAAGGAGTTGGCCGAAGAGATTGCTTCGCATTATATGACACTATGGCAAAGAGATTCTGAAAGCTTTTATTTAAGAAGTATAAATCAAAATATCGTCACGACTACAAAGGCCGATCCGACCTATTTTGACCGAGCTGATAACACAGCGATGGTCAGGCATTTTATGTCAGTACCATATAAAGACGATGGCGCATTAGAGAATTTTTATGTTGATGTCTTCGACAGTGCTCAAAAATCAATCCGATTGTCTTCTCCTTATTTTAGACCTACAAAAAAATTAAGTGAAGCGATGGAAAGGGCAGTTGCTCGTGGAGTTGAAATTAGTTTAATTACTAGAATTGATTTAAAAGGGGACACTTTTTCAATAATTTTAAGTGAAGTAAATAAGGCGGGTATTAACGGATTTTTAAACAAAATAAAAATTTATGAGTATACAGAACCTGGAGTAATTCTTCACTCAAAAATAGTTTTAGTAGACGACAAATTATCTTTAATTGGATCGGTAAATTTGAATAAGCGAAGCTTTGTTCATGATATGGAAAATTTAATGATGATTTATAGTCCATCTTATAATAAAAAAATGAATGAAATCCTAGATGTCTATAAATTGCAGACAAATGAAGTCACAGAAAAGCAAAAAATAGCCTTTTGGAAAAAAGTTGTCATTGGGATTTTTGACAAAGAATTTTAGAGTCTTTCATTATTCTTCCAACTGAATTCTTTCCAAGTAAAAGCGATTTCTGCTATTATTGTCTTTATGAAAATGATCATCAAAAGAGTCAATTGTTTTAGCGGTAATCCAACTATTCCAGGTGATAAATCAATCTCACACAGAGGACTTATTTTAGGGGCTTTAGCCGCTGGCACTACTGAAGTGATCGATATACTCGACGGTGAAGATGTTCAATCTACAGCGCATTGTTTACGTTTATTAGGAGTAGAGATTAATCAAGTTGGCAACAGAACACTTATTAAAGGAATCGGAGAATCTGGATTTAAAAATCCTATATCAATACTAGATTGTGGAAACTCAGGGACAACTATGAGGGTCATGATGGGAGTTTTGGCCGGAAGTCGAGTGACTGCGACACTGACAGGTGACTCTTCACTTACAAAAAGACCAATGAAGAGAGTTTCCGCACCACTCATTGAAATGGGAGCTCAATTTGAATTAACGAATGATAATTTTGCTCCTGTAAAAGTCATTGGTAGTCGAATTCATAGTATTGATTACCAACTTAAAATAGCTAGTGCCCAAATAAAAACTGCAATCCTCATGGCCGCTTTAAACGCCGAAGGAAAAACCCGAATTTTTGGCGAAATTGGAAGTCGTGATCACACTGAAAGACTTTTGCCACATTTTGGAGTGAATATTCAAACAACTGATAAAGAGATTACACTTCTTGGAGGTCAATCTTTAAAAGCAAATATTGTAAAAGTGCCTAGTGATCCTTCAACTGCTGCTTTCTGGATAGGTGCTGCAAGCATAATTCCAGGCTCAGTTATTGAGTTAGAAAATATTTCTTTGAATCCAACTCGAATTGGTTTTATTGATGTTCTAAAACGAATGGGAGCCGATATTGAAACAGATATACTCATTCATCATCCAGAGCCTGTAGGGAGAGTCCGTGTTCAATTTAAGGGATTAGTCGGAGCTTTTATTTCTAAAGAAGAAGTTCCTAGTTTGATTGATGAGATTCCTTTACTTGCAGTCTTGGCCACTTTGGCCCAAGGTGTAACTGAAGTTAGAGGAGCAGAAGAATTAAGAGTAAAAGAAAGTGATAGACTTGAAGCCGTTGCGACTAATCTTCGAGCAATGGGCTGCGAGATAGAAATATTTGACGATGGCTTTCGGATTGTTGGACCTCAAAAATTAACTGGTTGTGAAATTAAAACTTATAACGATCATCGAATTGCGATGGCCTTTAGTATTGCAGGATTAGTTGCCGATAAAGAAACAACTATTTTAAATTCAGAATGTGTTGCCGTTTCTTATCCTAAATTTTATGAAACATTAACTATATTGACCAAAGCATGAAAGCTGGAGTTATAGGTTTTCCAATTTCACATTCACTTTCACCTTTTATTTTTAAGTTTATAGCGAGAAATCAACATATTGAAATCGACTATGAAGCTATCGAAGTATTACCTCAAAACTCACTAAACTTTATTCAAGATTTAAATCAATCAAAAAAATATATTGGTCTAAATGTCACAATTCCTTTTAAAGAAAATTTTTTAAATGAACTTGATTATACTTCACCAGAAGTTGAGGCCATTGGTGCTTTAAATGTACTTCATTGGTCTGAAAATAAGTTGTTTGGATTTAATACTGACATTGTTGGAATTCAGAAAACTTTTGAGGAGCATAGTTTTGAATTGAAAAATACAAATTGCCTGGTCTTTGGGGCCGGAGGCTCTGCTAAAGCTTTAGCCTTTGTTTTAGGTATCAAAAAAGCTCGCCAAGTCATAATTTTAAATCGTTCAAATAGAGTTCACAGTTTAATTGATACATTCTCAAAACTATTTCCAGAAACTAATTGGATCGCTGAAACTGAATATAGTGAACTCGAAAAAATAAATGATCCATTTGATTTAGTTGTGAACACTACCCCCTTAGGAATGACTGGCAAAGAATCGGGAAAAGATTTTTTTATTAAATTGAATAAACTTAATTATTCTTCAAAAGCTTTAGCATTTGATTTCATATATTCACCAGAATTCTCTGAGTTTATGCAAGTTGCAAAACTGCTTGGGTTAAAGGCAGTAGGTGGATTAGGAATGCTCATTGACCAGGCCCTAGCAACTTGGAAAATTTGGATTGGAGTAATTGAAGATGAAAAAAAATTGCATCTTCAATTAAAACACTATTTATCTGGGCTTTTGAAAATTCGCCAAGAGGCTAAGCCGATTTTCCTTACAGGATTTATGGGGGTTGGTAAAAGTAGTGTGGGGCAATTGATGGCCCAGTTTTTAGGGAAAAATTTTATTGATACTGATCAACTCATAGAGACTAAAGCTGGTTTATCAATAAAAGAAATTTTTAAAACTAAGGGTGAAGATTATTTTCGCGAGATAGAAAATGAAGTTCTTGGAGAGTTACAACATGTTGGAGTAACAAATAATTGTATCGTTTCTTTGGGGGGCGGATCCCTAATTAAAGAAGAAAACTTTAAATCAATTTCAACTTCAGGATTCCTTGTCTATTTAAAAGCCAGTGAAGAGACGATTTTTGAGCGAGTAAAAAATCAAATTTATCTCAGACCAATGCTTATGAATCTTTCAGAAATTGAAGTGAAACAAAAAATAGTTGAATTACTTTCAAAGAGAACGATTGTTTACGATAAAGCAGAGATTGTCGTTCAAACAGATAATCTCAGTCTAGAAGATACTGTTTACAAAATAATTTCAGTAATTGGTCAACTTTAGGAGAGTGAAATGAGTGG
>CANCFT010000002.1 GCA_947377285.1 Bacteriovoracaceae bacterium
AAGAAGTTTACAATAAAAAAAGAATGCACTCATCTCTAGGGTATATGAGTCCCGAAGAGTATGAATGCAAAATATTAAAATTAAAAAAAGCTGATCGACCTGTTCAGAGAATATGTAGTCAACGTGTCTAGTCTAAGGGGCTCATTCCATTCAAGAACTATAAGGGGCCTTTATTGGGCCCCTCCTTTTTTATCAAATCAAATTCAACATCAATTTTTATAATAAATAATCTACTTTAATTATCTGAATTTGTTCAAAAAAAGAAAATGACTTGCGGGGGCAATGCATCTCGGAGTTATTTTTTATATTTATTGTGATTCTCTTTTGAATTCGTCTGTAATTTTTCAGACATACAAGAGGAGGATTATGAGAAAAATTTAAAGTTAGAGAGTGTAAGGTTGGACGCCTTTCCACTCATACTAAAGCAGATAAATTGCTTTAGCAATCAAAAACAGGACTTCATTAGCTATTTTAGCGAATCACAAGATTTGCCAGAGGCTTATTTTATTTTAAGGAGGTCAGTATGCTTGAAACAATTATTTTAATTGGTTCGGGGCTTTTTGCTTTGTATTGCTACTACCAAAAAGAAGAATTTAAATCTTCATTACGAAAACAAGCAAAGAGTTATTGTGAAGAGGAAATTTTTAAAATTGAACGAAGTCATGAATTTAAAATCAGCGTGCTAAAAGTCGAATTACATGCGGCTAAGGAAATGATTACAAAGTTAAGAGAATCCAAAGAAAAAACAGTAGCTGTTAAAAAAGAGAATGTAATCGAGAAAGCGTTAGCAAGTTTTATTTAAGGAGCAATTAATGTATTTCACAAATAGAGACCAGCACCTTTTATCTGATTTAGGAAATTATGGTTTATTATCAACGACAATCATTGTCGAAAAACATTTTAACAATGTAGATTATTCAACTGTCTTACGTCGTCTTCGTATTCTTGAGAGGGAAGGATTAATAAGAAGAGCTGGATTATTAATGACAACCGAAAACCTATGGGCCATTTCTCCTAAAGGGGCAAAGAAAATAAGCTTAGAGAATTTCAAGTGTTATTGGAATCAATCTAGCATCGATCACGATTTCAAATTGATAAAGCTTAGAATGTTTTTAGAAGAACTAGGAATTATTAAAAAATGGATAGCTGAGCATGTAATTCGATCCATGATTTATAAAAAATACTCTTTAAGGGATGCAAAAAATAAATTGATCCCTGATGGAATTTTTGAAACTAAGATCGATAATTCCTCACACAGCTTGGCGATTGAACTTGAGCTGAATCTAAAAAGTCAAAGTAGGTACAAGAAAATTCTGGGCCAGTACCAATGGAATAAAGATTTACTTGGTGTTTGGTATATCGTTCCGTCACAAGCAATTTTAAATAAGCTGAAAGATTATTGGAACCGAACTACGTCGAGTTATACCGGAGGCAAAATTTACTTTTCTCTTTTAGATGATCTTTTAACTTTAAAAGGAGAATCTCTATTGTATTCAACAAATGAGAAATTTCTTTTAAAAGAATTCTTTAAAATACCTGCCCACCAGACCGCCCAAGAGGTGGTCACTATTATTGAGAGGCCGCTACAAAATGATTATCGATTAACTTCTTCAGATCACACACCTTTTATAGGACATCCCAATTAAATACATCATCGCCTAATTCCCTGACCTCACCCCCACAACGAGTTTTAGTGGATGAGGTCAGGGAATGGCGAATGATGGATTGGGATTAGATTTTGGGTGTGTGAGTTGAGTTGTTAGTTTGATGGGTAGGATTGATATGAGTATTAATTATTATTTGAGGATTTGGGGCAGTTGAGTTTTTAGGTCGAGAGTATTAGAGAATTTAAGATGAGGTGGTTATGGATTTGGATTTATTTGAGGGGAATTTTTTGTGTTTTATGAATTTTATTTTTTGAAATGGAGTTAGTTGGTTGTTTTGTTTTTAGTTTATTTAATAGTAAAACCTTGGGTATGAATGACAAATTGTGAAGTTTCAAAGTTACATTACATTTTGGATAAAAAAGAGTATGATTCACAAGCTGAATCAAATGCAGCATTGTTCTTTAACAATTTAATATGGGGAATTGACGAGGTCTGCTCGTTCACGAACTACGCCAAGGGCACGATTTACAATTTAGTAAGTCGTGGAGAAATCCCTTATCGTCATCGTGGAAGGACAAAAAGATTAGTGTTTGTTCCAAGCGAAATAATTGCTTGGCTAAAAGGAGAACAAACATGAGCAGATCAAAAAATTATAAAAAACTAAAAAATGCAAAAGGTATTTATCAAAATGATGTCACCCATAAATACTTAGTCGAAAAAAGGATCAGCGGAAAACTTTTTACCGCCACCTTTCTAAGTCTGTATGATGCAAAGGAATGGCAGAAGAGATTTGATGGAAAGAAAATTATTAAAGACAGCGTTGATAATCAATGCTCGACTTTAAAAGAAGTATGGGAAACTATGCAACGAAATCACTTTCCGATCTTGGCCACATCAACCAAAGACATCTGGCATCGTCGCTATAGAATGCTTCAGACGCTTGAGCATCTTCAGATGAATTTGATTACGCCTTCTAAGGTTTCTGAATGGGTAATATATTGGGTTGGCCATTTTTCAACTGATGACTATCAAAACAGTGGTCGAGGCCATGCGGGAAGATGCAATCTTAACAATGAGCTTAATTTGTTGGTGTGTATTTTTAATTGGTACAAAGAAAATGATCTTTTTGAAAAAGAAGCAATATCTCTCACCTGTCCTGTTAAGAAAAAGCATCGTAAGATGGGTTTTATAAAACCTTTGCCAGATAAGAAAAAGCAGATTGATTTAAAAGATGCTTTCTTATTTTTTGAATTTTTACAACCTCTTTATCGCGATCTAGCTAAAATGCAATTTTATTGTGCTGGACGTATTGGTGAGATTTCAGGAATTCAATGGAGCAATGTGGATTTGAAAAATCGAAGGTTGATTATCAAAGAGACTTGCATCTGGGATACTGCCAATAAAGTGTTTGTAGAACTTAAGCTATTTCCAAAAAATCGAGAAACGCGGATAGTTTTTATTACTGATGAAATTATGGAGGTTTTAAAACACCGTGAAGCCTTTAGATTGCCGGGAAATAATTTTGTCTTTCATGTTGATGGTGCGCCTTTGAATTATTGCACGATTCAAATTAACTATAGGGCCGCACAAAGAAAAAGTGGCGTGCCTTATACGGGAACGCATATCTTAAGACATGGTATGGCAAAGCTCGCCAGACAAGTTGGAGGCGGTTTAGATGCGGTTATCGCGATGACCGGACATAAAGACCTAAAGCTTGCCGATCACTATTCAAAGACCACAGAGGACGATCAGAAGCATTTTTCTGAGATGATCATGAGTCATATCAGAAACAAAATGAATCCTGAAATCGAGCCTCAAGCAGACTTTGAAAACGTGATTAGGCTTAAAAATTTCAAAACAAGTTAATTTGTGCTAGTTTAGTCGGACTGAACAGTCGGACTAGGTCGGACCCGAGTGGTTTTGGCCTAGTTCGGCTTTATAAAATTAACAGGATACAAAGCATTGCCCGAACTACCCGATCTGTACTGGGGCATTTAAACATTTCAATGCTTTTGATTATTTACCAATGAAAAATTAGTCTTTTCTTTTTATCTTCTTCACTTTATTTCATCAGATTTAATAGCGTTTCATGGGAAAAGTCGGAATGGTCGGAATGATAAATTTAGCTAATCTCATTTTATGAAACTCGTGCAACCTCTGCTATTAATAAATAAGTCGAAATTACTGTTAAGCGAGTCTCACTTATATTCACCACATCGTGAACACCTTTACAGCTTTTTTCATAAACAGCATCAAGTCGAGCCGCTAAATGCTCAACATCAGAAATAATTATTGATTCGCTTGAGCTACTCATTTTAGATTTCTCAACAAAAGCTATAATTCTATTTTTATATTGATCCTTTTGAACTTTTCGTCCATTGCCCTTATTATCTAGCCACTCTTCATCTTGTGCAGGAAAAACAGCATCTGCAATATCCATCAATAACCGCCGACAAGATGTTAAAGCAGCGGAACAAGATTCACCATTTCCCTCTTTTAATCTAGATGTAATCGCTAATAATTTCTCAGCACTTTCGGGACTTTTTGCACGAATAAATTTCTCTACTTCTTCTCTCGCTTCCTCGAAAATCCCTTGTGCAAAATCACCAAGCTCAATTGCTATAAAACAATCTGTAGCATAGCTGTGAATTGCAGACTTTAAAGAAGAGAAAAGCTTAACATTTTTTACGTATGCATTTTTTACATTTGCAATTGCAATTGCTTGATGGTTAAGAACATCTTTCGTGGCATTTGCCTCTACAAAATTTTTGACAGCAGGAAACTCTTTCATCGTACTTTCTGAATTTGAAAGCGAATTTTTGTTTGTAAAAATATAAGCCTCAATTTCAGGTAAGCTACTCGGCCAATATTTTCCATCAGCAGTCACTCTTCCTCCAAGCTCTGCATATTTTAAGCATGTACCCAGTTCAGAAAATACAAATTTTTCTGGAAATCCACTCATTTCATACTTAAGCCACTTCTGAGCATCTATATCCTTCAGCAGTCGTGCTAATCGCATTGCCTTCATTAAATAACGATCAATTGCCAACTCTTCCGTTTCCATTTCTCTCAATAAGCTGTCTGCCAATAATCCAGCCTCTCTGACATGAGACAATGCTGAATTATTATTTAATTTATCCATAAACAAATCCTCTATTTAAGCAGCTATTATTAAACTATCTCAAACAGCTGTCAAAACTACTTAGCTATTTTAAGTCTGTAACTATCTAAAAATATAGCCATATCTCACTTGCATGATTTTTAAATAAATATTCATGCAAAAATTCCGATAACATGATAAAATAGACTCAAGAGAGGCTCATATGCTTAAAAGAGAATTCGTTAAAAACAACCTTGTCCCCGGAACACTTTACAGACGAAGTGAGCTTGAACAATTCAGTGCAAGCGTAGATCGCCACCTTGGCCAATTGGTAAAAGAAGGAACTCTTAAAAAAGTAGGGCCTGGCCTTTATCTGCATCCAGAAAAAAGTAAGTGGGGTGAAAAGTCTTCTGAAGATAGAAAGCTAGTTGAGGCCTTCTTGAAAGATGACCGCTTCCTAATGTTCTCATTTAATAGCTATAACGGACTCGGCCTTGGTACCACTCAACTCTATAACCAGACAGTCGTTTATAATCACAAACGCCACGGAAAATTTAAATTAGGAAATCGTACTTTTGATTTTCGAATGAAGCCAGACTTCCCTATGGAATTTACCAAAGAAAGTCTACTTGTCGATATGCTAAATAACCTAACCGAACTTGCAGAAGATTCTGAACTTGTAGTTCGGGCATTGAGTAAAAAACTTTTAAGCTTTGATCGACAGTCTCTAGAAAATGCGGTCAAATTATATGGAAAAATAAAAACAAAAAAGTTAATCAAAGAATTATATGGCAAAAATCTTCCTGCATAATGATCCCGACTTTAAAGACTTGATCAATCAAGTCTCTGAGGAAATGTCGATTTCTCCTTTTCTTGTCGAAAAAGATTACTGGATTATGCACGCTCTCTATGGCCTTCAATCTCAAGGATATGATTTTGAATTAAAGGGAGGAACCTCTCTTTCAAAGGGATATAAAATCATTCACCGTTTTTCGGAAGACATTGACTTAAAAATTCTTCCACCAAAAGGGATAGTAATTCCTCAAGGTAAAAATCAAACCAGTACCAAACAAATTGAAGTTCGGAAAAATTATTTTGAAACAATTGCTCAAGAAATAAAAATTGATGGAGTTACAACATCAAGAGCTCATGAATTTGATAATGATAAATTTTTCAGTGCTGGAATTAATCTTCATTTTAACTCTGCGACAGAAACAATCACAGGCGTAAAGCCAGCAGTATTACTTGAAGTTGGTTTTGATGATACTACTCCAAATAAGCCAATTACGATTTCGTCTTGGTCCTTAGATAAAGCATTGTCGGTTTCTCCTGTTAATTACATCGACAACAGAGCTATTGAAGTAAAGTGCTATATCCCAGAGTTCACTTTCGTTGAAAAACTTCAGGCCATTGCAACTAAATTTAGAAGATACAAAGAATCAGGAAAAATTGATAAGAACTTTATTAGACATTATTACGATATTTATTGTCTTCTAGACATGGATGAAATTAAAAATTTTGTGGGCACTTCTGGTTATATTAGAAGAAAAAAAGAACGTTTCCCTAAACTAGATGATCCTGAAAATCTTAACACTAATTTAGCTTTTAAGATTGAAAACACTAGAGACTTCGAGACTCTCAATACAAGTTACCGACTAACATCAAATTTATATTATAATGGCCAACCGAGCTTCCAAGAGATAATTGAAAAAATACGAACGTATTCTGAGGTTTTTTAAAAAAGTTTAAAATGTATTCGAATTTGGGAGATACAATGCAACGATTCTTTATTTTTTTATTACTACAATTAATTTTTTCAATAACTGTGAATGCGGTTGAGCTCCCACAATTTGATAGCAAAACTGGTAAATGGACAAACTGTATCAACACCACTCTAACACTTTCGAAACTAATCAATGATGTTGAATCACTTTATAAAGTTAAATGTACTTTTAAGGCTGAAAATGGCAATCCAACTCTAGGTTTTTTTTATGACTGTGAAAAAAATAGGGAGTTTAAAGCTTTCCGAAACAAGAATCAATGTGAATCCTGGATGAAAGCTGCAAGAGGTGAATCTAAGTTAGATTATCTTGATTTTATTCCCAAAGACGTTCCAAATAAAGAAGGCTACGATGTAGGATTCGACAGCTGTGTAAAATCAACATCAACAAAAAATTTCCCTATTGAGTCAGTATTTGATTATTGTGACTGTTATACTCGCCTCATGGCTAAATTCTCAGAGGTTGAACTTGAACTTATGGCTAAAAACAACAAACTCAATAAGTTTGTCGGAAAGAACTCAGCGGCTTGTCTGCATATTTTAGACCCATCAGCCAAACATACACCTGAGCTTGAAAAAGAATTACAGGAAAGGGCATCTAAGGGCACAAAGCTAATGGATAGTAGTAAGTTCATTATGCTCAATGGTGCATCTAATTTTCAGGTAGAATGTGAAAAGAAATTTGGATTAAATAGCTCGCCAAAAGATGTTAAAGAAAAATGTATTGAGCTTGAAAAAATGAATAAAAAAAATGAAAAGTAACCTAAATTTACTCTAAGGAGAAATTTTTAAATCAGAATTTATTAAAGATAATTCAATATACCTATGCCTAACAGAGTTGAAATTCATTAATCGAATTTCTTCTTCAGGTGCCCACTTAGACCGCTTAAACATACCTGACAAAATAAAAACATCTTTCAATATTGATATAAATAAATCATTTAAAAAAAGTTGCTTAAAATCGAAAGTGCTCCAGAATGAATCATTTTTTATTATATAATCCTGATACCCATTAAATATTTTTTCAACTTTTTGGAGAAAAAGAAATTCATCATATATTACTTCAACTAGTAACGGCTGGTTAGTAATATCCAGGATCGAAAAAATTGATTCAAGATATTTTCTCCTAGAGCATGAATAATTATCAAGTAAATGTTGATTATTCGATCTTGAACAAAAGCATCCAATATAGAGATGCATACCTGGATATGTAACTTCTTTATTAAGAAATTTATGAAAATTAGAATATAAGCCCGCAGTCAACTCATTATTTCTAATACAATCCCTCAACACTGAAATTACAAGTTTCATACCATAAAGAAGTTCATTATGATCATTTGTATTTCTGTAGTGAGACATTCTAAATTTTTTTGTCTCCAAAATATTTTGAGCCGATTTGAGTTTCGTGTAATGATACAGTGGCTTATTATTTGGAATAATCAATGATTCTGTAAATTGTCGTTGGCATTCTTCTTCAAGTCGAGATTTTTTATAATTGTCAGTCATAGATAACCTTTTATTTTTAATTATGACTGGATAATTATTTATTGAACCAGTTTAGAAACTTCTCTACTGTATGAAAATTTTGATAATAAAAAATCAAAAATCCACAGATAATCGCACCAATAAACATTCCAAGTGCTCTTTCAATTATGATTTCTTTTTTCTTTAACTCGACCTTTGTCTGAGCAAAGCCATCGTTAATTGCGTTCATTAAAACAATCGGATCAGTAGATGAAAAATCCACTTTAACCTGCTCACCTTTATTATTTTTCAGCATACGAAGATAATTGGCCCCATCGGAATTAGACTGAGACATATAGCGATTTAAAAGATCCAATTGGTTGGTCATGGTTAATATTTCAATTGCTTCATCAAGAGTTGCCCCACGAGGCTTAGAGGTATCTAAAATACGGCCAAAAGTTGAAGTGCTTATAGTAGGAAGCCTTTCTCCTGAAGCCTGAATAGTTCTTGAACTAGGACGTTCAGCTGACCACTTATTGAAAGACTCAATAACAATGTCTTTTAAAAGCTTTTCTTCTTTAGACATTTCAGCTGATTTTTTTGATTCGTTTTCGCTCATAAAAGCCTTCCTAAAATAATTTCCAAGGATTTTCTTCATAAAACAAAAAAACTGTTTTTGCAATGAGTTGCAATCTTTTGGGCTTATGTTCTTGAAAATCTGTCGTCAAATTGGTTTCCAAAATGATTTTCAGTTTGAAAATCACCTTGATTGGCAAAGATAGCCAATCAAGTGAAACGTTATTGAAAGAGATTAAAAAAAGTTTTTAAGTAGCTGTGATCGGAAATAACTCCGACAATAACAAAGGATTTTTGATGTTCAATACGGAAACCAAAAAGAAAAATTCGCCAGAGGGGTTAGATTTAGTAACCCCAATCGTCGAGATCTTTACTGATCTCATCAATGGTCTCATTCATCTCTTGGGACTTGGAATTCAGTACGGTATTGACCAATACAAAGCGAGAAAAGCTCTTGTTCGTACAATTGAAGAAAAAGAATTGAAATCTACTAAATCATCAACATCCTCACAAGATTTAGGTTTTTCAATTTCAAGGAAAAAACCGATTCCACTATCTGGAATTGATTTTTCAAAACATTCAGCAATCTTTGGAGCTGCTGGATTTGGAAAAACCAATCTGATTTCCGTCCTTCAAGAAAATTCTCTCCAACAAAATAGGCCTATTATTTTCTTTGATCCAAAAGGTGATCTTGAAGCATTACTTTCATTTAAGGCCCTTTGTGAAAAATATCAAAAGAAGTGTTTGATATTTTCTGAACATTACCAAGATTCGATTAATTTAAATCCTCTTAAAAATGGATCAGTAAATCAAATTGTCGATCGGTTCATGTCATCCTTTGAATGGACAGAGCCCTTTTATAAAGACATTTGCCAAGATGTTTTAATGAAATCAGTCAGAGATTTATATAATCAAGATAAGGCCATTAGCATTGGTAATATCATTGAAATTTATGAATCAAAATATCTAACGGATAAGACACTTGGACTTTTGTTAAAACTTAAAAATATTCATACATCAGATTTTGGTAAAATTTTAGAAGACGACGGCAATGCTTTAACTTTTGAAGATATTCGAGATCAAAAAGTCTGTTTATATATTGGACTTTCAACGCAAGGATATGGCGAAACAGCGATGGCCCTCGGGAAAATATTTTTAGGTGAACTACTTTATAGTTCATACTATCAATTAATTAATTCTCCGATGTCTTCAACATCAATCGCTAATCCTATTTCAGTTTTCTTTGATGAATTTGGTGCATTGGTCACTCCTCGATTTATTGAACTACAAAATAAATGTCGTGGAGCTGGCATTCAGCTTTTTTTAGCTGTTCAAGGTGTCGCGGACATTGACCGAGTTGATCCTAATCTCACAAGTCAGATTATTGAAAATTCTGCCAACCTATTTATTCTCAAACAACGAGTCGATAGTGGAGCTTCATTACTAGCTAACGCTATCGGAACTACTAAGAGCAAAAAACAAACTTACAAAACAGAACGAGGACATCGTCAAGAGGCCGGATCAGAACGCGAAGTAAACGAACACATTTGTCACCCAGACATCATTAAAAATTTAAGAGTCGGGCAATGTGTTTTACTTCGTCACAATCCGACCATGATTGACTTAATTAACATAAGGGAGAGAGGTCATGAACAAAACAAAGTAGTAGTTATCCACAAACCGAGAGCGTCAGCTCCAAAAAAGTTTGATCATAATCAGACGATGGTTCCCATTAAGAGAAATACAGTCATTGGAGGTTCTATTGGTCGCCGTTAATTTTGAGCATATTAATTTTCTAAGACCGCTATCAGAATGGAGAATGCTAGACATTGAAAATCTGATTAGCTTGTCTTCGGGAAAGAAGTATCAAAGTTATGATTCAGCAAGACTTCTATTAAAAAGCTTAGAGCGCAAAAAGATTATCCAAATCTATAAAGATCCATGGAATAAAAAGAACTATGCGTTTTTATCTAAGCTTGGGGAAAAATTGATCGGGCCTGATACCCCATCTCTTCTTCAAGAAGAAACTTATTATCATGACTCTAAGGTCTCAGCTCTTTGCTATGAAATACTAAAACTTAATCATGTATTTCATAATGTTGAGTTAGAACACAAAATTAAAAACATTAACAAAAAGAGTTCATTTGACGACATCGTGCCAGATGCAAGAGTCTTTGGACAATTTAACGACGAAAGCTTTCTATCTGCATTAGAGTTGGAACTTCATCAAAAAGAACGAGGAAGAATAATAAATAAAGCCAAGCATTATTTAAATAGTACTTACTATAATCATGCTTTTTATTTCTTCCCCGATAAATCTTTGATGAACATCTACTTTAAAGCAATGAAGGATTCCCTAAGTAGCGACTTCAACCAGAAGATTTTCTTATTTGCTGACACCTCAATCTCAGGTTCAAAACCTAATTTAGAGAAGGCTGTAGGCTTTGTAGCAAATAAAGAGACCACATTTTATGAATTATTTAAGGAGAAACAATGAATTCACACTCTATTTCGGTGAGCTTTCGATCAATTTTCGATTCATTCGTATGCTTTAAAAGTGAGCAAGACAACCCGCTGATACCGTTACAGAAAGTCACTTCTTAAAACTGACTACCTCTCTCTCACGTAGATAGAGCGGTAGTCAGTTTTGAAGCTAGGGAGGTAACGGTATCAGCGGGTTTAGTAACAAGATAAAAATAAAAAAACGGAGAAAAAATGGAAACAAAAAAAGAAATGGTAATGAAAGAATATGAACATCTAAAAGGAAAGAGAGGATATAAATTATTATTGGTGTTGAGGTCGATGAGTTTAACTATGAAGGACTTTAATGATTCACAAGAATTAAATGAAGTATTTCATGTCAAATTCACATGCATGGATTTATGTAGACAACTTTTCAGGATTGCTAAATCGTACTGGGCCGAAGATGTTTTATTTCAGGATTTCTCAGATCTAAGAGAAATTGTTTTAAATCACTGGGTTCAAGAAAATTTTCAAGTCATGACTTTAGACTAATCACTTGCGAATTTTATTAATTTAACAAAGGAATTTAATGACCCAAAACCTTAATTACTTTTCAGACATTTCATTGTATAAAAACGAACATGACGGGGAGAAATCCCCCGATTCGCTCTTTAAAAATTTAATATGGGGAATTGATGAAGTAAGTAATTTTACTTCATACGCGAAAGGTACAATCTATAATCTCGTAAGTCGAGGTGAGATTCCGTACCGAACGCGGGGAAGAAAGAAAAGACTAGTTTTCATTCCGAGTGAAATCATTGCATGGTTCAAAGGAGAATGATTACTATGGGACGAAACGATTACAAAAAACTAAAAGGTGCTCCTGGAATTTATGTAAATAATAAATCAGGTCATTACTATGCTGAAAAAAGAATAAAGGGAAAACTTCATTCTGCGACTTTTGTTTCAGCCTATAAGGCCAAGCAATGGCGAAAACATTTTGATGGTAAGAGCTACAAGCTCGCGACAGTTGATAGTCAGTGTTCAACACTAAAAGAAGTATGGGAAGTTATGCAAAAGGTGCACTTCCCAACTTTAGCGACATCCACCAAAGACATTTGGAAAAGACGCTATAAACTTTTGGAGACCATTGAACATTTGCCGATGGATCAAATAACACCATCAAAAATAACAGAATGGACTCAGTACTGGGTTTCAATTTTTAGCCAAGATGACTATCAGTCAGGACGAGGAAAAGCTGGACGATGCAACTTAAACAATGAACTTAATATGTTTGTCTCCATTTTCAATTGGTACAAACAAAGCGAGCAATTTGAAAAAGAAGCAATCAGCTTAACTAATCCAGTAAAGACCAAGCATAAAAAGCTTGGTTTCATAAAGCCGTTACCAGATAAGAGAAAGCAAATAAATTTAAAAGATGCTTTTCTCTTTTTTGAGTTTCTAAAACCGCTTTATAGAGACCTGGCGATGATGCAATTTTATTGTGCCGGTCGAGTTGGTGAAGTCGCAGGCATGCAGTGGAGTAATATTGATCTTAAAAATAGAAGATTGATGATTAAACACACTTGCGTTTGGGATACATCCACTAAGATGTTTATCGAACTGAAAGGGTTTCCTAAAAACCGCGAAGCAAGGCCTGTCTATATTACTGATGAGATCATGGACGTTTTAAATCGTAGACTGGCCTTTAGATTGCCGGCCAACGATTATGTTTTTCATGTTGATGGGGCTCCACTTAATTACGGCACGATCCAGATTAATTATCGCGAGGGTCAACGTAAAAGCGGCGTGCCTTATACTGGAACACATATACTACGGCATGGAATGGCAAAGCTTGCAAGACAGGTTGGCGGAGGCCTTGATGCTGTTCTAGCAATGACGGGACATAAAGACTTAAAGCTAGCGGATCACTATTCAAAGTCGACAGAGGATGATCAAAAAGAGTTCTCACAAAAGATCATGGAGCATATTCGAAAGATGAAACTCAGTGATGCTGTGAAGAGTGAAGTTGATAATTCAGACTTTGAAAACGTGTTAAGTCTTAGGAAGTTTAAAACTAGTACAAATAACTGAAATTTGATAATTTAGTCGGAATACGCAGTCGGAATGAGTCGGAATGAAAATTTCCGACTCATTTTTGACCTTTAAAATTAACAAGATAAAAACATATGCCTGAATTACCCGAAGTCGAAACCATTAAATCCCAACTAAGCGAATTTCTCCCACTCGAAGTTCAAAGCATTTCATTTTCCGATAAAACATCTAGGCTAATCAAGCAATCAGACTTCATCCCTCAAACAAATGAAATCATCCGTGAATTTTCTCGCAAAGGAAAATTTCTCATTTTTAAATTTGATAACCCTGACCATTTTATCATTTCCCATTTAGGCATGTCGGGTTCATGGAGAATTAGTCCCATAAAGCTTGATGCTATTGAAGGCAAACACGCTCATGTAGTTATAGTAACGAATAAAAAAGTTTTAAGTTATATAGACCCTCGACGTTTTGGAAAAATTTATTTTTTAAATAAACTCAACTTCGATAAAAAAATGAGTGAGTCCCCCATGGACATAAGTGAGCCTGGATTTGATGCTCAACATATTCATTCAATATTTAAAAAATTTCCCAATAAAACGTTAAAGACATTTTTACTGGATCAAAAATACTTCTCTGGTGTAGGAAATTATATCGCCAGTGAAATTTGTGCTCGCGCAAAACTTGTTCCTACTAAATTAACAGGAAAGTTAAGCCAAAAAGATTGCTTGAATATTAAAGCGGCCATAGATTTAATCATTTTAGGTGCGATTAAAACTCAAGGAACAACTTTTGGTGGAGGCTACCGAGATGCTTTCGGCGAAAAAGGAGAAGGTGTTCAGCACCTGGTCGTTTTTCACCAAGACATCTGTCAAATGTGTAATAAAAATAAAGTGATCAAGTCTGTTTTAGGTGGGCGTGGAACTTATCATTGCCCTAAATGCCAAAAATAATTTTAAAAAATAAGTTTTTCCCAATACTTTTTAAGATCTTCACCTTTTGTTAATTGAAGTTTATTAAGAAGTTTTGTTTGATCCTCTGAGCTTAATTTTGATTGGCCGAGAAGTTGATTAACATCAATAGGTTCATCTTGAAGCTCAGTCGATTTTATTAAATAAAAATATCCAACTGGTGAATTTGGATATTGAGAAATTAAACTTTGAGCATTATCCCTTACTGTACCAAAGTCATTTTGGGCCATTAAACGCATTAAAGGAATTTCAACGACGTCTTCATTTGTAAGAGTTGGATTATTTAATTCTTGAAGATTAGTGGTATCAAAATTATTTAAATTGTCAGTTGCTTCTTTTTCTAAATTATTTAATTGTAAAAGTTGAGATTGATAGGCTAAGAATTCAGGAGTTCCACTTTCGACCAGAGAGATTTCACTATTTAATTCATCTTTTTCAACTAAAACATTATTAAGCTTTTCTTCAAGTACATTCAATTGATTCGTTGCTAGTGAAATTAATGTCGCCTCTTTTCTAGATGTATTATCTGTATTTACTTCAAAACTCGCCATATTTTCAAGTGTTAGATTTAATTCGCTTTCATCAATTTTTTGATTATATTTACTTTCTTTTACTAATATCAAAATTAGTTTTGCTTTATAAGCTAAATAACTATTAGGTTCACGAGAGAGAATTTCATCTGCAATAAGGATCGTTTTATCTAGGGATTTCAAATCTAACTTTTTAAATATTGCCATATTTTTAGTAATAATGTCTGAAAGCTCCTCAATACTCAAATCGGCCAGTAGATTTTCAGGAGTTTTTATAATTTCTTTATTGTCATTACTGTCTTTAGTTACTTTTTGTGGAATCAAGCTTTTAAGTTTAGCTTTTGATCGATTGAGATCTTCAATTGTTTGCTTGGTTAAACGACTCCATGGAACAGAAGTTCTTTTAGTAGCAGAAAGTGAAATTGTTTTGAGACGAAGTGCTTTATTTTCTCTTTTTACAGGCAAATAAAACTTTAAAACAAAAAATGCAGCAAGCAATACAAAGGAAATAATGAGATATATAATTTTTCGTTTACTAAGCAATTGATTAGCCTGGATTAAGATTCAATCACTAGCCTAGCAAATATAAATTAAAGATGACAAAAAAACATTCAATATATGTTTTATAATTATTTTCTATTAAAAGAAAAATCCAGCTGATGAATAAAGTGTGTCATTGGCGCGGTAATAGCTCCAATACGAAGTATCTTGAGGCGCTTTAAGTATTTCTAAACCTAATGAAAGATGAATTTGGTTTCGAAAATTATAAGTAATTTCGCTCTTTAAGATATTATCGAAACGAGCTAAGTCATATTTTAAATCAACGAGAAATTTGAATGAATCATTAAAAATCAGTGTCACACTTCCGCCAAAAGCTCTTTTCCATTTAACAGTATCACTAAAAAAATCATCGCTATTACGAATATTACTACTTAATAAATGAATATAATTCAAAGACAAAATGTATGACTTTCGGTCAAGATTGGCACTCATATGTGAGTAAGCTTCTTTGTCGTAGCGAGGATTAATTGTAAAAAAATCTGATTTGAAGTTTTTACGAGGTTCTGCATTATAAATAGGAACATCTTTTCCTAAGCGAGCATTAGGATCTACATAACTAATCCCACCTCTCGTTTTTAAATCACCAAAAGCTTGAAAAACTTGAAAGCCATAATAAGCATGATGATTCACACTCGGGTCTGCTTCAACGACAACTTTATTTAAAACAATATTATCGTAATAAGCACTAGCATTGGCCCTCAACCTATTTTCCGGTTTATAGACGGCAAATGCAGAAACTCCGCCTTTATCCCATTTGTATTTAAGGTTACCACCAAGAGACTTTTGAAAAATAATATTAGAAACTTTATAATCTGCAATTTTATAATAAATAGGAATTTCCACAGAGTTAAGGACTGTTTTTTTAGGTGGAAGTCTAATCCAATCACTTTTACTTAATACTTCTCCATTTTTAATTTCGAAACCAGGATTAACTTGAGGAATAAAGATATAAGACAAAAGTATATCAAACTCAAACTGCCCTAGTGTTTTAGAAAAAATTGCACCAGTGACTCCTTCTTCTTCATTGCTTAAAAGCGTAAAGGACTGACTTGCATTTAAATAGCCTAGGTTCCAATATTTTTCATTTTGATTCCAATCGAGAATTTTGCGACCAACATCAAGTTCAAAATTAGGATTTTTATAATGGAGATAACCCTCTTGAAGTGAGTAATTAATGGCATTATTATCTTGAAAATAAAGCCTTAAATCTCCAGAGCCAAAATAATCAAATTCGCGAGTTGAATCAATTGGAGCCGTTTTATAACTAAAATTGATTAAATCACCCGAATTAGACCTATAGAGGGGGTTATTTAAACGATAAAATTTTTCGTACGTAACAAAACCCTCATGTGCTCTTAACGGATTCATGACAATCACTAAAAGCAATAAGATATGTAAAAAATACCTGTTCTTAAGCACAGATTCTCCAGTCAATAGTCATAGGGTTCAAATTAATAGCACAAGGTAATAGATAGTGACCAATTATGAAAGATGCACCCTGTAAAATAGAGTGGTCTAAGTGCTTTGCGCTTTGACTTTTTTCACTCTCCGCTTATAACCTAATCTAGTATGAAAATTAGTAAACATGTATTCATTAGCTTACTACTATTGATGGCCGTCTCGCTGTCTAGTTGCGGCTATCTCTCAGACAAGCCACCTGCCAATCAGGACGTCTTTAAATCTGATGCTCTTCAAACATGTAAAATTGATGTCGATAAGCTTGGTGAAATATTTAAAGCAGATCAAAAAGCCCAAATCAGGTGCTTAGAAGAAAACTTTCTTCAATTTACGAGGTATGTGCGATCGAGAGAATCTGGTTCAGTCTCTGAATCAGAATTAAATGCTTTTATTAGAAAATTTTTTGAAGGACAAAGTGATTCTATAGTTAAGGGATTAAGTTTAATTTTTCAATTAAATATGTTGCTCTTAAAAGACGAAGCAGATCGAATTTCTAAAACCAATATCTCACCCCTCTTTAACCTATTAGTAAAAGTGAATCAAGAGGCCATCATTATTACTCAAGTTATTAAAGAAATGGATGATGATGCCAATCAAGGGCGATTTTGGGAACTCCGTGCTGAATTTATCGCTTCCGTTACTCGATTTTCAGAATTTACGGTCAAGATTATTGAAAACTCTCCAGGGCTTCAAAAGAAACTCAATATAAAAGATTTCTTACTCGAAGCTAGTAAAAAACTTGGAAATAATGCAATTAATCCAGATACCGTTGATTCATTAATTTTTTTAAAACAAATTTTAGCTGCTGGTGATAAAGAAATAATCACCTCAAACGAATTAAGTAATATCATCGCTAAACTTCCAAAAATATTAACATTATGTTTTGACCTCTACTTTGTTAAAAATACTAATTTTGCAACAGATGCTGACCATAGCCGATTTTACTTAAAAGATGTCCGCGACATTTATAGCATTATCGAATTTGGACAAAATGATTTTGAGTTATTTACTATTGATCAAATTCTCCACCTCGCTCAAGAATTCATGAAAGACAAAGATGTCTATAAATTTAGACCAAGTATCGTGGCCCTTAAGACCAAGATGATCGGTGGTGCAAAAGAATCTTTTTCTTTACATGATTTAAAAAACATTCTCGATATGGGTAATGATCTTTTTGAAAGAGATTATTTCAACACAGTCACTTATGGAATTTACCGAAGTGCACTTGAAAAAAATGAACCCATCAATTACCTCGAGCGCCTTGATCTTCCCAACCAATATGATCTTTTTAGTGCTCGAAGAGTTGTTGACCTTCATAGTGACTTTCAAGATATTGCAGTCAACATTCGCTATTTTCGCTCTAAAAATGAAGGTGTCCCGCTTTACGGCAATGAGATTAAAAGAAATAAATCAGGATTCTTAGAAGCCAATATGCTTAAATGGGCAAGTGTAAAATTGCTTAAGAGCTATGGCCATAAAAACGCTCTCAATGAATGGCAAGTTAACCTTGAAGAATTCCAAACTTTTTTATTTGATATGAAACCCATATTAGAGGAATTTAAACTTTGGTCACCAACGCCTCAAACGTTTGCCCGAAATGCAGTTTTATTGGCCGACTTATTTCAAAATAAATCCAATGGTGATTTAGAAGTAAATCTCACTGAAGCAACTGAGTATGTACAAATGATTCTTACTGCTTCAGAGCTTACAGATAAATTTAAGACTGATCTTTCGACTGTATGTGATTCAGGATTAAATAAAGATGATCCTGTATTTGATACAGCTTGTTTTAATGAAAATTTCTTTGAAAAATTTTTAAGCCGTTATAAAAATTTCTTTCCGAGACTCGCTCAATATGCCGATCCTAAAAATTCTCCAAAAGTTGATCTTGATGAATATTTAAAAGGTATCGAAGGCTTTGCCCGAGATGTGTCGGATCCAAAAATTCCAATTAACAAACGAGATAATATTTTAATAATGGGAGCTATCACTAATATAGAAACTACATTTATTCGTTTTGATGTTAATCGAGACAATATTATAGATTATGACGAATTAGTCGAAGCCTTTAAAGTTTATAAACCTGCCATTATATCAATGGCGAAACTTGGCCCTAAAGAAGAAACATACGCGCTTTCAATTTTTCTTTATATGGTTTCTAAAATGGAAATTCCGCCTTCAGGATCATGGCTTCAAAGTGCAAAGTTTTTCACATTTCACAAGTGTGCTTCAAGTACATCGTGCCGAAATAATTTTTTACAAAAAATTGAAGCGAAGAGATTAAATATTGGAAAACTTCTCTTTTATCTAGTTAACCAAAACTCTCTCGCCGCCAGTAAAAATAAAAAGCTGTAATGACCAATGAATGTGTAATTTCATTATTTTTAATAAGTTCATGAATTTTATCTTTATCTTCCAAAAAAACATCAATCTCTTCAAACAAGTCTAAATTCTGTTCATGTGTTAATTGAGCATCGAGTGCTAGGAAGGTCTCACAGGCATTTGTCATAAAGGCAGGATTCACATCGACACGCCCCAGACTTGTCCAATTTTCACTTGTATACCCAGTCTCTTCTTGCAATTCTCTTTTGGCGGCCAAGAGCATATCTTCTTGGTAATTTACAGCACCACCCGGTATTTCAGTTGTGACAGAATCACTTCCGTGTCGGTATTGCTTGATTAAGACTATTTTTTGATCAGGAGTTATGGCCACGACATTCACCCAATTCAAACATTGAACGATATCAAACTCTCCGATTTCTAGGGTTGTTGGCGATTGTCTTTTTACTTTTGAATAATGAAAGACGTGGGCTTCCAATATTTTCTTTTTATCAACTGTCGGCCATTTTTCCATTTAAAACTCGATTTGAATTGATTGACTATTGGCCCGTCTCAAATCTTCATTGAATTGATCTTTGGTGGCCACATAGATTTTAAATTTCTCAGAACCAATGAGCTTTAAAAGTTCATTTTCATAGCGTTGGTTAATACTTTTTTCTTTGAGAGCTTGGTCATCTGAAATATTATAAGAAAATTTGTCACCATATTTCTGTCTTAAATAATCATGATATTCTTTATACGCTGTCATTTTTTCTTTATCATTTTGCTCTCTCAGACCTAAATACTGAGTATAGTATTTTTCTCCAATAACCGAATGAATTTTTTCAAGCCACGATTTTTCCATGCGGTCAAAGGCTTCATAGGATTCATCGTTAGTTGATTTTGTCGAATCAGAAAAGACATGAGTCTCGTGATTTTTAGTCTCTTGAATTTTTAAACTTGAAGGAGTTGTCGTATTTTGACTTGTTAATTGTTCGTCATTTTTTTTATCAGTACTTGTTTCAACAATTTTTTCTTCAGTTAATATTTCTGATTTTTTACCAAAATAGCCCCATCCGATTAATGAAAATACAATCAAAGCTAATATAGAAAAAATGATTTTTTTAATTTTCATAATGAATGGCTCATTAATCGCGTTTCATGTTTTCAATCTGCAATTCAATATCAACTTCTTTATGGGCCCGCAATTTTTGAAAAGCCTCTTGCAGATCATCGATTTTTTTTCCTGTTAAACGGATTTTATCATCAAGGATAGAAGAACTTACTTTTAAGCCTGATTCTTTAATAATTTTGTTTATTGTCCGGGCCTTTTCTTTATCAATTCCATTTTTAATATTGATAATTTGCTTCATCATTTGGTTACCTGAAGGCTCAACTTTTTGTGGATCAATACACCTTTGACCTATATTGCGTTTAACTAATTGACCGCGCAATATTTCCAGGGCCGCTTTCATTTTGTAGTCATTATCTGCTCTAAGCTCAATAGATGTCTCTTTTAACTCAAAGCTAGTGTCTGAGCCCTTGAAGTCATAACGTGAATTGACCTCTTTTTGGGCCATCTGAATAGCATTTTTCATTTCCATCATGTCAGTTTTAGAGACTAAATCAAAAGATGGCATAACCTATTCCTTTTTACTTAATTTTTTTCCAACTTGATGGTACAAAGTCTTAAGTAAAAATACAATGAATGATAAATTGAACGACCAAAACATATACGTCAGAGCAGCATTTCCAGGTGAAATCATTACGATTAACCATGACCGGGAAATAGCTGACGCCTTAAAACTCTTAGGATCAGAATCTCTCATTGGTTTTGACACCGAAACTAAGCCGGCCTTTAAAAAAGGTGAAGTCTATCAAGTTTCATTGCTTCAGTTGGCCACTCCTGAATTCGCACTTCTCTTTAGACTTCATTCACTTGAAGACTTCTCACTTTTAAAAATCTTTTTTGAAGATGAAAGTATTAAAAAAATTGGTGTGGCCATTAGAGATGATATTCGCAGTTTACAAAAAACTTTTCCTTTTGAAGCAAGAGGTTTTGTAGAGCTCTCCGAGATGGCAAAAATTCATCAGTTAAAGAATTTTGGATTAAAAGGAATGACTGAAGAAGTTCTGAAGCTGACTCTTTCAAAAAGAGCGAAACTTTCTAATTGGGAATCGCAAATATTAAAAAATGACCAAAAGCTTTATGCAGCGACTGACGCTTGGATTGGTCGAGAAATATACATCGCACTCAATAATTCTAAAAAATAATTTAATTTAGTCCTTAAAGAGTTTTTAAAAATTCAATAAGATTGGATTTATCATTTGGAGAGAGAAGTTCTTCTCCATTATCTCCCAGAAATGAACTTGTATGTCCTCGGTTACTTAGACCGCCCTTGCCGGCCACATAGATGGCTTCTTTATCATTTAACCAAGCTTTTGGGATCTTATTACCAATTGGATAGCCTACGCACTCTTGGTCGTAATCAGTTGCAGGATTTACTGCGGGACCTTGTACAAAGGCCCTCGGACGCAATTCTGGTCTTGTTAAAAGAGCACACAGACTTGGAATTGAATTATTATGTAAATAAGGATAGCGAGACCAGATTCCAACTAATGGAGGTGGCACATATCCTTCTTTTGGTGTCACTGTTGTCTTCATCCATTTTGAAATGGCCAGGTTATTAAGCGAACTCGCAAACGCCTTTATCGCCTCGAATCTTTGTGGATCCGTATCAACATCTTTTACAGGAGTTTGCTCGTGATAAATAACTTGAGTGGTTTTTAAAATTTCAACATCGTTTAAGTCGCTAGCGTTTTTCCCACTCCAAGCTTTTTGGTATTCACCATGGCATTTTTGGCAACGGCTAATAAAAACTTGTTCACCTTTTCGGGCACGGTCAATATGAATTGATGAAGCAGGAAAAAAATCAGTCCAACGTGGAGCTTCAGTGGCAAAGGCGGCCACTGTTAATTCATCAATTGTTTTTTTATTGGCTTCCATCCATTTTTGCAATTCACGAAGATCGGCACCACGACCTATTTCATTCCATAAAATATTCGTTAAGATTGGATTTCCGGCCGCGATAGAGCCATCGGCCAGCCAGTGAGTTTTATATTTTAAATTCCACCACGGAAGTGGTTTTGAGTCAGCAGTATATTTTTCTAAATCATTTTGACGAGGGTAGCTTTCATACATTTTTGATTTGGTCGCGTACTCGTCTTCATTTCGTTTTGCTAACGACAAGGCCACTTGAGGAAGTGATGTATCTAAACCAGTGACTTGTGGGGCCACTGCTCCAACTGATACTAGATTTTTTTTCGTGCGGTCAAACATCAATACTTCGCCATCAGTGGCACTTGTGCTGGCCTTAAAAAGTGCATTGGGCACATAGGGAATAATCGCACTGGCCATATGAAAAAACTTATTTGCGTGAGGTCGTTTATTCGTCAGTCCCATTACCGTTGTTCCAAATAAACTAGAAGCATGGCAGGCAAAGCAACTGAATGTTAGGCCCACTCCCTGAGGTGTCGTGACGGTTCCTGCTCCCACATAAAATTGTGTGGCTGCAGGATTTGGATTAGGAATTTTATAAATACCTGAAGCCTCTTGCGAATTATAGGGACTTAATCCTAACCATTGATAAAGTTCCGTTTCATTCTGGAAACCGGTATAACTTTTTCCTAATTTCATAATTAAAGTTTTCAAGGGATTTGTAGAATCTGTTTTAAAAAAGTTAAGTAGAGGCCAGTAAGGAATTAAAAGGCCTGTGACAGTTACCGGATATTTACTGGCGTGTTTGTAGCCAGCAGTCTTCATTTCTTCTAAGGAAACTGGATCAAGGTTATAAATATTGGCACGGTTTGACCCCTTCGGGATCACTGCGTTTTCTGACCAGTCGGCGGTATACTCAGCATGAGCAAAAGTTGCGAAAAGAGTAAATATAAGAGCTACTGATTTCATCATAAATGTATTAAATCTTTATTTATAGAATCCATCAATAATAAAAGAGATCGATTGTAAAAATTATCTTTATTCAAAAAAGTTTTATAAACTTTAATACATATGAAAAAGCTTTTTCTTACACTCACTCTCACTTTTTCTTTTGCTTTCATGGGTGAATCTTTTGCAAGTGCGAGTTTTCACTCAGCAGGCTGGATTAATACCTTCATTCCAGGAGGGGGCAGACTTGCCTCGAGCGACAATCCAATGGGGCTTCAAGAAGGAAGTTTGGAAGCACTTTTTGAACTGGGAACTTTCGGACTTGGATGGTCGTTGAATCATGCAGGAACTTTGACTTTAGACGGGACCACAATTGATTATCCGGGCCCCAATAAATTTCATGCAGAACGAGAAACAAATATTGCCTTAAGTGCCGCAGTTTTTCAAGAAATGGGAATCAAAACTCATTTTGTTCATACTTTTTTAACTTACCGTGAACAATTCAATCGTCATCCAGGCGACCCCGGCCAGGGAATTGATATGCGCAGTATGAACGAGATGTTTAAAGATCCCTTTCAAATCGAAATATTAAAAAGCCCGTTTTTCTATATTCCAATTGCCTTAACTTCTGCTTTTGCCATTCTAGACTATAAATCTCATCATCAAAATCTCTCGACCATAGCTCCGCTCTCTTCGACTTCTAAATCCCTCATTGGAATGAATCAATTGATCGTTTATCCCACTGGAAGCGGAGTACCTGAAGAAGTATTTTTTCGAGGTTTTATTCAAAATGAATTTTATTATCTAGTACGATCTCCCTATTTTTCTATTCCTATGAGTTCAATGTTTTTCGCTCTCTCTCACTCCCAAGATGATTGGTCTTCGGCCTTTGCCTCAGGAGTTTATCAAGGAATGCTGGCCTATCAAAATAATGGGAATCTGGCCTTGGGAAATGCAGTTCATTTTTGGGGAGTTGTGATACTTGGAATTGAAGCTTATGCCAACACAATGAATCGCCAAGCGCATCCAACACCAATTGCAGCGAATTTTCAATTTAGTTTTGAGTAAATATTTTGAAAATTAAGTTTATTGTTAAGGCATTTTTCGAAAACTTTATCATGATTTATTTCTAGTAGAGTCTTTTGAATTTTAGTTTTTTTATCTGAATCTGAAAGTATTAAATTTTCTACGCTATATTTAAGCTCTAGATCGGAAATTAACATATCATTGATTGATTCACTCCAAATATTGAGTCCCCAATTCGATTGAAAAAAATCGAGCTCATAAAACTTTGTCTCACCATGCTCTTCTTTAATTAAAATCAGACCATCAGAAAATTGAATATTTTTTTGCTTAAACTTATCTGAGAGATGATATTTATAAAGTTTTGATCCTGCTATTTCGGCCATACTATAATCCATTTGGTAATGGATATTGGGAAGAAAAAATGCAGGTGCTTTATTTTCAAATTGAATGGTCCACTGCAAATGATTTAGACTTGAGAGTATTTTAGAATTTTTTACTTCACCAAAAACTTTTGGATAATTTTCAAAATCTTCAATCTTTTGTGCTACATTTTTTAGTGGTGCCGATATTATCAATTGATGCCACAGTCCAACATAATGCTTTTGATTAGTCGTTTCTAGGCAAGTCAATTCAATGTCATTTTTAGTTTCTGGGTGAAACTTTTTAATAAAACTTTCGAGATCTTTAATTGTTAATTTAGTGATCAAATCTGAATAGGGAACAACTTGTAAATCAACCTCTGAATAGGCAGGAGTTATTAAACTAGTAAATGTAAGAATGAAAAGCGTAAAGTAGTAAATTGCTCGACTTTTTTTCATAAATTATGATTTATCCCACCATTTTGTTGATTGATTCATATTCTAATTATTAATTCTAACTTAATAAATGTGCCAATTTATATATTTATTGTATTATTTTTCTATTAAGAAAGGCGGGAATTATTCATATGCAACGGGTGACGGAGACAGAACTCTACAACAGACTAAAAAAACAAGCCTACAATTCTTCACACTTTGTTTGGCTTTGGTCTGATTTAACATTCATACAATCATCTAATGGATGGATCTTTGGGGTAACTAAAGAGCTTGGCGTAAACTTAATTGCCTTAGAGCCACTCCCGCCTATGGCCTTACCCGAAAATACAGAACTTTCATTTTCAATTGCGCTCACAGAAATTAAGTCCCATTTTCATAATGGAATCATTGCCTTTGTGGGAATTTATTCTGAACAGGCCCGTGCCTTGGCGAACTTTGGTTTTCAAAGTTTACAAATAGGTAAAGAGCCATGGGTAAATCTTCTTGACATAAAACCGACAGGTCACGCTGGAAGAAAGGTTCGCGTTGGACGAAACCAAGCGCTTAAAAGTGGACTGCGCATCGAAGAATGGAAATTAGCAGAAGTTATTCTTGAACCGAGTAAGCTCGCCGCTATGAATGAAGTTAAACAGCTTTGGGAAGACCAATCGTTTGTAAGCTTATCTGGATTTTTACATGGAATGAGTTTTGAGTGCATCCCCAATGACCGCTTGTGTTTTGTAGCACTCACTCCCAATGACACAATTGATGGCATTTTAATTATCACACCGATTGAAAACGGCAAGAGTTGGTATTTTGAAGACACCTTAACAAGAGCAAATTCAGGAGCCTCTAAAGGCATTGGTGAGCTTTTAACTCTAAGTGCCCTTGAGTCGCTTCAAGCAGCAGGGCATAGAGAAATAAGTTTAGGAATTGTCCCAATGACTTCAGTGGGCATTTGTGAATTTGGCGAAGAGCCTCCCAAAAATTTTTTAAGACTCACCCGATTTTTTCAATCCTCTATGAAATTATTTTATAATGCTGAGGGAATGGAGCTTTTTAGAAAAAGATTTAAAGTTTATAAATGGGATAAAATTTATCTCTCGGTACTCATCGATCCCAATGGATCGAGATCGAAGACTTATCAGTGGATTAAAGTTTTAGCGGCCGTCACTTTAGCCTATAAACCAAAATTACAACTTAAAGCTAGTTACCTGATAGGCTTAATTTTCTCGCCACTAAAGCGCTTTCCTACTACTTTTTCTTTTTTGTTTTTTTCACTTATTTCTTTTTTTATGACCACAAAAATGAATCTGCTTAGTGGTTTGATTGAACAAGACTTAGAATTTTCAAAAAATGTTGATCTTTGGCAATGGCCTTTGCGAACTATAAGTTCTGAGTTTATTTATTTTAATTCTTGGCAATTTTTATTTTTGGCAGGCCTCATTACTTTTATTCTCTATACCATTGAAAAAGAAGTCTTTGATAAAAAATGGGCCGCTTATATTTTATCATTTTTTATTTTAAACGATATTATTGTCAGGTCTGTATCTGGGCTTATCTATAAATACATAACAACGAATGAGTCTCTGGCCAATTTAATTAATCTCTTCCCGACTCACGGTGGTTGGATTTTACTGGCGAGTCTTTTAGGATTTTTGATAACTTTAAGTGGGGCTAAAAAAGATGAGTGGCTCGCGACCAGCTTACTAATGCTCATTGTTCTAAGTTTTATTTTATCAATTTTTGGTATTTCGCCACTTTTAGTTCTCTACGGAATAACTTTTTACTTGGGTGGCTATTTAGTTGGGAAATATTATCTTCGATTTCAAAGTCTGCGCGATGCTCAGATTAATAAAAAAGCTCCGTAAAGAGCTTTTACAAATGAAACTAATAGACAATTAAGCGCGACTCCATCATCTCTTCAATAGCATAGCGCAATCCCTCTCGCCCAAGACCTGAATCTTTAACTCCGCCATATGGCATAGAATCGACTCTAAATCCTGGAATCCCATTGATAATAAGTGCTCCCACTTCAAGGTGTTGGTGAGCATATTTCATCTGAGAGATTTGATTGGTAAATAAACCAGCTTGAAGACCATAGCGAGAGCGGTTGATGACCCGAATTACTTCATCAAAATATTGAACTTTTTCTATAATGGCAATTGGTCCAAAAGCCTCTTCGCAAACAATTTTCATGTCTTCTTGAGTATTGGTTAGTAGAACTGGAGACATCATATTTTTGGTTAAATCAACTTCACCACCAAAGACTACTTGCGCGCCGACAACCTTGGCTTCATTGATCCATATTTGCAGTTTTTCTAAATGTAATCGATCAATGAGTGAACTTACCACGACTCCATCTTCAGAAGGTTTGCCTATTTTTAATTCACTGGTCGCCACTTTAAATTTTTCAATAAAAGAATCATAGACTGAGTGATCAACAAATATTCTCTGGACTGAAATGCAAACTTGACCGGCATAATTATAGGCACCAAAGGCAATTGAGCGAGCAGCTTCATCTAGGTTGGCGGTCTTGTCGACAATCACCGCGGCATTGCCACCTAATTCAAGTACAACTTTTTTCTTTCCAGATTTTGCTTTTAAATTCCACCCAACATCGGCAGAGCCTGTAAAAGACAACATTTTTATGCGGTCATCTTTGAGCATTAATTCAGCTTCTTCATTTTTACAAACAACAATATTTAAAACTCCCGGTGGAAGTCCTGCTTTTTTACATAATGATCCGAAAGCCAGAGCAGTTAAAGGTGTATAGGGAGAGGGTTTTAAAATAACGGAACAACCACTTGCGAGTGCCGGTGCAATTTTATGAAGGGCCAAATTGAGAGGAAAATTAAAAGGTGAAATAGCAAGGACAGGGCCTATGGGAAAACGTTTGGTAAAAGCAGATTTTCCAACACCAATACCGTAATCCATCGGGATAACTTCACCACCAATTTTCATGGCTTCTTCTGCGGCCACCTGGAGAATCATGAGGGAGCGCTCAATTTCTCCTCGGGCATAATCAATTGGTTTGCCGGCCTCTGAAACAATGAGATTTACAAACTTATCTTTTTCAGAAGAAAGTCCGTCCCTAATTTTTAAAAGTAAATCATGCCTTTCAATTGCTGAGAGTTTTGAAAAACTTTGAAAAGCTTGGACTGAATTAGCAATAGCAAATTGCACTTCACTAGCATCAGCATAAGGAATATTGGCAATAATATTTTGATCGAATTTATTAGTTATGCTTAAGATATTGGTTGTTGAATGACCAACCCACTCATTGTTAATAAAACTTTTTGCCTGCAAGATATCGCGGTTTAATTCCATCATTTCAATCCATTTGAAAAAAGATATTGGAATTAGAGTTTAACCAAAATTGAGACTAAATGCCAAAGGGAGAATCGTCCCCGGCCGTTTGAGATTTTGAGCGCGTCGCTAAATTGCGCGCAAAGAAAATATGATCGTGCAGGAATCTACGTTCTCCCAAATGGAAAAGTTCAATTGAGTGAATATGGCATAAGCGAATGGGTGCAATAGCATTTTTAAAAACTTTGTATAAATTACTGGTCGTCAGCAATTTCTTAGGGCCGTTTTTAAAAAGATAGTCATCCCCTTCAGCTTTACAAACTTCGCACATATTTCAACCTATAGATTGCTTGTTAATACTTGAGTTAATTATATCGGTTTTTGAATGAAATTCTTTAGGAAATATCAATTTTGTGAAAATCTCAAACTAGTAATGAATTTTAAAGCCTTTATGGTACTGATTTCAATGAGAATTGTTGTGTCAATTTTCTAGACAAAAGTAAAAATGCCCACAAGTTGTGACATTTTTCATAGTCCAACCTTTTTAATTTTCGTATAATGCCAACGAGTCAAAATAGATTTTACCAACCGCTAGGAGCATGTTCTTGGGCAAACGAACATTATGGGTCAGCCTTTTCGCTCTCTTTCTCGTTTTAGCTTTTTTTGAGCTCACCGACACAGATATGATTATTCAAAATCATCTCTACTTATATCCTGAAAAAATTTGGATTTTAAAAGATCCCCATTCATTTTATCGCGCCATTTTTTACACTGGAATTAAAATTCCTATTTATATCGCAGGCGTTGGCGCACTTATAGCATTTATCTTTTCATGGAAAAAGAAAATTTGGGGACAATACCGAAAAGGATTATTAATTGCCGCTTTAAGTTTAATCATTCTTCCTTTAACCATTGCTGTTCCAGGAAAAAATTTAACCAACACTCACTGCCCTTCTGAGTTAGTTAATTTTGGAGGACCAAACCCGTACGTGAAATTATTCGACTCTTATCCATTAAACCCCAACTCTCCCGATGGAAAATTTCCCAGAGGACATTGCTTTCCAGCAGGACATGCTTCAGGTGGATTTGCTTTATTAGGTTTCGTTTGTGTCTTTCGAAATAAACGAAATAAAATATTAGCATTTATTCTTTCCATGAGTGTCGGATGGGTCATGGGAGTTTACCAAATGCTCCGCGGCGCCCACTTTTTAAGCCATCACTTAATTACAATGATTTTAGCCTTTATATTAGTTTCTTCCTTAAACCTTTTGATCAAGGATTTTGACCATGAAAGCATTGAACCTCAAAAATAAATTAGCTCCTACTCCTGGCCAAAATCCAAAGTACGCAGTGAGTGTTAAGAACCTGGCCAATCAAGAAGTCGTCTTAGGTGATCCTAGGGCCACCAGAGCTCTTGTGGCCTTAATGAATCAACACGCAACTATTGGCGGAGCAGCTGCTCATTGGGGTGGTCCTGCGGCGTTTGCGGAAATGGTTTCTGCTGTTCACGGAATCATGTTCAAAGATAAATCAAAAAATTGGTTTGAGACATATAATTTTGTCAACGATGCCGGCCACGCTGAAAATGGAATTTATGCCCTTCGAGCAAATTATGGATTTGATCATTTAACATTAAAAGACCTGCGAGGATTTCGCTCAATTGAAAGTAAACTTACAGGCCACGGTGAAGCTCACTTAAATCCTGAAGGTGTTTTTATTTCTAATGGCCCGTTGGGTTCAGGCCTTCCACAAGCTCAAGGTCTGGCCATTGCTGATAAAATTTTAGGAAATAAACGAACAACTATTTGTATGCTCTCTGATGGTGGAGCGATGGAAGGAGAGGCCAAAGAATCACTGGCCGCTATTGCCGGTCTTGCTCAAAAAAATAAAATCAATCCCTTTGTTTTAATTATTTCAGATAATAATACTAAGCTTGGTGGACGAATTGATGAAGACTCTTTTTCCATGACTCCAACTTTTCAAGCATTAGCAACTTTAGGATGGAATTTAATAGAAGAAGCTGAAGGACATAATCTTCAAAAAGTTTTTACAACGATCGAGCACGCTCTAAGTACTGCTGAAAAAACAGGTAAACCTGTTGCTGTCGTGTTCAAAACGATTAAAGGCTTTGGTGTGAAATCAACCATGGAAAATGCAAGTGGAGGCCACGGTTATCCTCTGAGCGCTTACGATGATAAATTGCCAGCTTTTATTCAAGAAATTTATAATGGAGAAGCTCCAGCTGAGTTTACTGATTGGGCCCTAGAAATTCTTAATTCAAAGCCAGCTCCAAAAGCTGCTAACCCAAATGCACCAAAGACTGAAAAAGTTCAAGACGGATTTGCCAGAGCAGTTATTAAAGCCGCTAAAGAAGGCCTTCCCGTTTATTCATTATCTTCTGATCTTCAAAGCTCAACTGGTATTAAAGCATTTCATAAAGAATTTCCTAATCATTATATTGATCTAGGGATTGCCGAATCTAATATGATTTCTTCGGCCATTGGATTATCTAAACAGGGCCTCATTCCGATAGTAGATACCTTTGCTCAATTTGGAATCACCAAAGGAAATCTGCCTTTAATCATGGCAGGATTATCTGAAGGACCAGTCATTGCTTTATTTTCTCACACTGGATTTCAAGATGCGGCCGATGGAGCAAGTCATCAAGCAACAACTTATTTTGCTGCTCTTTCTGCTATTCCTCATATCACAGTTGTAAATTGTGCTTGTTCAAGTGAAGCTGAAAGTTTGATGTACCAAGCGATTACTGACTTTGCTAAAAAGCGCGAAGCAGGTCTCACTCCTAATTCTGTCGTCTTCTTTTTAGGAAGAGAAAATCATCCTCTAAGTTATGTTGAAGGAATGAATTACCAATGGAATAAAGCAAATCTATTAACGAAAGGCTCTGATGTAACAATAGTTGCCGCGGGCCCTATGGTTGGAAAAGCACTTGAAGCTGAGAAATTATTAAAAGCCCAAAACATCACGGCCACTGTTATTAATCACTCATTTGTTAATCATATAGATTTAGAAACTCTTAAGACTTCCCTTACGGCCACTAAAGGCAGACTTATTACGATTGAAGACCATCAAGTCATTGGCGGAATGGGTTCAATGATCGTACATGCACTACATACTCATGGAGTTGAATTCAAATCAAGTACCTTAGGGATTCAAGGTGAATTTGGACAATCTGCTTATAAAGCTGATCAGTTGTACGCTCGATTTGATTTAAGTGCAGAAGGGATTGTGAAAGCCTTTAATCAAATGACTAAAACTAATTAAAAACTTATTAAAGTGCAAAAAAAGATCGAACAAATATTTCTTTAAGAGAAGTGAATTGCTTACCCGCACACGGAATATACTGTGTGCGCTCTTTTTCAACTCCAATATTTCTCGCATCGTTTGATGTGTCTTGAGCTATCGTTGTAATAATGGAAACTAATTGAGAATCTAGAGGATCATATCCTCCGGACTTATTATTAAATTTTTTGGTATTAATCTGAACAGTGTCTAATCCATCACTACTTGTTAAAAAAGCTACTAAGTATAATCGATCTGATAAAACGGTGGCATTTGAAATCGATTTTTGATCAATAGTCGTTTGAGTATTTAAAATCTCAGCGCAGATGGATGAAAGAGCAGGAGATTTATCTGTAATCACATCGGTAAATAATATTGAAGTGTCACTAGAGCTAAATTCTAAATCATTGCTGATTAAAGAAATCTGAGCTGAAAGATTTGATTTATCTAATTTTGAATCACCACAGTTTTTCTTTCGTTCAACATTAAATGTATAAGTTACTTTTTGATTAGGTGTTGCAGTTAAGGCCGATTTTAAAACTGTTTTTTTATTGACGAGAGCACTACATACTCTTTTAGCAATAGTTAGTTCTGAGAGTTTGAATGTGTGCTGTTGCGGCTCTTCTAAACCTGCAGTCCCCTTGGCCAGATTTGTTCCAAAATATCGTTGACTCCCCAATTTTCCACAATTCGTAAAATTCAATGAAATGAGTGCTAAAAATATGAGTTTCAAAAACTGTTTCATGGAGCATTTCCTTAAGGTAAGTTTTTTGAAATTTACCTCATATTTAATCAATTGCTAAAAACTCTGTAAAATTTACCTAGCTAAAAACGAGTGACCGCTTCTTTCCAAGATTGTTTCATAGTAGGAACTAATCTTCCGTCACAATTAGTATACCTCGTACGCTCTTTTTCAACTCCAAAAAATTTGGTTGCAGCTTGGTTTGATTGAGTGATCACTGAAACACTTTCGGCACCAGTTGGCGCATATCCACCGGCACTATTATTGATTTCTTTAAGAGTATCGACGCGGTCGAAATTATCAGCTATCAAAAAACTAACTGTATAACGAACGGATCCCATTTTTACAGTATTTAAAACATTATCTGTCGACTGTAAGTTCAAGCAAATATCATTCAGGGCCCCAGAGTGATCAGTGAGAATATCCCTAAAATAATTGTCTCTAGGAAATATGGCCGAATATTCAAGCGAGCTATTATTAGCAATACTTGCAATAAAAAGTGAATCAAGATTTGACACACCTTTGCAATCAAGTACAGTTCCAAAAAATCTAAATTGCTCTTGTCTGTCATAGAGAGTTTGAAAAAACTCACGTTTTGATTTAAGTGCGGCACATACTCGCCGACCAATAGTTAATTCAGACTTAATGAATGGGCGCTCTTTTGAAAAAGTCATGTTGTCTATAATAATCGTTTCATTATTGCTTTCAACTTTATGAGAAAACTTACAACTGACAAGATTTATTGAAATGATCATTAATAAAGAAATTTTTTTTAACGACAATTTATAATTCACAATAAAACTCCTCTAAATACATTTTTCATTAGTCTAACATTATTTAAAAAAAATGCATTATTTAAAAATCCCCTGGAGCACACTGCAAACAAACCAATTCAAGTTTTCGCCAGCGCTCTACGACACTTTTTCGGTCATCGACCACAAATAAAATATCGTAATGATCTTTAATATTTTGCTCATAAATATCTTGCTTCACATCGGAGTCTTCGCGTCGATCGAGAATTCCTCTCATAAAGAGTAAGTCATATTTGACAGAGTGTTTTAAGAGCCACGTTTCCGTAGGCCCTCGCCAAAATTCACCACGTCCTGTGACAAATAAAATTTTATAACCTCTATCGATGAGAGCTTCCATTAATTCAAAACACCAGTGATTTAGGGAGTCATGAACCATTAATTCATTAAATTGCTTCCAATCTTTTTCAACTTTCTCTACGTGATGAACTCTGTGACCGACGTCACAAAGTGTGCCATCGAGATCAACTATAATGGCTTTTTGTTTGTTCGACATATTTAAAATCTCCAAAATTTATTAAATTCATTGCGGTAAAAGAAAATGAGAATAATGGTCATTATTCCATTTAAAAAACCTAATAGGCTAAAAATGACTGAGAGACTAAAATGCCGCTGATGAAGAATCATTAACATTATTGAAACTAAAACCATGGCAACTGCATTAATAATATTATTTCCGGCAATTATACGCGAAAGTTCTATCCTAGAAGTAATTCTTTGGAGTTCAGCAGATTGTGGGACGGTAAAAAAACCGCCAAAAAAAGAAAGTGAAAACAAATCGATAATTAAGCGTATACTTAATTTCATTTGAAAAAACTCACTTAAATGAGCACTCCCTGAAGGAGGAGTTAACGTTGGATTGAGGGCCATCCATTTTTCTTTATGTGATAAAACTGTAGAAATATCAAAAATAAAAAATGTCATCAACATTAAGCTTAAAGGAATAAGAAAACGATACACTCGACCTTTCGTTAGTTTTTCAAGCAAAAAAGGACCAACCCCCATTCCAATTGTAAAAAGAAATAACATCAAGGTGGCCACATGCTCATTGCCAGAAAAACTATTTTTGGAAACAAGTGGAAGTAAGGATAATAAACCTGCCCCTATAAACCAAAACCATGAAAGTCCTATTGTTAAAATCCCCACCATTGAATTTTTAAAAATAAGATTTAAAATATCGCGAGTTGACGTGACAAAGTTCCAATCAATTGCAATCGTTTTTTCAGCAATATCTTCAGGTGATTGTGGTTTTAATTTATTGGCAGCAATTAATCCCAAAGTTGCAAATAATACTAAAAGAAACTTAAGTCCCCACAAATTATTTTGATTTGTGGCCGCGAGACCTCCAATAATTGTTCCCAATAAAATTGCTGTAAACGTTCCAGAACTTATTAGAGCATTGGAAATCACCAAATTATCCTTTGTAGCATAACTAGGAATTAGAGAATATTTGAGAGGCCCAAAAAATGTGGAGTGAAGACCAAACAAAAAGAGAACAAATAAAAGTAACGGATAACTTTTTATAATCAGACCAAATATAGCCAAAAAACAAATGAGTATTTCTATTTTTTTTATAATTTTAACTAAACTGGTTTTTTCAAAATGATCGGCAAGTTGCCCGGATGTTGCTGAAAGAAAAAAGAATGGTAAAATAAAAACGCCACCAGAGATCGCCACCAAAGCAGATGAATTCATTCCCATGAGACTGACACCTTGGTAAGTAATCATGAGAATTAATGCATTTTTAAAAACATTGTCATTTAATGCCCCAAAAAATTGAGTCCAAAATAACGCCCAAAGTTCAGAATTTATTTTTTTCATAGAATTAAATTAACAATTTTTAGGGAAAAATGATATTCATAAGATATGAAACTTTATCACTATGTTCATTGTCCTTTTTGCATCCGTGTCCGCATGGGATTTGGCTTTTTAGGCGTTGCCTATGAATCAAAAGTCCTTCCTTACAATGATGAAAAAACACCTATCAATCTCACCGGAGTAAAAATGCTCCCGATTCTCGAGGAAAGCCCAACAATAAAACTAAACGAAAGTCTAGAAATTCTAAAAAAATGGGATCCTACTAACCGACTCTCATGGGAAACTTTAGAGAATCAAAAAAATGAAATTGAAATCTTGATTTCAAAAATAGGGGCACCTGTTCATAGTCTCTGTATGCCCTATTGGGTTTGGACACCGGAATTTAATCCGGATTCACGGCAGTATTTTCAATTAAAAAAAGAATTAAAAAGAGGTCCTTTTAAAAATCTCATGTTGAAAAAAAATGTTTTTCAAGAGGAGCTCAACTCTCTTTTAAATACGCATCTAGAACCCCAAATTCGATCCTATTACCAAGGAGAATCACTAACCATTATCGACATAATGATCGCTGCTCACCTATGGGGAATGTATATATTTCCGGAATTCCAATTCAGCCCAAAAATGCATAGCTATCTTCAAAGAGTTTCTGCTCAAACTCATTTTAATTATCACGAAGATTTTTGGAAATAAAAAATTAACCGATTTTAGTCAAATGAGATTTCACCAAAAGAGAAGCTTCTTCGAAATCAAAAGGTTTAAAAATAATGGCCCGCGGCTTGAAGCGATTTAATTCTTCAAGAGGGTAATCGTGATAACCAGTGATAAAGAAAAATGGAGTTGTATCACCATGCAATTTAAGATCACTGATAAATTCAACACCGGACATACCTGGCATTGCAATATCAGTAATTATACAATCAACTTTTGTTTTTGCTAAAAAGTGCAGTGCCTCCTTAGCATTACCAGCTGAAAACACAGTAAAGTGAAGTTCTGTTAGGCTTTCTCTAAAGAGCTCAATTATTCCCGAATCATCATCAACGATAAGTATAGATAATAATGTTTTAGAGTTTAAGGCCATGAAATTATTGTAACTATTTCTAAATTTTTTGCAAGTTAAAAGCAGTTGGTTGACTACTCAAACTTTTATAGTTAAGATAGAACAAATATCTAACAATTAAACAAAGTGTGCTTTATGCGTAAATTAAATCTCTTAGCTGCCATCATTTTCACTCTTACTCTCAATATATCTCATGCTCAAACAAACGATACGAATCCACGCTTTGCCATCCATCTACTCGATTATTTGGCGCACGATTATAGTGGTGCCGTTGTTCACGGGAAAGTAGCTTCTGAAAGTGAATATGCTGAACAAAAAGAATTTGTGACAAAAGTTTTTGAACTTACAAATGCAAATCCAACTATTGCCAGCAATAAATCGACATCTGAAAAAATAAGCAAACTCAAAAAAATGATTGAATCAAAAGCTGAAGCGGTTGATGTGGCTTTGTTGGCCCGAGATATTCAAAAAGATTTAATAACAATCACCCAAATTAAACTTTCTCCACTCAATCAGCCATCTATTACAAATGGTAAAAATCTTTTTCAACAAAACTGTATCGCTTGTCATGGCCAAAATGGTTTAGGAGATGGACCTGATGGAGCTAAACTCGACCCAAAACCGGCCAATTTTCATTCTAAAGATCGCATGAGTTCAATTTCTGCATTTCATTCTTTTAATACAATTCGATTAGGCGTTCCGGGCACAGGAATGCCGGCCTTTGGTGACTTATCCGATAGAGATGTTTGGGATTTATCTTTTTATGTAATGTCCTTACGTCATCAAACATTTCTCTCAACTCTAAAAACTATACCTGCTAATCAACTCAATTTCTCACTTGAAGAAATGGCCACTCTTTCAGACACTGAACTTAAAGAAAAAATAGCAGAAAAAATAACTGATAAAAAAACTGATCAAGATGAGCAAAATAAAAATATTGCACTCGCTCTTCTAAGAACTAAAAATGATGACACTTCTAGTGGACAATATATTGGAATCGCAAAATCATTATTAACAAAATCTCTGGTCTCATTTAAATCAAATAATAAGGATGAAGCTAAACGATTTGCTCTTCAAGCTTACCTTGAAGGAATAGAGCCGATTGAGCCAATGATCAAAGCCAATAATCCGCAACTAGTTGTTCAAATTGAAAAAGAAATGGGCAAAATTAGACAGATCATTTCTTCAGGCAACGATACAACTCCAGAAACTATAGAAAAATTAGCGGCGCAAATCATTATCACTCAAAACGTTTTTTCTGAAGTATTAGAATCCGTTCAATCACAAGAATTAAGTCCGAGTGTCGCCTTCTCAGGAGCTTTTGCTATCATCTTGCGGGAAGGATTTGAAGCTGTGCTTATTATCCTTACACTTTTAAGTGTCATCAAAGCTTTTGGAAATAAACAAGCAGCTTTTTGGGTTCATGCAGGCTGGAGCTCCGCTTTAACTCTGGGCTTTGTAGCATGGTTTTTATCGGGTTTTCTAATGAAACTGAGTGGAGCAGGTCGAGAAATGCTTGAGGCCATTACATCAAGTTTTGCCGTTGTCGTTTTGCTCTATTTTGGATTTTGGCTTCACCGTCAAACTGAAATCTCTCGATGGAAACAATTTATTCAAGAAAAAGTACAAGGAGCTATCGATAATAAAAACTTATTTGGACTCTTTTCAATCGCTTTCATTTCTGTTTTCAGAGAAGCTTTTGAAACAGTTCTATTTATACGGGCTTTATGGTTTCAATCAAATGGTGATGGAAAAAATGCCATTGGTATGGGATTAATCGCGGCCCTTGGACTTATCTTTATGTTTTCTTTTGTGGCCTTACGCTATTCAAAAAAACTACCAATTCGAGAACTATTTAAAGTGTCTTCATTTTTAACAAGTGCCCTTGCTTTTATTTTAGCTGGTAAGGCAGTTCACTCTCTTCAAGAAGCAGGAGTACTCAGTTCAACAGGACTTCCTTGGAACCTTCGCTTTGACACCATTGGATTATTTCCAACATGGCAAACTGTCACTGCTCAATTTGCCACTTTGGCATTCGCTATTTTACTGTTGAATTTAAACTCAAATAAAAAACCAGTAGTAGTTGTGGGGTAAGAAACTAGTTCATTTTAAAAAAAGATTTTATCATTTCCATACAAGATTGTTTTGCACCACGACCAGCTATTTTAACCATGTCGATTTTGCTTAATGGATAATTATATTTTCGGTCTACAATTGAATGAACTAGATTCTTTGAAGCACTCTTAAGGACAATATCCTTAAACATAGTAGTTTCGCCGATGGCCTCTGGTAATTGTTTTAAGAGTATTGACCCTCTTGCAAAAGCCCCTAATTTATCAGAGACAAAATAATTTTTTTGTACACACCAGGCAATCCATTCTTCTGCTTCTCTATTGGGATTCTTTTTAAGTTCGGCATTTATTTCTTTTATTAAATTATTTTTAAAAGAGGAATCTTTTGAATTCATTGAAGCTAAAAGCCCATCGGCAATAGTTTCTGAAGATTTAAGTTGAGCACCAGCACCTATTAGCAGGAAAGCTCTTTGATCTTCTTTGGTTAAAGTAGATGAAAGTCCAAAATCATATAATAAAATTTTTATTTTACTAGAATCTTCAAGCAGCACAATTCTAAAATTTCCTTGATGAAGATCTGCATTTAAAAATCCACTTTTAAATAGTGCTTCTTCAAACCACATCCGCAACATTTCTTCTGCTACAATTTTTTGAGCTTTTGAATCTGTCAGTTCAGAAAACTTAACCCCTCCAGTAGCAAACTCTTGAACATGTAAATTTGATTTTCCATTTGGTGGAAAATAAACTTTTGGTACTTTCATTTCTAGCATCGAAAATTTTGTATGATTTGAGACTTTAACTGTACGACTATACGCTAGATCACCTTGATTTTGACGTTCTACTGCTTTTTCTAAATCAACTTCATCATTTAAAAAAACTTCCACACTATCAATGAGAGTGCTCATTACTTTTAAGTCTTCAAATCCTTGAGCTATAAGTAATTGTTCATTATCAGGTACAAATTTTCGCAGAATAATAATATCTTCTTTACAACGGTCTACTATTCCAGGTTTTGGCAAACGAAGTGCTATGACAGTTTCAACATTATTTTCAACCATAACAGCTCTATTGACTTGGGCAATAGTCCCCGTCCCTAAGGGCTTTTCTGTAATTGATTTTATTTCAAAACCACCTTGATCTTTTGATACAACATCTCGAACTAAGTGAATTGGAACTTCTTTTCCGGTAGATTCTAAAACACTCATTATTTTTGAAAAAGAATCCCCTACTCCTTTTTGTTTTCCAATTTGCTGCAGGACTTTTCCAAGTCCAGGACCAGTATTTTGAAAGACAATTGTTAGAACTCCTTCTTGAGTAAGTTTCGGTCCTGCCGTTACTAATTCTGACATGATCGTTTTAATGACATCGGACTGAAGGTGATTAAAATAATAATCCATAAATTTCACAATGAGCTTCATCTGAGAATTGCTCATATCAACTTGACCAGATTTTGCTATTTCAGATCCAATATGACGAATTGATAATTCATGTTTTTTAAGTTTAGACTCTACTATTGAGAATACTTTTAAGATTTTTTCATCATCATTGCCATCAAATTCAATGATATTTTCAATCTCTGAAAATGAAGGATGTAAATCAAACTCAGTTCCTAAAATTTTTCCGATGGCATTTTGATAATTTTGGGCAATAACAGTCTTTTTTTCGACATTTAATTTTTTAAATACTGGGGCAATAACTTTTAAGCCATCGAGAAGATCAAGTTTAATTTTAGGATTTGGAAAACTACTTATTTCTAAATTGAGATAATTTAGCTCCTCTTTAAGAGTCCAGATGGGTGCACTTTTAATTGGAATAATTGTGCCTGTGCCATTTTTTTCAGTTCTAATATTATTCATTAATACTGGATAAATTCTATTAAAATAAAGGGTCGCACTATTAAATACTTTAATCTTATATTCATCACTACTTTCAGTTGCTTCAATTAAATATTTTAAGAGATTTTCTTGAACAACTTTTATTTCAGATCTACGTTCACTACTTAATTCTGATTCAATTAATAATTTTAATTCATCTAACACTAAATCTGTTGGTGAATTAGCAACGGCCCTTGATCCATCTTCTTTATTATTTACCTGAACAACTAAAGCAGGAGGAGTAGAACAAGAGGTTGCTACTAAAATTAAGGCCGCTAATAATACAATGAGGGTATTAAGTTTCTTTATCATGTGAAACTTATCGGATTAATTTTTTCTCACATTAACAAGTTGTGGATTTTCTTGAGCAATAACAGTGATGTCACCAAGACTCAATTTTTCGTTAAGTTCAGATGACATTTCAAGATGATAAATACCAGGATTGAGTTCAATATCAACTAGTCTTATTTCATTTGGTAAAGTTGACCAAAATCGTGTGTCCGCTTTTTCAGATTCTTCAATTAATTTAGCCGCTCCTATATATTGAATTAACGCTGCATTTTTCGCCAAGAAATTATTCTCACCATTTCGACCTCCTCCAAGCGCTTTGTAAGTCGCAAATGAAGCAGCAATAGCTGTCGCATGCTTAGCGGCCAAACGAAATCCTACTCGCCCATAAGTCCAAGCAGAACTCTCAAATACGGCCTCCTCTGCAATTTCTCCCATTGGGTTTATTAAAGGTATGTCTTTTGATAAGACAACTTTATTATCTTTATCAAGTACAGTTAGTTTATATTTTTGAATAGGCTGATTGTTAACGATTTTCGGCAATTCAAATCCGACTCCTACTGATTTTAAAGTTGTATTGGCGACAGCGATTCCAAGAAATGCTCCACCAGGATTAAAAGAATTGGGTGATGGAAGCAAACCTAAAATTTGAGCCGCATATAGAGAAAGGATTGGATCTTTTGATAAAAACTCTAGTCCATAAAAACTTTTTTCAGCAATTTTTTGAGAAATCATTCCTTTTTCGAGAATAAGAGTTACTTGGGTTTTATCCTCTTTTCCAACTTTTTTAGAATTTTTAGTAAGCCTAGAAATATTTTGCGCTAAGAAATCTTGAATCGCTTTTTGATGATCAGTTTCAGCAACATATTTTTTTTTCATTTCGTTTAAATTAAGGCTTGAAAGTTTTTCAAAGTCTTTTTTAAAATCTTGAAAATGTAAATTAAACGAAGGATAGGTATTATAATTTTTAAGAATAACGTCTAAGGCATCTTTATAAAGCTGAAGTGCAATTTGTTTATCTTCACGTGTACCCACCATTTCATGAATTTTGGCCCCATAAATTTTAAGCAATAAATCATTTTTATATATGCTTTTGCCGAGACGATCCTCTTTAATCGAATTTAAAAAACTATCCCATCCTAAAACTTCAGCGCGGGCCTTAAACAAATCTGCGCGATTGCCACTTTTTTGATATTGGAGAATTGCATTGAGTGAAAGATAGAAGTTAATCATCGATCTCTCATAAATTTCACCATAAAAAATATCGAAATTATCATTAAATAATGTTTTTTCTAGTTTCTTTGAAACACTAGTTGTAAAAAGCTCGGCAGAGAGAGTTCGTGCATCATTAAGAAGTAACGAAGATTTCTCAAAATCACCTTTAGCGTGAAACAACATCCCCTCTTCCATTAATTTGAGAAGTCGCTCATTTTTATCTTGGTAATATTTAGATTTTTCAATGTATTGAAGACCAGCATCGTAGGAGCCAGTTAAATAAAAGTTACGAAGTTCGTTGCGGTCATTAATTCCACCACTCGAACATGAAGTAAGTACAATTGCTGAGAGCAAAATTAAGATTTGCCCCCAGCACTGATTTAATTTTAACTTTTTAATTGGTTTCACCTAAGAATTACCAACCCATCTTTTTTTGTTCTGAATATTTTGATAATTTTGTCCGAGTTCTAAATATCTCTATCCCTTTTTCAATATCTGTAATACGTAAATTTACTGAATATTGCTTAATGGTTTTTCCATCACGTGTTTCGGGTTTCATATAAACGTTACCAAAAATCATTAAGTCTGCGCCCGTTTGTTTCCCAACTTTCTTAGCAGTTTTAGGATCAACCATTCCATCATTTTGGTATGTAATTTCTTTTAATAATGAACTTCTTGCTTCTGCATCAACAAGTACGAAGTCACCTTGTTTTGAAATTTCATTTAATAGTTCATCGTTAATATCATTAATGGGAAAATACGCTTCAGCTGTTAAATTTTGAACTTCTCCAACAAACATTTTTAACTGCTTGCCGTGCTCCATCATGTATCGTTTAAGTCCTTTGTGTTCTCCCATTTCTTTCATGGCATCGACGATAACTTTTTCTGTATCTGCTTGAACCCATTGATCAGTAATACTAAGTGCTTTTTCGTCAGAAGTTTTATTATCAACTCTTTCTGCTTTAAACGAACTACAACTTGCTAGTGTTACAAGACTTATCGAAAAAAATATAACTTTTAATAAATGCATTATTATCTCCTTGATTTAAAAATCATTTTCATTTGTTTAATTAGTAATTAAATTTCACCCTGACGAGATTTAATGAAATTTTCAGATACATTTTTAAGTGCTTTTTTAACACTTTCTTTTGCTTCTGGATCTTCGACTTTTTTAGCTACAAAATTAGCAGCTTCATCAACAGACTTTTTGAGGCGATCAGCTTCCATGCGGATAAGAACTGAACAAGTAAATGCTTTAAAATCTTCTTTGGCACCTAAGCTTTTTTTATATTCTCTTTGTTCCCAATATGTTTTAACAACGGCCGCTCCATGAATCATGGATTGGATTTTTTCGGCCATGGTATTTTCCATATATTCTTTAAGAGGTGAAAGCTTAGGGTTATTTAAATCAATTGAGGCATTACCTTCTTGAGTTGTCCCAAGTGTTTTTTCAATAAAAGTCGTAATTTCACTTGCAATATCGACTCGAGTATTGGCCTTGGCAATATCACATGCAACGGCACGAGTAACCTTTGGCTCTGTTTCATATGAAAAAAATCTATTTTTATCTAAGTCTTTTTCATTTTGTTTGGCCCAAACTTCAGCATCTTCAATCCATCCAGGTCTAAAATTTGAACTTGCATCTTTGACTTCATATTCTTTTTTGATTTCAGTGTGTTTAACGTCATCAACAGGCCGTTCAACAACCTCTACTTTTTTAGGAGTACTTGAACAAGCAGCAAGACCAAGGAGAAAGATCATAGGTAGAATTTTTTTCATAAAACATCCTTTTAAAATGGGCGTACAATTATTCTTCTAATTTACTATTGGAAAGTTGACTTAAATTATCTCTTACAGTTTCAAAAATTTCAGGAAGTGCTTTTTCAATCGCTTGCCCACTCGTCCGCGCCACTTGTTCACTTAGAGCGCTCGTTTTTCCTAAAACAATATTTGATTTATTAACCAATTCTAGTTTTAATTGAACGTTTATTTTTTTAAAGCCATCTACTTTAAAATACTGCTCTTCAGTAGTCAAAATTGGGTTTAAAATATATTGTGGTTTTTGTTTTTTAGAAACTATATTTATTTTTAATGGCGCCAATGTATCCAATAAAAAATTATTAAGTCTATTTGAAACTTTTACGTTAGTGACACCTATTAATATTTTTAGTACTTTCAATTTACTAATTTTGTCTAGAACGAGATCTTTAGTTACACGAGGATAATAATCGATCTGTGAGAGCAGTAGATACCGTTCTTTTAAGAACTCTATATTAGTCCAGTTATTTAAAATTTTAGGATAAGTAAACCGAGAATTTAAATTAAGTAATTGGATATTTTCACCATCGAGAATTTCCATTTTATCTTTTAACAATTTTGCTGTTTTATTTCGATCAAGTGACAGTAACACATAAAAATGATCATTCATCTGCTCTTGCTTTTTAATTTCTAATCCAGTGATGACTTCATTAGATTCTTCACCTATAGACTTTTGCGTCCATTCATCAATCGAAGCATTTGATGCAATCGATCCTTTTTGCTCTGTTGAATTTGATATTATCGTTTTTGATTTAATTTTATTTTGAAAATATTTAGATACTTCTGAGCGAGCACCCGTTAATGCTTCATTAAGAGTTTCACCTTCTCCTACAGTACATAAACTTTCCTTCGCACAACCTGGAAAATTACTTACATAGTCTGAGTACCAAGCAGGTGCAATGGCATAAGCATTCATACCTATTGAACTCAAAATGAAGAGGGCGAAGTACTGTAAAATTTTCATACCAAGAAATGCTAGCTGAATCTAATCCATCACACAATGGCAGAATATTAGTAGTTTATAACCTACCTAATATAAAAATTACCCTAGAAGCAGACAATACTAGGGCGTATTGCTTGGGTATTATAGAATAGTGCTAATCCTATGTAAAAACGAGGCTTAGTATGAAAAAATTGATATCTACATTTTGCTTTATTACTGCCTTAAGTCTGACTTCTGCCTATGCGGAAAAATTAGATATCACACTTTCAAACTCAATTGATTTGGATATGCGGACTAAAATAGATAAAGATCTAAAGAATTTAGATAATATGAATTTTTATAAGACAGTTGAACCTCGAACTCTCAAAGTCATGGGATTATTAAGTTTAAGTTCACATACTTTAAGTCGTTGGTTAGGACAAAGAGTAAATTACATAATTTCCGACGAATCAAATTCAACAGATGATTTAATTGCGCAAAAAAATATTTTTATTGATCAAAATGGAGCCGACTTTCCAAATTCAGAAATTTTGCCATATTCATTAGATGTATCTAGTAAATTTCATAAAAATGTTGGTGAAACTAATAGCGGTAAAGGTTCTCAAGCATCAATGGTCGTTATGAGTAATTTTGGAACAGCACTTTACATGGATGGAAAAGATTCGAATACTATTTATGGAATGAATATCGTAAGTTCAAAAACTCTTGAAAATAAAAAAGTTATCATTAAATCTCCGAGAGTAGGAATTATTCAAATAGGTGAAGGCTTGTTTTCTCCAGATTTGACAATTAATGAATCAAATAACAATGCCATTTCTAATAGTATCTTTAGACTTAGTGTTTTTTTTCACGAAGCACGACATAGTGACGGAAATGGAAAAAGTTTAGGTTTTTATCATGCAATTTGTCCTAAAGGCCATGATTATGCTGAGCAAGCAGCATGTGATGAAAATCTTAACGGCCCTTATGCAGTTGGTACTCTAATGCTGAAAGAAATGGTGAAGAATTGTAGTTTACATTGTACTGAAGCTGAAAAAGAAACACTTAAAACTCTAATTGTTGATAGCTATAACAGAATTATTGAAAAAACACATAAAGGTGAGAAATCAACAGACTGGGACGCAACTCCTGAAACTTTATAAATTCTAAAAATGACTTTAATTACAACGCCCTAACAAAGCTCAGGGCCCTATGATTCGTTAAATCAGATCTTTTTACTAAAGAATTCCCTTTAATCTTCCGAGAAGTCTTCTAAGTTAAATCTATTACTAAGGAAGATTTATGAAATATCTTTATTATTCTTTATTGGCGACTGCATTTTTTAACTCTTATAACTCAAAACTATCGGCCCGTGAATTACAACCTGACGATCAAGATATTGCAAAACCTGGAACTGATTTATTAATGGAAGGTAATTTTAATCAAGATATGAAAGTTAATTTTTTAACAAAATTACTCAGTCAACAACAACTATCATATGATGCCAAAATTGCCTTTTTAGAAACAGAACTTCGAAAAACTAAAGATAGATTAATTGAAAAATCAATGAATCAAGAAAAAATTGAAGCTGCTATGATTGAAAAATATAGTGCTGAAAGTGTCTACCTTAAAAGAGAATTGGCCTATAAAATAAAATCGTTACTTGACTACCAAAGACAAATTGAAAAAATGAAACCTTCAGAAGATTTAAAAAATGTTTTAAAATTAAATACTGAGTTAGCAAGCGAAATTAGAAAATCAGAAGACCAAATAGCCGTTATGCAATTAAAAAATGTTGAAGGAACGCCAGGTTCAGTTGCTAAAGGAAGACTACCGGCCAGTGTAAAAGACAATAAATAAATATCAAAAATAATTTAATTTAAAAATAATTTTGGCAAGCTTTAGAGCTTGCCTTTTTTTTGGGTCACTTTTTATGTTTTTTCCTCCTATGCAAAAAAGACCAAAAAAGGCAGTTAAGTTGTTGGATTGGTTGAAGTTTAAAGCGAAAAATGAATCCTGTATTGAAGCCAAAATTATATTCTCTATAATGAAGAAATCAACTGAGTGTTTTGTCTGTAGAACGTTTGCCGATAAGAACAAAAACTCAATTTTCAAAAAGAATATATCATGAGAAGACTCTTGATTATGGCCACGGCCAGTTTTGTCATCCTCTTGGGAGTTTATTTCTTCTTGCATAGAGATGAAATATCTTCAGCTAAAATGACGACACATCGACCATCTAAAATTTTAGTTCCATCTAAAAATATTTCAACTGCAGGAAAGCCTAATAATGAAGTAGATCAAGTGTTATCAGCCAAAGAACAAGAGATCAAAAAAGAACGTCAAAACTTAGACCAAATTGGAACAGTTATTAATTCAAAAAATGCTGAAATTGACCGCGATACAAAAATCCAAATAAAATTAGCTAAAAAAGTTTTTGAATTCAATCAAGAATTAAAAGAAAAGCAGACTTTACTTGAACAAAGTTATTTAGATAAAGCCACAAGCATTAAGGACATTAAGCGCCTTCAAGTTGCTGTCAGCGATATGAGAGGAAAATTAAAACAAGATTTAGATAACACTGAAAAATGGGATCCAAGATTTGTCTATTATCTTATGATGCAAGAACATTATTCATACAATGAAGTCAATGCCATCAAATCATTATTAGATAATGGATTAAACACTGATGAAATTACCTATATTAACGAACTCATTAAGCAAAATTCATTTCTTGATAAAATAAATACTTTTAAAGGATTGGGAGACAGCGCTCGATCAGTTGCATCTCTCAGAAAAAAACCGAGAGAGAGAGATGAGTTTATTGAAGACTCAAGTACAGGACCTGCATCAGCAGAATCAAAATTAATCGAAATGGACTACAATTCAGATTCAAGAGAGGAAATGGTTTATGGTAACCAATAATATAACGAATCGGCACAATAATAATTACGAGGGACCTATGTCAATTACAAAAAAAAGATCGTCTATAGTAAGTTTAATTTTAGGAGAGAAGAAATTCTTAATCAATTCTGAATTTCAGATTCCCTTTATTGCTTCTCTATTACTTATTTCAATTGTTTCAATGTCTATTATATATCTAGCAAATGATTATTTTTTTCACGTTTATATTCAAAAAGGACAACTTCTTAATCTCCCACCAGATCATCCATATTTTTTAATGATCCATGAGCAAAAACAGTTTATGACAAAAGTTTTTATTGCTGTGGCCATTTGCATTTCTAATATTGCAATACTGTGGGGACTATTTTACTCACACAAAATTGCTGGGCCATTGTTTAGATTACAAAGCTACTTTAAAAATGCAGCAATCGATAGTATGGAATTAAAGAATAAAATTTATTTCCGTGATGATGATTTTTTTCAAGAAGTTCCAGATTCTATTAATCGTTATATTGACAGTGTAAAAGATAAAAATCAGTCGAACCCAAAACAAGATCAAGTTGCATAGGGAAATTTGCTCTAGTTTTGATTTCTAGTTTTTGACTTCTACTCAATGAATTCTTGAAAGTTTGATTTTATATTTTCAAGTTCTATATCATCAAAGAAATACTCGGGCGTCGTTCCCCATAAAGCGTGGGGCCACGCCCGGTCACTTTCAAATCGGGCAATAACATGAAGATGAAGCTGCCTAACGATATTTCCTAACGCTCCCACATTAATTTTTGAAGGCCTATAGAATTTTTTTAAAAATTCCGAAACTACTGAAACCTCTTCCATTAACATGCATTGTTCCTCATGGGTGAGGTCAACCAATTCGATGAGATCTACTTTTCTTGGAATCAAAATAAACCAAGGATTGTCTTTGTCATTTTTTAAATAAAGTTGGCTTAATTCTAATTCAGCAATTAAAAAAGAATTTTTTTCTAATTCTGGGTCAACACCAAATGGCTTCATACTTTCATCCTTGAAAATAATATTATGGTTGAAGTCTAGAGACTTCCCAATTTTGCTTTTTGAACTCATAAAGAAAGCGGTCATTCAAACGATTTTCACCATAAAGAAAGAATTCAAATTCGTAGGGAGTAACTAAATAACCTCCCCAATTTTCAGGAAGGGGAATAGACTCTCCAACAAATAACTTCGTGGTGTCATTATATTTAGCAAGTAAAGCTGCTTTATCTTCGATCACTGTACTTTGAGCAGACAGATAAGAAGCAATTTGGCTTTGTCGGTCTCTTGAATGAAAATAAGTGGTAGAGTCTTCAAGACTCATCTTGGCGACTCTTCCGTGAATCCTAACTTGTTTTTTAGATTCATGCCAATAAAAAGCTAATGCGACTTCTTGATTAGCTTTTAACTCACGGGCCTTGGGACTTAAATAGTTCGTATAAAAAACTAATTGATTCTGAGAGATCCCTTTATATAAAAGGTATCTAGTATTGGGCCTGTTCTTTTTTGGATCGTAAGTTGAGACTGCCATTGCGGGAGCATTTTGCTCAACCTTTTCAGCTTCATTAAACCAATAAAGAAAACTGCTTAGTGGATCTGGTAATAGTGAGTAATCTTGTAAATTATCCATAAAATGAACCCTTTTCAAAGTTAATGATTCTAGAGACTAGAATTATATTAGTCGCAATTACTATAAGGGCAAATCTTTAAATTCTCTTAATGAATTCTTTTTAAACACAAAAGAGTTTCGAAGTGGTGAGTAAAGGGAAACATATCAAAAATCTGAAGACTTATAATTTTATACTTCGCTTCCAATTCTAAAAAATCTCTTTGAAGCGTCTCAGCGTTGCAACTAGAATAATAAATTGTTTGAGGATTAATTTCTAGAATATTTTTAATGATAGCAGTGTTCAATCCTCTTCGTGGTGGATTAACTATCACTGCTTCAAACTTTTTAGGTGATTTTCTTAAATAGTCTTCAACATCCAATGCAAAAAAATCAATCTTGGCAGCTTTGTTCAAATTCAAGGAAGATTTGGCACATTCAATGGCCTCTGCAGATATCTCAACCCCTGTAATATCCGAGCAATATCTTGAGGCATAAAAAGAGAATGCTCCGACGCCACAATAAAGATCAATGAGAGATTTGGGTGAATGAGTCGAAATCTCATCTGCGACTGCATTATAGAGTTTAATGGCCATTGCCGGAGTCACTTGGAAAAAACTTCGCGCACCTAGATTGAGAACAAATTCATCAAAATGATGAGTTATCGAAACTTCTTCACTCAGTACTATTTCAATTTCACCCTCTATTATCGCTTGATGAATAGGTTGAATATTAGCTGTAATTACTTTAATTTTTGGAACAAGAGACTGTATCGAAAGAACTGCTTTTTTTAAACGATCAAGAGATTCTTTTGATCTTAAAACAAAGCGAAGTAGATACTCTTCTGGCAAATTTTTACTGACCTCTCCACTTTTTGAGATGAGTATATACTTAAGCTCCCCCGTTTTGGTTTCTAGATCGTAAGGTATAATGTTAAAGATCTTCATTTGATCTTTAAGCATCACTAAAAGCTCATTAATGCCACTAGCATGCAGAGGACAATTTTCTAATTCAGTCGCTGTGCCATTACTTTGATAATAGCCAAAAGTCATTTCGTTATTGACGCTAAAAACTGCAAATTTGGCTTTAGAACGTGATTTTTCTACATCTGACTTTAGACCAACAGTAGGTTTCATTAAAGAAAGTGTACCGGGAAAAAGTTTTCCAAGAACTGCTTCTTTTAATAATAATGTTTCTTCATAACTTTTATCTAAAAGTTGGCAAGATTGGCATTGAGCTTCTTTATAGTATGTACATTTCATGGTAAGACTAAATATATCACATAAACCTTAGGATCTTGAGATGAATTATACTTTAATTGGCTCTTTAACTTCACCCTATGTTCGAAAAATACGACTCGTAATGCACGACTTGGATTTCCAGTTAGAAGTAGTAAATTATTTAGAAGAAACGGGTAATGATTACTTAAAATCGGTCAATCCAGTTAATAAATTGCCAGTTTTAATGGATGGTGAAAAAGTTATTCTTGATTCAAGAATCATTTACTATTACTTGGCTCAAAAAAATAACTGGGCCCCACTCACTCTTGATGAAGAAAATATACTTTCAGCAATAGACGGCGCAATGGATACTTCAATTTCATTGTTTAGTTTAAAAAGAGGTGGGTTGGATCTTGCGAGTGGTAATAGCTATATCCAGCGTCAGATTGAACGGGTTCCCAATATCCTTAATTTCCTCACTCCATGGGTAAAAACGTTAGATGAGAAAAATCCTAAACATTGGAATTTTTTAACGATGAGTTTATACAGTTATCTTTATTGGGTTGAGTTTAGAGGAATGTATAATTTGCAAGATCATCCAGTATTAAAAGAATTTTTGCAGAAATTTAAAGATGCTCCAGGTGTACTTGAAACAACAATTCCAGCTTAAGCACTTTTTTTATTAATCTGATCATCAGATTTCTTTTTCATAATATCATCGAGCTTCATTCGGTTTAAAAAATTTGAAAAGGCCATCCAAATGGCAAGACCATTTAAATCACGAATTTGAGGCGGTAAGTATTTTGGAAGAGTGATGACACCTTCTTTATGATAATCAAAAAGAACGGGTAAATCATCCAAAGTAACTTTACCTGTAAAAAGAAAAGGAATGAGATCGGCCCTCCCCTCTTTTATTGTTGTTCTCATAAAATTATAGATCAATACAAAACCTTTTAAGTAAGCAATGTCTTTAGTAAATGGAGATCCTCCTTCTAGGTTGGAGCCTCTAAAAATCCGACCAGCATTTCTAATGGCCTGGAGATCACCTTGACCTTTTTCTCTAAAAAATGCAATCAACTCTAAAAGGTTTGCGCCTTCTTCAACCATTTGGCAGGCAATTAAACGGTCATTTAATCGAATTGCTCTTTTGGGAAAAAGTGCAAAATTAAAAAGCTCCATCGTTACGGCTAATCCTTCTTGAGTCACAGTCGAACAAGGTGGTCCTTTTGAAAGCCATTTTGCATATGGCTGATTAAGTCCATTCAAAGTTGTTCCCAAATGCACCCAACCTTCATGAACTTCAAAAATTTGTAAATCGCGTTTGGAAAATAACATCCCTTTTTTAATTTTAATATAATCGGATCCGGCCGATGCATCAGAAATAATTCCATCAGAAAGTTTTATTTTTATATTTTCACCTTGAAAATAACTTCCTAAGGAGAGACTCAAATGATCGACAACATTTTCTGCAGTTAAACATTTTTCATTATCACCACCCAATTGGGATTCATTAAGTGAATTGAGTAATGAATTCATAATACTGGCAAGGTCAGATAATTTTGTTTTACCGTCATTCATTAATTCAGTTGGACTACCATAAAGAATTTTTGAGTACTCATAAAATTCTTTTTGCCCACGATGCATAAGCATCCTCACAACATCTTCGTATTGAAGACAATTTCGAGTAAGAATTGCTCCCAAGGGATCATTAACACCTAAATCTTTTGAAATTTTATAACGTAAAATTTTAAACTCTTCTAATTTTTTAACTGGATCATATTTGAGCGGTTTGTCTTGATAATCAATATTGGGCATTTCCTTAAATTTATTTTTGATAATAAATTCCTCAATACCTTCATTCCACTTAATCGCATCAAGAATTTGAATAGGTTTTTGAGCATTATTTAAAAGTAATGATATTTCTAAAATATTGTTTTTATATTTTAAATCACTCAAGTCTCACCTGCGATAGGTAGATTATTTGAATTTGTTTAAATATTGGCCATACTATAAGATAATTCATAGTAGACTTATCGGCACCCAAAGCCGTAAACTTGAATCATATCGTTGGTCTTTAACAAGTCTAATTCACCTTAAAAGTGTAGCTAAGTATTGAAAAGTAGAAGTGGATCCTATAAAAAAATCCTAATTGAAGAAAGTGTCTTAAAAACTCATGGCGATTATTTAAGGACTAACCTCGAAGCAATTAAATCACTCGAATTAAACCCACAAGACTTTACGGCCATCTATATTTTGTTATTTTTAAGAATTAAGCACCAAAAAAATTGGTTACAGAAAAAAGAACTAAATCAATTTGACAAAAAAAATCATAACGATGTCTCTTCTCTTTTATTAAAAATCATTCCAAATTCTTTTCAATTAAATGTTTGGGAAATTGAAAAATTAAAAGAAATTACGACTTTAAATCTTTTTGAGCAATTTACTTTAAAGGCCATTCCACAATCTATTCATCGCTCAATGATCAATTGGATCAATGGACTTTGGAACATACAATTACTCGAACATATTCCAAATTCAAGAGAATTATTACGCCTTCAGGTTAAGAATAATCGTTGTATCACAGTAATTACAGATCCACTGAAAATTGATTGCTTAGTCCTTAATAAACGCGATCCATTGAGTTTCGTCTTACATGATCTTATGCATGCAGATCAATTCTTTAGCCAAATTGATTCACAAATTGGCCAATTAGGTTTCTATAAATTAATCGATGCACTTTATGAATTACCTGAACTCATGTTCCATTTAAAAGCTAATGCCGAATTTAAGAATGAGTTTGAATATGTTGCTTCTGATATGAATGCTTATGTTATCCATTTATTTAAGTGCCTTAAATCCTCTGTTTTAAGATTAGAAAATGGTCCTAGTTTTTGGGAAAATATTCTCAAATGGTGGAAAATGAACGAAGAGGAAAAAAACTCTTCACGTTTACTTAATTCACCAAATTTTTCAGAAAAACATGAAGCACTTTTGAAAACTTTTTTTGAGAAAAATCAGGAGGTTTTTTAATGAAGAAAAAAAATATATTAATTCTTAATGGCAGCCTAGGTGCTGACTCTGGCAATACTTCTGTTTTAATCGAGCGGGCCCAAGCCAATTTATCTAAATTTGAAACTGAGGTCCAAGTTATTCACTTAGTAAAAGATGATTTAAAATATAACTTAGAAGATAAATTAAATTGGGCCGATGCTTTTATTTTTACATCGGGAACTTACTGGGACAGTTGGGGTAGCCCAATGCAATTATTTTTAGAAACACTCACAGAATTTGAAGGCAGCACTTGTCTTTTATTTAAACCGGCCGCTATTTTGATCAGTATGCATTCTGTTGGGGGGAAAAGTGTTTTATCTAGGCTGCAAGGAATTTTGAACACCATGGGACTTTTAATTCCACCAATGAGTGGGTTTGTTTATGCATTAACTTCTCACTTGGCACTAGATTCAAAAAATAATAGTTTTCACGACGATTTTTGGAGTTTAGAGGATTTAGAAATTATTATTCATAATCTAGTTACTGCTGCTAATAAGCAGCAAAATTTTAAATCATGGCCCATTGACCATAAAGACCCTAAGCGACGATGGCTTTAGGGTTGACGGCCTAATACGAGATGAATTTTAATAGCGTAAGTATAATTCAATAAGAGGAATCAATGGTATCAGAAATATTTAATCCCAAATTATGGATCGAAGTCCCAGGCTTTAAATTTAGTGATATCACTTATCACCGAGCAATTGATCAAGGAACAGTTCGGATTGCCATTAATAGACCTGAAGTTAGGAATGCATTTAGGCCTCAAACAGTTGATGAACTTTATTATGCACTTGAACACGCAAGAATTTCAGCAGATGTTGGAGTTGTTCTCTTGACTGGAAACGGTCCCTCACCAAAAGATGCAGGCTGGGCGTTTTGTTCTGGAGGAGATCAGCGCATTCGTGGCAAAGATGGATATAAATATGAAGGTCATGATAATAATGGAACCGGAAATTCAAAGATAGACTTAGGAAGATTAGGTCGCTTACATATTTTAGAAGTTCAAAGGTTGATACGATTTATGCCAAAAATTGTTGTGGCCGTCGTTCCCGGATGGGCCGTTGGTGGTGGACACTCACTTCATGTCGTTTGTGACTTAACCCTAGCATCTCTTGAACATGCCATTTTTAAACAAACTGACCCAGACGTTGCAAGTTTTGATTCAGGTTATGGCTCTGCCTACTTGGCCCGGATGGTTGGTCAAAAAAGAGCTAGAGAAATTTTCTTCTTAGGAAGAAACTATAGCGCTCAAGAAGCTTTTGATATGGGAATGGTTAATGCTGTTATTCCACATAAAGAATTAGAAAATGTTGCTCTGGACTGGGCCCGAGAGATGAATTCAAAATCTCCAACTGCAATGAGAATGCTTAAGTTTGGGTTTAATATGATCGATGATGGCTTAGTAGGCCAGCAATTATTCGCAGGCGAAGCAACTCGGTTGGCCTATGGAACTGAAGAAGCACTGGAAGGACGTAATTCATTTGTTGAAAAAAGACCAAAAGATTTTACAAAATTTCCTTGGCATTATTAGATTTTTTTTGAAAAAAAGTTTTTTCAACCCATATAGGTCCAATCAAGAGAAAAAATAAATCTTTAAAAAAAGATGGTTTTTTCCCTTCGATTTTGTGGCCAATAAATTGAAAAATCCAACCGACTACAAAAATAAAAAGACAAAGAAAAAAGAAATGTGGCCTTAAAAATTCAAGAATAAGCATTTGAAGCATTAGCCAAACAAACATTATTCCGAAAATCTTACTATTTTTTAAACTTGCATAAAAAATTAAGGATAAGATGACGGCCAAAACACTCCAATCGAGATATAAAGGCCATGATTCAGGAACAGGTAAAGCTTTTAAAAGACCAAGAACACTAAACATAATGGCCGGAACGGCAAACCGATGAATGTTCTTATTCGTTTTATTTTGGTGTGATTGTGAATATTCTTCTAAATAATCGTCTAATTTTCTCATGGTCTTACTCTAGAAGTTTATCAATTTTTACATCTGAAATTTGGTCAAAACGGTCAGTAATTTTTCCTGTCGTTATGTGAATTTCTTTAACATCTTTACTAACTGTATCGATATGACTAGCAAGTGCGTCCCAGCGTTTTTTGTAACGCCCAAATTCATCAGCAAGTTTATTAAGCTCTTGATGAATGACATTGGTATATTTACTTCTTTCAATATTATTTAAAACGACTTGAACTGTTGTTATCATTGCCATAAATGTTGTTGGCGAAGTTATCCAAACTTTTCGTTGGTGAGCATAATCAATAATGTCACCATGGTAAGCATAGAGTTCAGCAAAAATAGCTTCAGCAGGAAGAAATAAGACTGCTTGATCTGCAGTGACATCTCTAATTATATATTTATTGGCAATATCATCAATATGCTTTTTTAAGTTATTTTTAAAATCTTTAACAAATTCTTTTCTTTCACTTTCATGTATTGATGTATCAAACATTCGCCTAAAATTCTCTAATGGGAATTTAGAATCCACCACAAGATGCCCGGTCGGTTGAGGAAGAAATAAAATAGAATCACAAATAGTTCCATTAGGTAATTTGTACTGAAGTTGAAAAACTTTATCGTTTCTATCTCCAAAAACAGAATTGAGAACTTGCTGTAGCTGAACCTCTCCAAAAATCCCACGGCTTTTCTTATCAGTTAAAACGTCTTGTAGCGACACAACGTTGGCCGATAAAGATTCAATTTTTTTCTGAGCCTCATCTATTTTAGCCAAGCGCTCAACAACATTATTAAATGTTTCATTAGTTTTTTTAAATCCTTGATCTAGGTTTTCTTTGACCCGGTCAGATATTTCATTAAGTTTTATCTGCATGTCTTTAGTTATTTTTTCATTCATAGCAACCATCTGATTCGTAATGGCCTGCTGGAAAGTTGAAAATGATAAAATAATATCTTGGGTACTTTTATTTTGTTCAAAAACAATTTTCTTAAATTTTTCTTCAATAATTTCAGTGACCTGATATTTAGTAATTTCTTTTTGGCTTTCAAAGCGCTGAACCATAATTGTTTCAAGTTGAATTAATTTATCATTTAATGGTTTAATTCCATTTGAAATTTCAGCTGGTAATAAACTTAAATCAACCTTATTAAGTTTTGAGAAAAGTAAGCCAACGAGGGCCACTAATAGAATATTTAGAGCAAGTAAAAGAAAAGTCATAAGGTCTCCAAAATAATCTTATTCAAATAAACGCAATAGTCTAAAGGCTATTTTTGATAGTACAGATGTATAGGGTGGAAAATAGTAACCAATAAGCGACCAGCGCCCTTGAATGAGAAGTGATTTTTCATGAGAAAAAGTTTTAAAGCCAAAATGACCGTGGTAACTTCCGAGACCTGAAGTGCCGACTCCTCCAAAAGGTAAATTTGGATTGGCCAAATGTAAAACTACATGATTAACAACGGCTCCGCCAGAAGTAGTCTTTGCTAGAATATTTTTTATAAATGATTTTCTTTTTGAAAAAATATAAAGGGCCAACGGCTTAGGGCCTTTACGAATCGTCTCGATAACTTCATTAATATTCTGATATGTTAGTACTGGTAGAATTGGTCCAAAAATTTCCTCTTTCATAATAGGAGAATCTTGAGTTGCTTCAAAAACTGTTGGAGGAAGATAATTTTGATCAGCAAAAGAAATATCTGTGATTAGGTTGTTTTCACTTTTAATCATTTCATTTAAGCGCTTAAAGCTTCCACTATCAATGATTCTAGCGAAATCAGTATTTTTTAATCGATCTAAACTTGTCTCACCATAATTTTTTTTAATTTGCTTTGTTAATAAACTTAAAAATTGAGTCTTTAAATTTTCAGGAATATAGACATAATCCGGTGCTACACAAGTCTGTCCACAATTGATAAACTTTCCCCAGGCAAGCCTAGAAACAGTTAATTCTAGGTCTACATCATGATCTATGATCACTGGAGACTTTCCTCCCAGTTCAAGTGTGACAGAAGTTAAATTTTTCGCAGCTGCGGCCATTACTTTTTTTCCAATAGAAGTGCTCCCAGTGAAAAAAATATGATCAAAAGGTAATTCTAATAACTTTTCTGCAACTTCAATTTCCCCTAAAACTACAACAACTTCATTTGGGTGAAATTGAGAGTCTATAATTTCCTTTAAAATAAGAGAAGTATTCGGCGTTTTTTCAGAAGGTCTGGCCATCACACAGTTACCGGAAGCAATAGCTGCAATCATGGGGTTCATAAGCAGAGAAAAGGGATAATTCCAAGGCGCCAATATTAGGACAACTCCTTTGGCTTCATAAGTTAGTAATGATCGAGAACCAATTAAGGTAATTGGTGTAGAAACTCGTTTAGGCTTCATCCATTTCTTTAAATTCTTAATAGCAAAATTAATTTCATCTAAGACTGGATGTATTTCTGTTAACTCACTTTCTGCATAGGGCTTTTTAAAATCATTAAAAATCGCCAATTTTATTTCTTCTCGGCGTCTAAGAATTTCAGATTTTAATTTTTTTAACTTATCAATTCTAATATTTACTTGAGAGCTTGAGACGGTCCAGCGATTTAAGAGTTGATTATTAAATAAAAGATTTAAATCATCCATATTTTTTCCTCTATTTTCTAAGGATGTGGCACATATAACCATCTGGATTCTTCTTTAAATAATCTTGATGATATTCCTCTGCAGAATAAAAATTAGTTATTTTTTCTACTTGAGTCACTACCAGATTTTTAAATATTTTAGAATCATTAAGTTTTTGAATGACGTCCAAAGCAATTGTTTTTTGATCCTCTGTAGAATAAAAAATCACCGATCGGTATTGAGTTCCAATGTCATTATGTTGGCGGTTTAGAGTCGTGGGATCGTGCAATCGAAAAAAGAAATCTAAAACTTTTTCAAAACTTATTATGGATTGATCATAAATAACCTGAACAACTTCAGCATGCCCAGTAGTGCCTGTACAAACTTCTGGATAGGTCGGGTCAACAGTGTTCCCACCGGAATAACCAACTTCTGTTCTAATAATTCCATTTGTTTGTTTCAAAAGAGTTTCAACTCCCCAAAAACAACCGGCCCCTAAAAGTACTAATACATTATTCATTTAATGCTCCCTAAAAACACGTTCGAGTGTATCCAAAAAATCATTTATGAGAAAGTATTAACTGGTCAAATCAGAGAGACAAGTTAAAATAATTTTGATGTCTAAAAATACTCAATTTACATTTAATTACTTTCAACCAGATGAATATCGTTTTTCCCTCGATTCAGTTTTTTTGGCCCAAAAAGTAGCTTCGTTGATTAAAAATAATTCCAATTTAAGTCTTTGGAGGACCCTCGATCTTTGTGCGGGTTGCGGTATAATTGGTTTAGAGCTCTCGCTACACTCTCCTCAATTAAAAAAAATCGATTTCCTAGAGGTACAGGACCGTTACCGAGAGTACTTTGACAAAAATTTAAAAATGATTTATCCGCAATTTAGTGATTCTGAATTTGCTTTTTTAAATTGGAATTATCAAACGCTACTCAATTTAGAACATTACGAAAATACTTATGATCTCATTGTCTCTAATCCTCCCTATTTTTTTCAAAATGAAGGGCTACTATCTCCAAGTCAATTTAAAAATCGCTGCCGTTTTTTTATAGATAGTGATTTTGAAACTTTAATCAAAGCCGTGTTGTTTGTCTTAAAACCAAAAGCAACTGCTTACCTATTAGTCAGGACAGGGACTGAGCATGGTAGAACACCCCTTAACGACATAAAAAAAATACTATTAGGTCGAGGTATTGCTGAAGTCATTAATAATATCCGTGGAACTGATATCATTGCTATACGAAAAGAAGTTTAACAAGTTTTTAAATATCTGATCTTCTAATTGAAGTTTTTCTAATTTTAATATTTTTGCAGCACAATTATAAACATCTTCTAAACTTTTAGTGGAATGCTCATTCTTTTCAAAAAAGAGCCGGTCTATAGGAATTGACTTTATCACCGAATGAGTTTTGGTATGAACGTCAAAGAGTCTTGGGCCAAAAGAAAAATAACAATCGTACAGGAGAAGTGATTTTGCAGAAGCTATTGTTCCATTAAAATCATGTATAAGAAGTCTGCCTTTATATTTTTTAGCATTAAGAATTTTTAAAAGATCTGATTCTGATTTTACACAATGGACAATAGTTGGACGATTTACTTCGAGGGCCCAGTCAAGTTGCCATGACAAAATTTTTTCTTGAAAGTTTATAGATGCAATTCCATTATGCCTTCGGTCAAGGCCAATTTCACCAATGGCCAAAATTTTTTGAGAAAAAGATTTTTTTATAACATCAAATTGAATAGACCAAACTTGTTCATCAAAAGGAATTTTTAATTCCCAAGGGTGTATCCCTAATAATCGAAGACTTGAGTGAATATCAAAAAACATAAATGAATCTATCCTTTAAAATATAAAAAAATCATTCTTAATTTTTCAATATATTGATGTTAAAATTTATCATGACAAATTTAATTAATGCCAGGAATTTATTTATAGCTCATCTAATCATGACGTCTTACATGCTAGGGGGCATTTGGATTATACAAATTATCCATTACCCTCTTTTTTCATTGGTTGGAAAAGAAAATTTTATCAATTATGAACTTCAACATATTCAGAAAACTTCCTTCGTTATTGCTTTGCCAATGCTTTTTGAGCTAATAAGTTTTGGTGGTTTACTCTATTTCAGTAATAGTTTTCGACAAAGTAAATTCTTTTGGGTATCCGGATTTTTAATTGTAATTATCTGGCTCGTTACATTTATAGTCAGTGTCCCTCAACACAATATTCTTTCTCTTGGATATAATCAAAAAGCAATCGACCTATTAGTCAAATCAAATTGGATTCGAACTATTTGTTGGTCTCTTAGAGTTATTCTTTTAATTCCCTTAATATAATTATTTTATATCACTTAATGAAGATAGAATTTTTGAAAAATGAATCCCTTTAAATTTTGACTTAGATTTTTTTATATAATCTTCCATCGTCCATTTTTGATTAGCTAATATGAATTCTGTAAGATCGTGAGCGATAATAAAGACAGTAGATAATGGTGTAATTTTTTGAAATGAGCATTTTGCAGGAAAACCATTTTCTTTCGGTAGCTCATGGTGTTGTTTAATTATAAGTTGCACATCGGGTGGAATTTCTCTCATATTATCAATTGAGCGTGCAGCAATATTTGGGTGCTCAAAAACTAATTTATAATCAACAGCTGAAAGTTTATCCTTGAGGTTTTCTAATTGATCAAACGTAGAAATCTTCGCCAAGTCAGGACGTTCTGATAATGCCATATCATGAAGATAGGCAGCATAGACAAATTTCTCTAATGTTTTATCTGTATTCCACTCCATTTGAATACAAATTCCTGTGGCGATATTAATCAACATACCAATATGGGTAATAATATAATTATCACCAGAGCGGTCAATTTTTAAATCAGAAAAAAGTTGTTTTAATTTACTCGATTTTCTCACTTGATCTAATACCTTATTCACTCTTTGTTCTAGCTGAATAATGGGAAAAGGGAGATTGCATTTAAGGTAGGGAATTTCATCTATTGTGGGGCCAGCAGGAACGACTTCAGTCTCGAGTATTACACCATTTAAAATAAATTCAGCAATTGCTCTTAATTCATCATGAGCAAATGGCTTCATTAAAATCCCAGCAAATCTCTGACGATTGCGTTCAACAAATTGAGGAGTGATCATTCCACTAATGATGACAAAAGGAACTTCTTTATTAGAATTTTCTGGATTCTCTACTAAGTATTTAATAACTTCTGCACCGTTTCTTCCTTCTAAATTAATATCGAGAACAATAAAGGAATAGGTTTGGGTTTGTAATAATGCAATTGCTTGATCGACGGTATTTGCACTTTCAATCACTTCAAATAAATCTGAAAGAATTTCACCAGCAACTTCAACAATTTCTTTATTATCGTCAATGATAAGTAATCTTTTTTCCATATTTTATTTTAAGGTATTTTACAATTATTTCAAGGTGAGGCACACTAGATGCCCTAATATAGAAAATTTATAAGAATCTATCTACACTGTTAACCAACTATAACTCTCAAGATTAAATATAAATTAGTTTCTTTTAAGTATCTCAATGACAAAACTTGTAAAAGTGGCGCTTTGGTCTAAATAAAAACGACCTCCATGAGTTTCAATAATACCCTGTGAAATACTAAGACCTAAACCAGCACCCTTTCCAACGGCCTTAGTTGTAAAAAAAGGTTCCATTATTTTATTGGCAATTTTATCGTCAATTTTTTTGCCACTATCAGAAATAATAATAGATATTCTATCAATTGAATCTTTTACATTTATTTCAATCCATTTTACGTCACTGTTTTCCAACGCATCCAACGAATTATTTAAAAGAATCATTAAAACTTGAATAATTTGGACTTCATTACAATAAATAAATTGATCTTTAAAAGGAATTAATTTTAATTCAATTCCATGATTATGAATTCGTTCAAGACATAGCTCTAAAGTTGATTCAAATATTTTTTGTATTGAAGTTTTGATATAAGTGTCATTTTTTGAGTCTCTTGAAAATGATAATAAACTTTTTATTATTTTAGCTATTCGAGCGCTTGTTTCGATTATTTTATCAAGTGATTCTTCTAACTTCGGATCAAGAACTTCCCCATGTTTTATTCGCTTTAGGTTTTTAGCTGTACCCGAAATAATTGTTAATGGGTTGTTTATTTCATGTGCTATTCCACTTGCCATTTCTCCTAATGTAGACATTTTCGCAGTATGAACCGCTTGCTTGCGTTGCTCATCAACTAGTTCTAACGAAGCAAGAAAATTGATTAGGAAAAAGGTAAAAGATATAAATAGAATAACCATGATAATTAAATAAGTTATCGTTCTTATTTTCCAAGAATAAAGAACATGTTTTGTCGCCAAACCAACAATGACAGCAAAATTGAAGTTTGAAACTTTTCGAGCAGAAACAATGCGGTCAATTCCATCAATCTTAGATTGAGCACGGTAGCTTACCAATGTACTTTTTCCTGAAATCAATTGATCAACAGCAGATGCCACATTAACACTTTTGCCAAAAAGTTCATTACTCCAAGGAATCCTAGAATAAACAAAATGATCAAATCCATAGAGGTTAATTAGACCTTCTTTTCCTATATCAAGACTTAGGAACAGTTGATGAAAATACTCTAAAGAAATTGTGGCTAAAATTAATCCTCTAAAAGCTCCTTCCTTAGATAAAATTGGCCGGGATAAAACAATAACCCAAATTTTGGCAGTTTTACTAATTAAAGGTTTCGAAATAATTAATTGATTAATTGAATCACTTTTCAATTTTTGAAAATAATCTCTATCCCTCAAATTACTTTTTGAAAGCTCACCAAGATCATCTCCAATGAATTCACCATTATTATTCGTTACTTTAAAGCTTAAAACTTCTGGAATTCTTTTTTTATTAAGAAGTAATAATTTATTATACTTTTGACTGTTAGCTAATGTGAGCGATTCTTCGTTAGAGAAATAATCTTGAAAACTTTGTAAATTAATATCTATTTTTTGGAAAGACGTTGAGATTTGTTTTTCTATTACCTCTGCTAGATTTTTAGATTCAACTTCAGCATTTGCAATTTCACTCTGATATGAAAAATATGACTCAACTAAAAAAATCGAGAAAAATAACATAACTATAATCAATGAAACTATAATTACGTTTGAATTCTTTGGATTTTTTAATAAATTTAAATATTTTTTTATCATTTAACTTTAATTATAAACAGCGCAAGTCTACTGAGTCTAGTGAATTTAACCTAACACTATTAATTATCCCCCATAAATCAGTATTCAACTCGCAGAACCAATTAATTTATTGTACTATCAAATTCATGTTTTCAAATGAAAAACTTCCAATTCAAGAAATCAAAAATGCAATTCAATCAAGTTTTGTGACTTTTTCAAATATTATAATTAAAGCCTCTCCGGGGTCAGGAAAAACAACACATGTACCGCTATATCTATTAGATAGAACACCAAAAAAAATCTATATCCTTGAACCAAGAAGATTATCAGCTAAAATTGCAGCATTGCGAGTGGCTTCTCTCTTAAACGAAACTATTGGTAAAACTGTTGGATATATTTTTCGCTATGAAAAAGTTAAAAGTGATCAAACGAGAATATTTTTTCTTACTGAAGGAACATTCTTAAAAATACTTGCCCAAAACCGAACACTTGATGATGTCGGTTTAATCATTCTTGATGAATTTCATGAAAGGCATCTTAGTACTGACGCTGCCTTAAGTTTTATTGTTAAATTGCAAGCTGAAGAAAGACCTGATTTAAAAATAATGATCATGTCTGCGACTATCGAGACAACTGACTTACAGCTTTTCCTAGAAACATCATCAACAACAACAACTTTAGAATTAGTATCACATCGATTTCCTTTAACGATACAGTATTTACCCAATACAACTTCAGTTATTCAGGCACCACTTCCAAAGAAGGTTTTTAATGCTGTTTGCTCGATCTTAGAATCAGAATTTGTTGGTGATATCTTAGTCTTTCTACCCGGCATGAGTGAGATTCGAAAATGTGAAGATATTTTACAATCAATAGGCCATGAGTTTGAAATTCGATGCTTAATCTTACATGGTGATTTAGACTCAGATGCTCAAATGCTAGTTATGGAAGAATCAAGTCATCGAAAAATAATTTTGTCGACGAATATAGCTGAAAGTTCTGTAACAATCCCTGGAATATCTTTCGTTATTGATTCTGGACTTCAAAGAGAAAGTTCTTATAATTTTTATTCTGGATTGCCTGAATTAAGTATCACTAAAATCTCTCAAGCTTCGGCCGAACAAAGATCAGGTAGGGCTAACAGACTTGGGCCTGGTAAAGTTTTTAGGCTTTATGCCCAACTAGATTTTGATCAACGTCCCTATAAATTAAAACCCGAAATCCTAAGAAGTGATTTAAGTGAACTTTACTTGATGAGTCTTAATATGTTCGATATAGGCCTAGATCAACTTCCATGGTTTGAAACTCCACCAGCACAAGCATTAATAAATAGCCGCAATTTATTATGGTCTATTCATTCTGTCGATGATCAATTTAAACTTACAGAATTAGGACAAAAAATTCTTAATTATTCACTTCATCCAAGGCTAGGGCGAATACTCGTAGAGGTTGAAGGGCAATCTCCACAAAATCAAAAAGAAGTTTTAACTTTTCTAGCTCAATATTTAGGAGAAAGGGATATATTTCGTTTTATAAATTATCATTCAAAAAGAATGAATAAAAATTCAACTGCACCAAATATTCCACTGGAAAAAATAATTCTTACTGGATTTCCAGATAGGATAGCTAAATCACGAGGTGAACACTATTTTGATGTTATATTAAATAGTGGGGAAACATTAAAAATATCATCTACTATTGCAGATAAATTTAATCCATCACATCAGTTATGGATTATTCTAGACTTAAACAATAAAGGTGAAGTTAATCATTGTTTAGGAATAGAAGAAGACTGGCTCTACGACTTAATCCCCTTCCCAATTAATGAAGAGATTCGCTATCATTTCGATGAAAAAAAAGAATCGCTGATAAAAGCTGAGCGTTTAATGATCGGTAATATTCTTTTGTCTGAATCGAAAGTATTGCCTCAGTCTAGTACACCTGAAACAATAAAGATTTTATCAGAATTGGCAAATCGTTATATTCAAACACTTTATCATTCACAAGAATACGAACGACTACTTACATTGAATAATATTTTAAATAAAGTCGAACCTATATTATCAGAAAAAATAGCACTTACAGATTTTTTTCAAAATAAAGTTGATTTTAAAAATGAAGATAAAATCACTTTGAAAAATATTTTTTTATTTAACTTAAAAAATATCATTGATCCAGGTGGAATTTACCAATTGGAAATAGACTTCCCATTATCTATTCAACTTACAGACAAAAGAAATATTCCAATTGTTTATGATCGCTCTCAAGACCCATTTATTGAGTCCTATATTCAAGATTTTTATGGACTTAAAAATTCTCCCCAATTGGCCAAAGGAAAAATAGCACTCACTCTAAAACTTTTAGGTCCGCATAAAATGGCCATTCAAGTCACAAAAGATCTTACCAGCTTTTGGAAAAACACTTATCCACAAATGGTTAAAGAATTAATGCGAGAATATCCAAGGCATCATTGGCCTCAAAATCCGGAAAGTGCTTCACCTATATTATTAAAAAGACAACTTCCTTTATTGTAGTAATTTGCTCAAGCGTATTAATGAAAAATCAGTTATGTCTTACCTTTACTATTTGAAAAAAAAGTGGAGAATTCGAACATTAGCATCAATTCAAAATAGGCTTAAAAAATGCACGATATTATCAAAGAAAAAGTTTTACTTTTTTGGAGTGGCGGAAAGGACAGTGCTCTTGCACTTCATTACTTAAAAAAAGATCCTAAATATGAAGTAATAGGATTAGTTACTACATTTGATCGAGAAAAAAATTTAGTAGAATTTCATGGTATCCCAGACAGTCTTATCATTGATCAAGCCAATATGCTTAAATTGCCATTACAAAGAATTTTTCTTCCACCCGATTGTTCTAACGAAGAATATATTGAACACGTTGGAAAAATTTTAGCTATTTTTTCAAAACGCGGGATTAAGACAGTGGCTTTTGGTGATATAAATCTTGAAGTTATAAAAAGTTTTCGAGAAAAGATGTTACTCAACTTAGACATGAAAGCAATATTTCCTCTTTGGGGAAAAAATACACTCGAATTAAGTCGTGAATTTCTCAATACAGGACATAAAGCTCTTGTTACATCTATTATGACTGATAAATTAGACAATAGTTTTTTAGCTTGCGAATTTGATCACTCCTATATTGATAGACTTCCATCCGATGTTGACCCGGCCGGAGAAAATGGAGAATTTCATACGTTTGTCAATTATGGCCCTAATTTTAAAATGCGTGTTGCTTTTTCAAAGGCCATTGCAGTTCAAGTTGGCCCCTATTTAGTAAGCTCGGTAAAAGAGCCATAGTGAGTAATTAAAAAATAATGTTTCCAGCACTCAAGCACCGCAATTATAAAATTTATATGAGTGGACAATTTGTCTCACTCATTGGCACTTGGATGCAACAACTTGCAATGAGCTGGATGGTCTATCGCCTTACGCAATCAGCTTTTTGGTTAGGGTTTTCAGGATTTGCCTCTCAGTTACCGATGTTTCTTTTTGGTTTATTTGCAGGTGTAATTGTCGATCACGTCGATCGACACAAATTACTTTTGTGGACTCAGACATTGTCTGCAATACAAGCATTCACTCTTGCTGCTCTCACTATTTCTGGAAAAATTACACTTACCCAATTAATTATACTTAATTTTACTTTGGGTCTTATCAATTGTTTTGACATTACAGGACGACAATCTTTTGTCATTCAATTAATCAAACAAAAAAAAGACTTACCGAATGCGATTGCCATCAATTCATCTGTAGTTAATTTAACTAGGCTCATTGGCCCCGCAATCGCTGGTGCTACAATCGCTACCGTTGGTGAAGGAATGTGTTTTCTTTTAAATGGATTCAGTTATATTGCCGTCGTCATCGCACTCTTTAATATTAAAATTGATAAAGTGAAAAAACTTAAATTTAATATTCAAAAAATATTCGATAATATCAAAATTGGATACCGATCAACTTTTGATAATCCATCAATTAGTTCGGTAATCTTTTTTGTAGCATTCATTTGCTTTTTTGGGACTCCATATATTAATTTTATCCCGGCCCTGGCTGCTCAATTGCCAAATGGAGGCGTTCACGCCTTTGCTTGGATATCAGCGAGCACTGGTCTTGGATCATTAGCAGGAGCACTCTATTTGGCCTTGAGAAAAGGACCACCGGACTTAGGAGGAATTATCGCTTTTGGTGGATTAACCATGAGTTTGTATCTCGCTATTTTATCCCAAGTCCATCGAATCGAATATGTCCTAATTGTCGTGTTTATGATTGGGATGGGAATGATGTTACAATTAAGTTCGACTAATTCTGTGATTCAAACTTTAGTGGAAGATGATAAGAGAGGTCGAGTCATGAGTTTTTTAACATTGGCGCTTTTTGGAACAGCTCCCTTTGGAAGTTTAATGATGGGTTATTCAAGTGAACATTTAGGTCTAGAAAAAACCTTTCTCATCAATGGAATTATTTGCTTTTTTGGCTCTATTTTCTTTTTAAGAAGATCATCCGCCATTAATCGACATATCTTAGAACATATAAAGTCTATTTAAGATAAAAGCTTGTTTAAAGAATTGGCAAATTGCTGAACATCTTTAGGACCAAATATCGAAGGCCCGCCAGTAATGGTACCACCATCTCTTAGGTCTTTCATAAAATCTCTCATTGATAAAATTTCACCAATATTTTCTTCTGTGTAAATTTCTCCTCGTGGATTTATGGCAATGGCCATTTTTTCCACGACTTTTGCGGCCAGAGGAATATCTGCGGTAATAACCAAATCATGCATTTTCACATAATCAATAATGTATTGGTCTGCGACATCAGTGCCTTTTGGAACAATAATTAATTGAATTAAATCACTATGGGGAATCGCTTGATAAGCATTTGCTACCAATATAAGTGAAATATTTAAACGAAAAGATGTTTTAAAAATAATTTCTTTAACTAATTTTGGACAGGCATCAGCATCGATCCATATTTTACCTGGTTTAATTTTTAATTTATTCATGTCTTAACGCATCTATGGGATTGAGTAATGAAGCTTTTCTTGCAGGGTAAATCCCAAAAATAATACCAATTGAAGCTGAAAAGAAAAAAGATAATATAATAGAAGAAGGAGAAATAGAAGTACTCCATCCAGAAAAGGTATTAATTGCTACTGTAATTAGCCAACCTAAAATGATTCCAATGAGACCACCGACAGCACTGACAACCACAGACTCAGCTAAAAACTGAGCAAGAATATCCCATCGCCTAGCTCCAATTGATTTTCTTAAACCAATCTCTCGGGTCCGCTCTGTCACAGAAACAAGCATAATATTCATGATTCCTATACCACCCACTAAGAGTGAAATGGCCGCAATAGAAGATAACAAAACTGACATGGTCTGAGAACTTTGTTGAACAGCTGCTTGAATATCGGCCATATTACGAATTTCAAAAGTACTTTTTTGTAAAGCTGGTGCAACTCGGTGTCGAATATTCATTAATTCGATAATTTTATCTTCTGCCAATTCCATTTTACTTGGGTCAGTAATTTCCAAATCAATGGAATCTACATAATCTTTCCCAAGCAATCGATGCATGGCCGTTAAGACAGGAATAATAATCACATCATCTTGATCGCGAAAGCCATTGGCTCCTTTTTCAGGAAGTATGCCAATAATTTGAAAATTCACTTTATTTATTTTTATCATTTCGCCTAATGGATTTGTATTGCCAAAAATTTCTCTAACGACAGTTAATCCAATGACAGCAACCCTAGCTCGTTTAAGGTTATCAGACTCTGTAAAAAATCGACCAATTTCTGGGGTAGCAGTATGAATAGGAGCATAATTAGCAGCACTCCCAACAATTTGAGTACTCCAGTTTTTATTTTGAAAGGCAACTTGGCCTCGGCCATTAACGTTTGGTGAATCATATTTAATATAATCGAGTTGGTCTTTTAAAAATTGTGCATCTTCAATACTTAAGCGGGTCGTAGTTCCTGATTCTTGAGTCACTCCACCTACACGAACTGCTCCAGGTCTAAGTATAAGGAGATTAGATCCAAGGGAAGAGAGTTGAGTTTCAATTGCTTTCTGAGCTCCTTTTCCAATGGCCAGCATTGCAATAACTGCAGCAACTCCAATCAAGATACCTAACATTGATAAACCAGTACGTACTTTATTGGCCGCTAAAGTTTTAAACCCTAAATTTAAATATTCAAAAGCTTCCATAAAAATATTTATTTTTTTTGAAATTGGCTTTATCAATTGAGAGTTAACAATTTTTTTCTTTTCTGGTAATGGGGATAAACGTTCATCAGACTGTACAATACCATCACGCATACGAATTAAACGCTTCGCTTGCTGGCCGACTTCTTCCTCATGAGTAACAATGACAACTGTAATCCCTTGATCATTTAATTCTTTTAAAATTAAAAGAATTTCCTTTTCACTGATTGAATCTAAATTCCCTGTAGGCTCATCGGCAAAAATAACTTGTGGTTTATTAATCAAAGACCTTGCGATGGCCACTCTTTGTTGCTGGCCTCCCGAGAGTTCATTAGGTTTATGAAAACTTCTTTGCCCTAAACCAGTTCTCTCTAAAAGACTTACAGCATATGGTTCACCGTCTGTTTGTCTAGAATACAAAAGAGGTAATTTAACATTTTCCAGAGCACTCATTCTCGGCAGTAAATTAAATTGTTGAAAAATAAATCCTAAAGTCTCTCTTCTTAATATGGCCAAAGCATCTTCAGACAAATGAGAAACCTCTCTTTCATCAATTTTGTAAGAGCCATTTGTCGGAACATCTAACAAACCTAAAATATGCATTAGAGTTGATTTGCCAGAACCAGAAGGTCCCATAATAGCAACGTAATCACCGTCCTCTATCGTAAGACTTATATCGACAAGAGCATTGACAATATTGTCGCCCATCTTATAAGTTTTGTAAATTTTAGATAAACTTAACATTTATTTTCCACCACGAGACTTTGGGCTTCCCATTGGGCTAAATGGACTCGAAGAATTTGCTTTCTTATCCCCCACTTTAAACTGTTGTATCAAAATACTCTCACCCTCGCTTAATCCAGAAAGAATTTCTGTTTTCTTTCCATCTGTAATTCCGAGTGTAATTTCTTGTTCTTTTAGATTTTTTCTGTCGTTAGCATCGTTTGGATTCGCCATTTGAACAAAAGTTTTTCCATCGCTATTTTTAATAGCTTCAGTAGGTACAACAATAATATCTTTTTTATTTTGTACACTAAAAGTTACATTGGCAGTCATCCCACTTCGCATATAAGCAGGTGCAGTATTTGGAAGAACATCGACAATATATGTTGTTACGTTATTAACTGTTTTTGCATCATAGGCGATCTGATCTACCTGAGCTTCTATAGTTTCTTCAGGGTAGGCATCTAAAATTATTTTTGCTTTTTGGCTTACTTTTATTTTCGCTATATCGGTTTCATCAACTTGGGCCTTAACGGTCAATCGATCCGACATTACTAAGATCGCATCTTGAGTAGTAAATGTTTGACCTGACTCAATATTTTTTTGAATAATTGTCCCGTTAATAGCGGCAAGAACTGGAGTTGCTCGATACATAACTTCCCATTCTTTTAATTCTTGAGCACCTTTTGAACTAGCTGCATCTAACATTGCTGCTCTTTCTGTTGAACTCATCCAAGCTAGGATTTGACCTTTTTTAACTTTAGCTCCTTCAGCGACTAATACTTTTTCAATTCTTCCAGGAATAGGTGGCTTAATTTCAACTTTATTTTCAGGTTGAATAATTCCTGTACTTAAAATTTGGACATTTATACTTCCTTTTTTAACTACATATTCTTTATAGACTATTGAGGTATCTACTTTATTGGCGAAGAATTTATAACCTAAACCACCAATAATAAAAGTAGCACCCAAAATAATACTAATGGTTTTTTTCGAACTCAAATTCATGGAATGACCCCTTTTCCTTGCGCTTGTTCCCAAGCTGCTTCTGCAAGTACTCTATCTCTTTCTGATTGTAATAACGTTTTTTGACGAATAATTAAATCGTTTTCAATAATATCCCAGTCATTAAAAGAAATGAGACCATTATTATATTGAGCTTGAGCAATTCTTTGTCTTGAACTTCCTGCCACAACAAAAGCTTGATCAACTTCAAGTTTCATAACAGCTTCAACATAACCTGTATAAGCTTGTTTTAATTTGGTGAGCTCTAAGTCTTCTGTATTTTTACGAGTCATAACACTTCCACGATAAAGTTCAGTAGCACTTTTGAAAGTAAAATAATCTTTCCCTCCTGAAAATAAGGGAAAAGTAACTCCAGCGGAAATGACCCATGAATTATTTGGTGAAAATGACTCTCGCTTACTCCGTTCAACACTTTGCGAGAGATAGAGTGAAGGATAAAAGTTAGAGTTTGCCAAAAGAATTGAAGTTTTGGCAAACTCTTCATTGTAGAATGATTTTTTATATTCTGGAGATTCTGCAACTAAATTTTTATAATCTATTTTACGATTTGATTCATAAGGAGGAGTTGTAAGAGGGATAACTCCAGTGACTTCAATTGAATTATAGTCATCTCGACCTAAGACTTGGGCCAATTGAGATTGAAAAACTTCTAACGAGTTAACTGCTTGTAAACGGTCAAGCTTTGCCTGAGCAAGATAAGCTTTCGAGAGATTTAGTGAACCTATATTTTCCCTTCCACTTTCATATTTTAATTGAACTAATTTCACATTGGCTTCACGTCTTTTTATAATATCTTCTGAGAGTTTAATAAACTTCTGTGAAAAAATTAATCCCATAAAGGCTGATTTTAAATCAAAACTAACTTTGGCTTTTGTTATTTCAAGGTTAGCTTCAGTTACAGATTTAGTAGATTTTGCTTGGTTAATTTTAGAGGTATCTAAAAATCCTGAAAATAAATTTTCAGTTGCGGTAATTGCTCCCGTATAATACTTAGGATTATTGGTAGAATCATAATTATAATTAGCTGTCGCTGTGACTTGAGGTAGAAATCCGCTTCGAGAGCCTTTGACTAAATATTTTGATGATTCAAGTGCATTTTTTGCTGATAATAATTCTGGATTTGAAAGACTTGCTTCTTGAATACTTTTTTCCCAACTTACCACTTGATTTGTTTGTGCATAAGCATGAGATACACCATGAAAGCAAAAAAATATTAGAAATAAACCAGTTGTAAATTTATTCATTTGTTAATAATCCCATTCATTATGAAATTGATTAAATGTTCGTGGTGGAGTTTTATATTTACTATTTTCAGGAATACTAACTTCGGGTTTGTTTGGATTATAAGGAATGTCCGCGCAGGCAGATAAAAAAATCATCAATAACAATATTGGTACAAAAATTGGTTTCATTTTTAACCTCTTTTTTATTAAAATAAAATTAATTCTCATTTTCATTAATCTTTTCTCTTGCTAATAAAAACAATTTCTCAAGAATAACTAACCCTCTATCTAATTCGGATTGTTCTTTTTCATCGAGTGAACTAATATGTTCTTTTAAATTTCCTTGGGCATTTTTTCTTGTTTTTTTGAAGAATAAATCTCCATTTTTTGTTAATAAGAGATGAAAATGTCTCCTATCGTTTTTGTTTGATTCACGTTTTACATAATCTTTTGCAACTAGCCCATCGATCATTTTTGACATGGCCGCCTGACTAGTTCCATGGTTCTTGGCAATGTCGCAAGCAATATTATCGCCTCGATAAATACTCGCAAGAATCCTAAACTGAGGAATTGTTAATTCTTCTTTCATTGTGGATCTCATTTCATTGCGGATCCAATTCATCGAAGTTGGAATAGTATCCATTAGTTTTTTTGCAATTTCCAAAGGCTCGCTCATACTTAACCTTGTCAATAGTTAACTAAGTTAAGCATATTCCTCGAATTCGCTTTGGTCAATGGTCTAAAAAAGATCCTAACAATAGAATAAAATTATAATTATTAGTGGATAAAAAAGGTTCTAACAAATTAGCCGAATAATTCTTTATTTAAATCGAAAAGTTTATGCTTTGCTAAATAATTTTTAACAAAATTTTTATTTTCTGGTTTATACCAGAAGAAAAAAGTTCGTTGTCTTGTCTTTTCATCTAAACTTATCGCCGTTTTTACTTCTTTTAGCGTATATGGATGAAAACCTGAATAGTAAATTTCTGTCGCAACAGTCATTGGAGTCGGTGTAAAATCTTGAACTTGTTCTAGCCTATAGCCTAATTTTTTAGTCTTGATTGCAAGCCGGGCCATATCTTCAGGAGTACAATCCGGATGTGATGAAATAAAATAAGGAATAATTTCTTGGCGGATACCTTTTCTATGACTAATTTCTTCAAATTTTTTCTTAAATGTTTCAAAGTAATGAAAAGCAGGTTTTCTCATCGATTTTAAAACATGATCTTCTGTGTGTTCAGGTGCTACTTTCAGCCTTCCAGAAACATGGTGAGTAATTAATTGCTCAACGTATTCCTCATCTTTTTTAGGATCAAGAGATCGCTCATTAAACATTAAATCATATCGAAGTCCAGAGCTTACAAATGCTTTTTTAACTTTTGGATGAGCGGCAACTTCTCTATAAAGTTCAATCATTTTTTCTGGGCTTGCATCTAAATTTTTACAGATTACTGGGTGTACACATGAAGGTGCAGCACATTTATCACAAATTGATTGATCGATTCCCTTCATTTGATACATATTGGCGGAAGGCCCACCCATATCACTAATATAGCCCTTGTAATCTTTCATCTTAGATATTTCTTCAAGCTCTTTCATGATGGAATCTTTTGATCGACTAGCAATCATTTTCCCCTGATGAGCAGAAATCGTACAGAACGAACACCCACCAAAACATCCGCGATGAGTATTAAGAGAAAATTTAATCATTTCATACGCCGAAATGATCCCCCTTTCTTTATATTTTGGATGAGGTAATCGAGTGTAAGGTAAATCAAACGAAGCATCTATTTCACTTTCCGTCATAGTTTGAAATGGTGGATTGATAATTAAAGTTTTATTCGCTACTTTTTGAATTAATCTATTGGCAAATTGCTTGTTTGATTCAACTTCAACATACATAAAATTGCGAGCATATTTTTTCTTATCTGTTAAACACTCTTCATGAGATGTGAGTTCCTGGTCGCCCCAAACAATATTGCCAATAGGCAATTTTTCATTTTGACTTGTTAAAAAAGCAGTCTGAGGAATTGTCGTCATTTCTGAAAAAGGAACACCATCAAGCATTAACTTAACAACTTCCTTTAAGGGTTGCTCCCCCATTCCATAAACTAATAAATCGGCCCCTGAGGTTGAAAGAATATTTGGAAGGAGTTTATCGCTCCAAAAATCATAATGGGTTACTCTGCGAAGGGAAGCTTCAATCCCACCAATCATTACTGGTGTCTCTGGGTAAAGTTCTTTTAATATTTTTGTATAAACACTTGTTGCATAATCTGGTCGGTGATCAGTGGCCCCACCGGGAGTATAAGCATCTTCGGAGCGCTTTCGTTTTCCGGCCGTGTACTTATTGACCATGGAATCCATATTTCCAGATGTCACTCCAAAAAAATACTTAGGAGCGCCAAATTTTTTAAAATCTCTTAGATCATCTTGCCAGTTCGGTTGAGCAATGATGGCCACTTTTAAGCCCATTGATTCAAGTAATCGTCCCATGACTGCTGCACCAAAGGCCGGATGATCAACGTAAGCGTCGCCTGTAACTAATAGTACATCAAGCTGATCCCAACCACGCTTTTTGGCTTCTTTAACAGTTGTTGGAAGCCAAGCAGTTATTGGAAGTTCAGCATTACAAGTAGTGCCAGCTAGTATTTGTGTATCATTAGGTAATTTGCTCATGGTGAGCGTTATAAACCCAAAAAGACTTTAATGATATAAATAAGGTGATTTTTACAGGGGAAAAAGCCGCTTCCACCAACTTCGTTTAGGTAGGACTCTTCTCCAGCCCATTTCTTTGTCGATTTTTACTTTTATGATTAATTTTTTAATCTCCAATTCCTTTAAAATTTCGGAAAGCATTTCTTTATCAAAATCTGGAAAGTCAGAAAGTATAGTGGAATCAAAATCCAAAATTATCTGAGAAAATGTCATTGCTTCATAAAAAGAAAGTGTGACGAGCACGAGTTCTTCTAATTGTGTTTTGCTTTTAGGTTTACTCATGTTTACTTTCGTTTGGAAGATTTCGTTCTGGGAAATATTCATCTAAGATAATCGGCAATGCTCCAAAAGTCAGTAAGGCCAAAAGTGGGCCAACAAATAATCCCGGTAACCCCATAACTAAAACACCACCAAAAATTGCCAAAAAACTTATGAAGCCATGAATTTTGACTTCACCTTGGCCTGTTAAATATGGACGAATGAAATTATCAGCAACGCCCGAAATAATAGAAACTACTATCATCGCAATTCCAGATCCTATTTTATGTTCTAAAAAAGCAAGGATCGCTATACAAAATGAAAAAGGTCCAGCTCCAAAAACAGGAATAAAAGAAAGAAAAAAAGTAATGATAAAAATAACAAACACGTCTCCAACGGAACTAAAAAAAGCTCCTGTTGCGACAATACTCGCTTGTACGGCCCCTGTTATAACATTTGAAAAAAATATTTCTTTGCAACTTGATTTAGTTAAAGAAATAAATCGATCCCCATTACCATTAGAAAAATAAAAGTAGCGGTCAAAGAGTTTTCTAATTTTTACTTCATTAGAAAGAAAAAAATAAAAAGAGAGAATTGTTATCATACCCAATATAATCATTTCAGGGATCTGTGCAATCAGAGTTCTAAATAGATTTAGGGCAAAGTTCCCAGTTCCAGTCATAAAGTTGTCAAACCTATCTCTGACGGCCAATGGATCTATGCTATTTAGTTCAGAAAAATTATCGAGAACAGCATAGATTCGATTTTCAATATTATGCTTTGTCACTATAAGTGACTGTTCAGTCAAAAAAGTTGAAATCGCTTTTGATCCTCTAATAAAAACTATACTCACGGGAGCGAGTCCAATGATAAAAAGCATGAATGTTAATCCAATGAGAGCAAACTTTCGGCTTTTACCTTTAAGGATAAAAAAGTGAATGAATGGACTAAATGCCATGGCCAGGATACCGCCGAGAACAACAGGAATAAAGAAAGGAAGAAGAATATAAACAAAAGAAGCAATGATTAAAGTGGCCAAGAGCACTTTAAAAAAATTCCTTTTAAATTTATAAGCACTCATTTCACTCACTTTTTTTGGCTCCAGCTTGCTCTCGCTTGAATTCTCTTTCTTTAATAAAATCTAAAACGAGAAGTGAGAGGACAGATTCAATCTGGCCACCTAATGGTCCATTGGAATTTTCATTTTTAGATATTTTCTCTTTTTTAAATATTTTTAACCATATTGATTTATTTGTTGAGTACAATAGAGTGAATACACATAGAAGTAAAAAAGCTAAAATGACACCTAGAGAAGGCGTAAAAACTAGTGTTCCTTCATCTAGTTTATTGAGAACTCTTTCAATGAGATATCCCATGCCTATGCAAAACAAAGTCAAAGCTCCGAGTGTAATCATGATCAATACTAAAACTTGACGAACTTGATTTAAAATTTCAACAGATATTTCCTGGGATTTCTCACCAATTTTATACCTTTGGCCAATGATAAAATTAAAAACGATTTCAGCAAATTTAAAAAAATCCATTTTTTCCCTTTTATTTTTTAGATAAATATTTACCGATAATTAATCCAATACCTATACCCAGGCCCACCGAAGTTAAAGGATAAAGTCGGATAAACTCACTCGCTTTTTCTTTAGCTTCCTTAAGTCGCTCTTCGATTTCAGCTAAGTCTTCCGACTTGAGCCCTACAAAGTCACTTAGCTCAGCGAGTTTGTCATGATCATTGGTTTTAATCATTTTATTTTTCCTATTTGATTAATAATAATTTCACTAAAATTTTGAAACGGTGTTTGTGTACTGATAAAGAAACCAATAACATCAAAAGATTTTTGAGTCATATTGTATTGACCAGAAATCACCTGATCAACTTTACCAGAAGAATCAGATGTCACAGTACTTAAACTACAAGTCTGAGTTGAACAAACTGACAAGTCATAGACTACATTTGTTCCATTTAATGATGTAACTACTTCAGCTGTAAGGCCTCGTGGTTTATCCTCTACACTAACTTGTCCACCAGTTTTTTTTAAAACAATAGCTTTTTGCTGCACTTGATTGATCGCCTTACAACTTAGAGCTTGTCCTAATTCACAATGAAACGTTTGAGTCCCTACTGTTACTTTAACAGTATCATCAGCAAATGCACCGTTTGAGATTAATAAGATAAAAACTAGGGCCATACTTAATTTCATAAATTCTCCTGTTTAATTAGTCATAACATTAATCATGGTCTTCTTTCTTAAAATGTCGAGAAAAGGGTTAAAATTTAAATTAAATTGAGGTGAGTCATAATTAAAATCTATCTTTTATAATAATATCCTTTTACCTCTTCAATTGAACGTTTATCATTTAAGGATGAAGACTATGCTCACTCTAACATTTTTAATTTTTCAAGCTTCTGAATTAAATGCCCAAAGCAAATACTCTGCTCCTAATTCTCTCAAGTTATTTCTAACTGATGGCTGCACCCAATTTATTGATGGTCCACTTAATAATCCTAGTTTGTGGAAACATTGTTGTGTTGAGCATGATTTGCGCTATTGGTTTGGTGGTGATCAGGCGGATTTAGATAGATCAGACCTACGCCTAAAAGTATGTGTACGCGATGTTGCAGGGGACACTTGGGCAAAAATTATTTATTCTGGAGTTAGGCTTGGTCATCACTCCCCTATCAAAAATAAGAGTCAGTGGGGCTGGGGTTGGGAAAATAAACGCCTCAATAATCCACTAGACCCAAGTGAGCAAAATTATGTTATTGAAGAAATTCGAAAACTTCCACTTGATTCCGATTTTCTAGAAAATTTTATTGAACTCAATTTTAAAAAATAATTATGACAAAATTTATCATACCTGATTCAGAATTTTATTTTACATACTCGAGGAGCTCAGGTCCTGGAGGTCAAAATGTCAATAAGGTCAATACCAAAGCCACCATGCATTGGAACGCACGTGCCAACGAAACCCTACCAAGGCCAGTTCATGAGAGATTCCTACTTAAATATTCTAGTCGACTAAGTATCGATGGCGTTCTCACACTTACAAGTCAAAAAACTCGCTCTCAACTCTTGAATACGGCAGACGTAATTGAAAAACTCTATGAAATGATTGAACTAGTGGCCCATCCACCGAAAATCAGAAAAGCTACTAAACCAAGTCGTTCAGCAGTCAATAAAAGACTTAACGAAAAAAAATCACATAGTGATAAGAAAAAAAGTCGCCAAGAAAAATACTAAATTAACTTAACTGATTTATCACTTTCTCAATTTCTTGGTCTGTATTAAAAGCATGCGGGGAAAGCCTGATTCCAGGTCCACGTACAGCAAAGTTGCAACCTATTTCTTCTAACTTCTTAGTGCTATCAACTTTAGGAATAAAATTGACTATTGAACTATGATTGTAATGAACATCAAAACCAAGATGTCTTAATCCAGCAGTGAGTTTTTTAGAAAGTCTAATGACTTCTGTTTCAATGACTTTGACTTTCGTTTTTAAAATCAAATCAACTGAAGCTCCAAGCGCTGTAATTTCTAAAACTTGTTTAGAGCCAGCTTCAAATTTCGAAGCATCTTTTTTGGGCATACACAATAAGTCGGTAGGATCATCGCAAGTTCCAAAAGTATAGGCCCCTACATTATGCGGCTTAATCAAATTCATATGTTTGATATCTAGAGCTAAAAAACCTACACCTACAGGAGAAGTTAGCCATTTATGACTTCCTCCTGCCACTGCATCTACACCCCATTCTTTCATTTGAAATGGATGTAGTCCGAATCCTTGCATAATATCAACAAAGAGAAAGATATTTTTTTCATTGGTAATTTTAGCAAGATTTTGTATATCGGTTTTTGAGCCCGTTAAAAATTGCACCCAAGATATCGCCACAACTTTTGTTTTTGCAGTAATACTTTGAATTATTTTTTCAACAGGAGTTGTAAAATCTTTTTCTGATTCAACAATGACTAACTTAGCGCCTGTGCGTTTAGTTGCCTCTTGCCAAGGATATAAGTTTGAAGCGTATTCTTGGTCCCAAGTAATTACTTCATCTCCTTGATTTAGAGGGAAATGAAAACAAAGCTGGCTAATTGCGCTTGCAGTACTTTGGAAAAAAGCAACTTCATAGGCTTCGCAACCAATAAGTTTAGATAAAGAAGATCTAGAATGAAGTACATCATTCATATAATCATGATCAGTAAAAAAACCTTCTTGGTAAAAGCGCTCTCCCCAATAAAGTATTTTATCACGCGCATCTTTTGAAATAGGAGCAAGACCTGCATTATTCAAATGGATTATTTTTTGATTTTGATAAAAAGAATTTTTAAATTGATTTAACATTCGCAGGCCATTTCATCAATTTCAATTAAAGCACTAAGTAATCTTTCATAGTGAACTCTGTAACCTAAAAGACAAACACGGATGGCCAAATGACCATCGAGCATACACGATGATAAAAACAATGTCCCTTTCGTATTAATTTTTTTCATCAACTCTTTGGTAGCTTCATCGCCTTTTTTATGGGCAAAAGCTTGGATAGTTAATTCGGGAGAAGAAACGACCACTAAGTCTTTATTCTTTTTTAATTCTTCACAAAGCCAACTACTCAATTTTAATTTTTCTTCTAGATTTAAAATAAAAGGTGCTATTCCTAATGTTTTAATCGGTAACCAAACTCTGAGTCCTCGGTAATCACGCGATAGCTCTGGCGAAATATCAGCGTAATCATGGTCTCCCATAGTAGGCTTTGGAGGCATATATGAATCGTCTGAAATATAATCAAAAGACATATTATTGCCATCTTTAACTAATAAGCATCCTGTACCATAAGGAAGTGAAAGTGCTTTATGTGGATCTAGAGCAATTGAATCAGCACGTTCAATTCCTTTTAAAAGCTCTCTGCCTTTTTCAGTTAACATAAAAAGAGCGCCATATGCTCCATCTGCATGTAACCACAGATTTTCTTTTTGTGCGATATCCGCCAACGTATTTATGTTATCAACGCTTCCTGTTTTTGTTGTCCCGACAGTTCCCACCAAGAAAAAGGGCAAGAGACCATTTGATCTATCTTTTGAAATCATCTCATGAAGTGAATGCGAATCAATTTTATATTGAGTTGCTTTTACTAAGCGTAGATTTTCTTTTTTAAAGCCGAGCATAACCCAAGCTTTGGCCACACAATGATGGGCTTCAGTAGACATGTATCCAGTCACTTTAGAATAGTCATGGCCTGCAATTTTATTTAAGCGGGCCATGATTAATGCATTCATTGTGGCCGAACTACCACCAGTAGTTAAATAACCTAGCGCTAATTTTTCATCGTAACCCATTAGACTTATAAACCATTTGATCACTTCTTGCTCTAAGGCCACAAGTCCTGGGGCCATCATATAATGCCCAGAAAATGGATTGAGTGTTTGAGAAATTAATTGAGCAGTATTCGAAATTGCATTCCCACCACCTGCAACATAGGCCAGAAATCCAGGATGACCTGGAAGTTGAGATAATGGGGCCATCTCATGAAAGATTAGATTAAGTAGTGTTTGATAATTTTCTGGGCGCTCTGGAAAATTTTTAGTCATTTGATAGGGCAAAATAAAATCTTTTTTTAATCCATTTGTATTTGGATCATGAGCAGCCCCCATTGGAGACATGTTTTCAAAATTTTTCATGTAGTCTAGAACTTGAACTTGGGTTTGATCGAGAAGAGATTTCATTTCTTCTTGATTCATCTCAAGAGGTTGATCTATTTTTTTCCACCAGTCACTCCCCTTTTGAATTTGGTCTAAAACATTTTGGCGTCGAGGATGAATATATTCAGCTGATTTTACAATTTTAGTAGAACCATTATCCATACTACCATCTAAAGTAGCCGCAATTCGAAATCCACTGTGTTGATTAAAATGAGGTCTAAAATGAAAGCGAGAGTATTGACTTGCTTCAGTCCCTGTACTGATGAATGATCCACCTAAAATCATTTGGTGTTTGCCATCAAAACAAGGCGTAGAAAAATCGTCATAGAGAGAGTGAATTTGAAATTGGGGTAACGGATTAAACTGGTCTTCAACCCAATGCCAAGTATTTCCAGATAAAACTTCATTTACGTTCTGAGGTGTCGACCAAATAAAGTTAAAATTTGATTTAAACTCACTTAGATTTTTATAGTCGCTATAGTGTTTCGTCTGTAAAACTTCATCAATATCTTTGTGTCTGACACAATCATATTCTGCTTCAGTTAATAATCTGTAATGAAGTTTAATTTTTGATTTTTTTTGATCTTCGCTATTTTTCCAATTTGTATAGGCAACTGCCTCATGAAAATTGACTTCAACCGGCCAATTCCAAGGCATTGGGATTATCTCAAAAATTGTCCGGAGTTCATATTCATGTGAGCCTTCAGGCCCAACACCACACCAAAAAGTAGGTCTTTTGGTGTTTCTAAATTTTCTCCAAAACAATCCTTCTTCTCTCCAGAAATTATCATTGACATAAGCTCCACTTGAGACAAATTCAAAATATTCACGGTTAGTTATTTGGTATTTTGTATATTGAAAATCTTGAATTTTTACAATTCGTTCTCCATATTCGTTATCCCAGCCGAATGATGGAGTCGATTCTGATTTTCCAATTTTAACAGTTTTGCCAGATTCTTTAACCCAAGAATTTTCTAAGACAGAATTATCATTGCGGCTGGGATGCATTGGCGCCCAATATTTTGGTGTTTCTACAAACTCAATTGGCAATTCACGGATTAACACACTTGATGTTTCGAAATGAATTTTTTCATGCTCCATTCCCATCCATAATGCCCACCAAGGTGAATGCATAAGTGGTTTAGGGCCATTTCTTGCTCTATCTAAAAAATCTAAATCTGGATGAGTTTTAATTGTTTCAGTTACTAAACTGTAGACTATTTTTCGGTATGAATGAACTGCTTCAACATTTGGCCACTCCATTTCATTTTTACTCATATCATCCCAAGACATTTCATCAACACCCGTTTCTAAAACTTTTTCTAAATAAAGATTGATAGGGTTGGGATAAAATCCAGCAAGGCGTAATTTATTTAAATAAAGTACGGCCGGGTGTCCGTAATAAAAAATTAATGGATGTCGAAGTCCGTGATAGGGAGGGCGCTTATAAACGTCTTCAGTTTTTAAACCTTGAAATAATATTTCAGTTAAAGTCCAAGAATTATTAAAATAGTCGAGAACATCTTGGCGAGAACAAATTTCTAAATTAAGCAGTGGAAGTGCTACTACACATTGGCGATTTTGATCAAACCCTGGACAATTTTCAGGAGCAAGCCCCGTCCACCATCTTTCACCAAAATGATTTTTCAACTCAGGTAAATATTTTTTTTCGGCGCGAGCTTTAGTAAGATTTGGATTTCTAGTAATTGAAACAGTCATAGGTTTTCTCCAACAATGATCCAATAATTATCAATCATTCCTAGCGATTTGTCATGGGTGACTTGCTCTAAAACTCTACTTGTATAAGCATTGTTGACTAAAACATTCCAGATCTTTTAACATCAATAAACTAGGATTATAATAGACTTGTTTTTACTTCACGCTGATAAGGAGACTTTATGATAAACACTTCTGGATACGCTGCTTTTAAATCAAGCGGTCAACTTGCACCCTTTGAATTTAAAAGAAGAGAATTAAAACCAAATGATATCCTAATTGAGATTGATTTTTGTGGAGTTTGTCATTCTGATATTCACCAAGTCAAAAATGAATGGGGAAACGCCGAATACCCAATGGTTCCTGGCCATGAAATAGTAGGTCATATTACTAAAATTGGCACTGCCGTAAAAAAATTTAGTGTCGGCGATCTTGCTGGAGTCGGTTGCCTCGTTGATTCATGCCGAACTTGCTCTAATTGCCAAGAAGGTTTTCAGCAATTTTGTTTAAATGGGTCTGTTGGTACCTATAATAGTTTAGAAAAAGATGGTGAGACCCGAACCTTTGGTGGTTATTCAAAATGTATTGTCGTCGATCAAGATTTTGCCTTAATCATCCCTAAAAATTTAGACTTAAAAACGGTAGCCCCTCTATTATGTGCAGGAATTACAACTTATTCTCCCCTTCGTCATTGGGGAGTTGGCCCAGGCCAAAAAGTTGGTGTCGTGGGTCTTGGTGGACTTGGACATATGGCCGTAAAATTTGCTCATTCCTTTGGAGCTCATGTCACAGTTTTTACACGTTCTGAAAATAAAAAAGCTGATGCACTAAAACTAGGTGCAGACGAAGTTGCACTAACTAATGACCCTCAAAAAGTTCTCGCAGATCACGCTGGAAAATTTGATTTTATTCTAGATACTGTTTCAGCACCCCATGATCTCAATCTTTATCTGCAACTACTTAAACGCGATGGAAAAATGGTCTTAGTTGGCCTGCCAGAAATTCCACCTAATATTGAAGTGGGTAATCTTATTTTTGGAAGAAAAACTTTAGCAGGCTCACTTATCGGTGGAATCCCAGAAACTCAAGAGATGCTATATTACTGTGGAGTAAATAATATTGGATGCGATATTGAATTAATTCATCCAAGTAAGATCAATGTAGCTTTTGAAAGAACTCTTAATAGTGATGTGAAATACCGTTTTGTTTTAGATATGAAAGCTATTTAAATTTTAATGTGAAGGAGTGTGGCTTTTGGCCCACTCCATTTATTTTACAATTCCAATATTGTATACCTTCATAATACACTCTGGTCGTTACTTTTTTTAATGGTATGGCAAATTCTATTTCTTTGATTTCCTGAGGATTAAGTGAAACTTTTTTGCCTTTAAACACTTTAATACTATGTGATTTATTTAATTTTAATAAATGCATGTCATGGTCAATAATAACTAATGCTGATTTTTTTGAGGCATTTTTAATGGAGATAACAACTTTTAAACTTTGACCTAAAAATATCTTCGAATTTTTTATTTCTGACTTGAGAAGTTTAATCACAGATTGATTTACTCCATGAAGTACAAAAGCTTTTGGATGTCCTTTTTTAATTAATGTGCGGCTGGCATGTTTGATTATCCATTGGATATTCTCAGATTGAATTTTATTTTTATTTTTATTTAAACCTTTAGACCAATTCACTAATTTATCTATGACAAAATCTGGATGATTTTTTGAATGATCATTAATATGGTTGGCGACTGATTTTCTGACATAATCAGATTCATCCAATTTTAATTTTTCAAGAATATTCCATGTTAATTTAGGATTTTCAGCAAACATAATTAATTTTTGGCCCCAAGGCAAAAGCGGTCTAGATCCTTCAGAGACTAATCTTCTTACATGTTCATTTTCATCCATGGCCCATTTATTAAAAATATCAAGTGTGCGAGTGTGGTCTTTGATAAAAAAAGCCCTTACTGCAAATTCGCTGGTAAATACCTTGGTCATTTCTTTTAGGGCATCCATAGATTGATCAAATTCATCAAGGCCGTAGACACTAACAAAATGTGCAAGAGGCCAAACTTCAAAATGTAGTAAGCCAATTTTGTCCTTTTCATTACTTTTTAACGCCTTTACAAGAATAGGAAGTATTTTTTTCATTTCAATGGGTAAATGTTGGTGCATTCTTTCTGCCAAAAAAGCTACGCGGCTTTTAAGTTCTAAAGGAGCTAAGCCCTTTTCCATACCTTTTAAAAATGAGACTGTATCAAAATGTGAGTAACTTCTAAGAATGGCTTTTGAAATTTTTTGTGCAGTTTTGACATTGAATTGATTTTTAAATGGTTCCATAATTTTCAGTCTAATTCATCTTCTTCTGACTTTCAATATTCACTTGAGTAGATTAAAATCATTTGATGACAAAGATTAGCCAACTAAGCCAAATTCTCTATAAACAAAATTCGATTCCACCTGGGAAAAATCGGCGCGAATTAATGATTGTGGATATGCAAAAGTTAAATACACAAAAAATTCATTGCTTTAATTGTACTGGAACATGTTGTACTTATAGTGCTAACTCTATGCAAATAACTCCCATAGAAGCTTTTGAGATCATACTCTCCCTTGAAGTTACAAATGAAAATCTGTTAGAAATTAAAACAAAATTATTACAAAACATTAAAGATTATCGACTAGACCACGAAATATTTCTCGGCAAAAAGAATATTTCTCACCTGCGAAAAACTTATACATGCCCTTTTTTTACTCCTGGTTCAAAAGGGTGCACAATCAAAAAAGATTTAAAACCCTATGGATGTTTGGGTTTTAATCCTCGTATTGAAAATGATAACGGTGGCCTTTGCACAAGCAATACGGAAATTCTGGAAGTGAGACAATCACAATTTAGAGACCTTGAACTTTGGGCCAATAATTACCTAAAAAAAGAATTTAATCTCGATTGGGAAAAATGTGAAATTCCTAAAGCCGTATTGTTACTTTTAGAAAAAATGTTTTAAGGAATACCAGACTCTATGAATTTAAAAAATAATGCCGCCCTACTTACTGTTTTGCTAATTGTTTTTGTAGATATTCTCGGCTTTACTATCATGATTCCACTTCTCCCTTTTTATGCAGAAAGCTTGGGCGCATCTGCTTTTACAGTTGGGATGCTTTCATCTGTTTATGGTCTATGTTCTTTGATTTCTGGACCCATTCTAGGTGAACTCTCTGATCGGTATGGAAGAAGAAAGATATTGCTCTTAAGCCAAGTTGGAACTTGTATTGGCTTTATCATTATGGCCATGTCCAAAATCTTATGGGTTGTTTTTCTGTCTCGAATTATTGACGGAATTACAGCTGGAAATATGACTGTTGCCCAGGCCTATATTTCTGACGTCACAGCTCCAAAAGACCGAACGAGGGCCATGGGAATGATTGGTGCTTCTTTTGGGTTGGGGTTTATTTTGGGCCCTGCCATTTCAGGATTATTAGTCCAATTTGGTCATGCTGCTCCCATTTGGGCCTCTGCCTTTTTATCTTTTTTAAGTATCGTAGGAACAATCTTTTTTTTAAAAGATGTTTTGGTGCCTCTTGAAAGTAAAAATAAAAAAGGAGTCAAAGAAAAACTTAAAAGTTATCTAGGACTACTTAATACTCCAGTGTTGAAAGAATGCTTTAGTGTGTTTTTTATTTTTTCAATCAGTTTTTCACTTTATATGTCAGGTTTTGCTCTTTACTGTGAAAGGGCGCTAGTGTGGCAAGGGCATCCTTTTACAGCTAAAGAAGTCGGTATACTTCTGTCTTATTTAGGAATTATTTCTTTAATTATTCAATTATTTATTATGGGTCCTTTAGTCATTAAATTAGGTGAAATCAAAATAATGCTGCTTGGATTTTCTTCAACGGCCATCGCCTTAATTGTCATGGGATTTTCTCCAGTACTTTCAATTTTTTTTCTAGGTATATCTATTAACACTTTTGGCAACGCTATTTTAAGACCGGCCATTGCGGGACTTCTTTCACAAAATGCAAGCCCTGCCCATCAAGGTTTAGTTTTTGGACTTAATCAGACACTTATGTCTGTTGCTCAAATAATTTGTCCACTCGTTAGTGGATATTTTTTAGCTAACAATTGGACACTGCCTTGGTGTTTACTTATCTCAGGATTTTCAATTATTGGATTATTAGTTGGATCTCTTGCTTCAAAAAAAATACATTTAAAAAGTACTTAAAAAATTAAGAAAATCGAAGTTATTCATAAGTTTTAAGTATTATTTAAAATCTAAAATTCAAGGCAATATTATCTCTTTACTACTCAACTAAGCATTTAAAGGGGTGAATAAATAATGAAAATCGAAGATCCAAAAAATACAGCAAGAGGTTTATTAAAAGTGGCCATTGATAATTTTAAACAAGCAGAACTTGAAGGAGCAGAAGTTCTTGCACCAGTGACTTATCGATGGGCAAAAACAAAAATATATGATTCGAAAAAGATTATTCTCTCTCCCAATTCATCTCAATTAACAAAGCAAGTAGCCGTTGATGATGCTAGTGCTGCATCTGCTCAGCTTCTCAGTGCAATTCACCGCCAAGCCAGTAAACATGATTTAGATTTTTCTATGACTCAGGAGCTTTTTGAAAAGGAGGCCATAAGTATTCTGGATAACGAAGGTGGACCAGTCGCCTAATTTCTTGATATGATCTTTTTCAATGAATATTACCCAGCGCCAAGTCGGTTTTTTCCAAATTATACTCTCTGGAGTCTGTTTTGGCTTTTTAGGCTATTTCGGAAAAATAGCTTACCTCCGTGGACTCTCCCCTGGAGAGCTGCTGAGTATGCGCTATTTACTATCAGCAATAATGACTGGGTTAATTATTCTAGTAACCAATCCCAAGTCATTTCTCTTGATCAATTCATGTGAAATAATTTGTTCATTACTTCTTGGAATTTTTGGATACGCACTTTTTTCAAGTTTTTATTTTATGGCACTCACTAAACTCTCAGCTTCATTGACGGTACTCCTCCTTTATACTTATCCAGTCATGGTCACCATTTTATCCCATTTTTTTCTCAAAGAAAAAATTGGAAAAAGAGGAGTCATTGCCTTAATTGTCGTCAGTATTGGATTGATTGGATTAGTTTGGGGAGAATTTTATTCAAGTAAGCCACTTTATCTTTTATTTGGATTAAGCGCCGCATTTTTTTATGCTCTTTATATTCTCTTATCAAGAAAATATTTAAGTCGATCTCCCACCTTGCCAACTTCTTTTTTTGTACAATTAGGGGCCGGTGTTGTACTAACTCTAATCAATTTTTATGGAAAGCCTAATCACTTCAGTGAACTTTTTATTCACAATTATCAATTTCTATTAAGCATGTCTTTTTTATGCTCATTAATGGCCATGACTTTATTTCTAGCAGGACTTCAAAAGATTCCGTCATCCGAAGCTTCGATACTCAGTACAACTGAACCAATATCAGGGGTAATCTTGGCAGTCACTCTTTTAGGTGAATCCATTCAGTTTATCCAAATCATTGGAGGAGTCATGATATTGATTGGAATGATTTTAATTGCCACAAAAAAGGAGCTCAATTGAAAAGTAAAAATATCCAAGAACATTTAAACAATCTACTTCTTTGGACAAAATATAAAAACGGACTTTGTGAAAGTTGTGCAGGCCTTTGCTGCTATATGCCTGTTGAAGTGAAAATAAGTGACCTCATACGATTATCCATCTTAGATGAATTTCATTTGGAGCTAAGTCCTAGAGAGCAAATTAAAGATGCTCTCAAGCACCCAGGTATAGCGCGTTTTACTCCAAGCAGCGAAAAATTTACCTTGAAACAAAAGCCTGATGGGTCGTGTTTCTTTCTCGATGCAGAAAAGAAATGCACTCAGTACAATGATCGTCCTGATACGTGTAGAAATCACCCTCAAATAGGACCAAGGCCGGGCTTTTGTGCTTATATGAAGAAGTAAAAAATCCTTGCGGATTTAATGGAATGTCCGGAAAAGTTGGACCGACTGGTTCTATTTCAGGTTTTATTGGTGGATAGACTTCAGGTTTTGGTTTAGTTTTTTTTGTCATATTTACTCCTACCCATTTATTTTCTAGAATTATACTTCCATTAAATAGGACAAAATTTGAATGATTCTAAGAGTGAAAATATATTTATCGATTAATATGGCAAAAATTTAATTGATCTGCATGTTTCTTAAACCAATTGACTAAAAGTTTTTTTCCATTCTTGTCATTTTTACGTAAAGGTCCCCACTGAAACATTTTTTTTCCAAATAGTTGGCCTTCTAAATCTGGTCTAAGTTTTTTACTATTTTCTTTTTTAGAAATCGGCGCTCCGTTAAGTTGCCATGACAATAGTTTAACTCCACAAATTAAATTATCCTGGGCATTGAGTACATTTTGTTCAGGTGGTTTCACTCCACATTGATTTTTTGCCGTTTGCGGGGCAAGCTGGAGTAAACCATAACTTCGGTGACCTTTACTCATTTTTGATTTTGCTTTTTCATTAAATCCACTTTCAGCTCTTGCTAATGCAGAAAAAAAGACAATCCAAAAATCACTCTTTTCCTCAAGACTTGCTTTATTATAACCATCACATTCTAAGTCATCCAAATCTTCTTCATCTATTTCTTTAAGAAGTAAAGCCTGTTCCCCTTCTCGGTATTCAACTTTTTTGAGCTCTTCTAAAATAATAGTACTCCAATCTTTTTTCCAAGAATATTTAATTTTATAAGGAAGGATTTCAAGAGTTGAGGCCCTTGAGTTGAAACTCATTAGTGTTGAAAAAAAAGTGATTAATATAAAAAACTTCATTCGATTTTTAATTACTCGTATGCAAATCAATTAAATCTGAAATAATTTTTTTATCAGAAATAACAAAAGCTTCAAATGTTTTATCTTTATTACTTTTTATCCATGGAAAAAAAGGAGCAGTGAGGTGAGTTCCAATAAAAACATCAACATGATTATCTTTAATCGCCCCGCCTTTGTCGGCCGCTAAAAAATATCCATCATGATAGATCACTCTCCCACTAGTAAGTGTAATTTTTGCCCCACGGGCCTCCGGAATATAAAGAACAGTTCCAGGGAGAATTTTAGTTATGTCTGTTGCAAGCGTGCGATAGGGAGCTAATAAATACTGATCAAGTCCATCACCATAAGCACCATGTGCCTCTCTAAATTTAGTTCGGCTGACATCAAATTTAAATATTTTTTTACAATCAACTAAATTATCTGTTGTGACTCCAGCATAATTAAACGTTTTCGCGTTATTATTTTTATCAATAATTCGAACAGACCCTTCCATTGCGGAATCACACCACTCTCTTAAAGTAAGCCGTGGTCCCAACTCGGTGCTATTCATATCACGCAAAGAATATTGTCCAGATCCATCGTTAATTTGTGGAAGATAATAATAAGTTCCCCATAAAGTTAACTTTGAAGCAATGTCATTTATGGTGGGTTCTCGGAATGAAAAAGTATCTTTGCTTAAAGGATCATTCACTTCAGGGAAATGCTTAGCAGATGCACAGGAAATAAAAATTACTAATGAGAGCGCCGTGATAAATAGTTTAAACATTTATTATTTCTCCAATCTCGTCATACTTTTCATTATAAGAGAGTTGAAAAAAAAATGTGTTTCTATTTACGGGCAATTTATTCCGAGAATATCAGGGTGCTCTCGTCGGTTAAATTTGTGAAATGATGGCGTGAATACCTTGGAAAAAAATGTCATAATTTTGAGATCCTGGAAGGTGAATAAACGTTCCAGGGATTAATGAATACTTCGTTAAATATAAATAGAGCAGATGATTGCAAACATATTCTCCGGCACTAGTTGAAACCTTAGCAGAGCATCCACTCTTTTTTGCCATTTCAATTAATTGCAAAACAGGCAGTGTTGTAAAAAGTCCATCAGGACCGTGATTTAGTATTTTTTGGGCCTCTAATAAAAGTCCATCATTATCTGGAATTCTAGCATCTACCCAATTTATTCCAATTCGCTCTATCGTCAATTCAGTACGGGTCTGAGCATAACCTGTTAAGAGAACTGCACTTGGATTAATATTGGTTGTCAACTCATCTAATAATGGAAAAGCTTGAGTGAAACTTACTGGTAAAAGTAAAGTATGAATTTCAAAATCAAAAGTTTGAAGATTTAGCCAATCAAGTAATTGGGCCGATGGATTAAATGAAGAGCCATCAAAAGGTTCAAAACCTGTAATTAAAATCTTTTTTTTCTTAGTCATTCGGATTGAAGTCATCTCTTCTTCCGCGGTTTTTAATGATTAGCCCATTTAAAAAATTTCTTAAAACTTGATCACCACATTCTTTATAATTTGGATGATCGACACTTCTAAAAAATGCCGAAAGTTCCGTTTTATTGATTTTGAAATCAACGAGATCTAAGCACTCAATTATATCAGTGTCTTTAAAAGATAAGGCCACTCTTAGTTTTTTTAAAATATCGTTATTGGTTAACATTGATTTCCTTTTTATATGAAATATATAAATTTTCGACTTTTGTTCTTGCCCATGGTGTTCTTCGCAAAAAAGTTAAACTTGATTTTATACTTGGATCAGTTTTAAAACAATTGATATCAATTAAATTTGCAAGCTCAGGGAATCCATAAAATGCCACTAATTCGTTAAGAATTTTTTCTAAAGTGACACCGTGAAGAGGGTTATTGTTCATAACTTTTTATACATGTCTTCAGACAAATAGTATGCTACTTTTTAAGAATTAATTGCCAACGGATGCCTCAATGAAAAAATATTTACCTAAAATTCTTGGCCTACTTTCAAAATACCTCCCCTCTCTTTCTGTTAAAATAGCTTTTCATTTTTTCGCAACTCCAGTTCGTACCCCTAGACCCAGTTCTGAAAAACTTTGGTATGAGACAGCTAAAAAATATTTTTTAAAAAATGGAATAGCTGCTTTTGAATGGGGAAATCCAAAGGGAGAAATTGTCCTTTTAATCCACGGCTGGAATGGTCGAGGAACTCAAATCGCATCATTTGCTTCAAGTTTGGCTGAAAAAAAATTTAGAGTCATCGCTCTCGATGGCCCTGGCCATGGTGAATCTGAAGGCTTTCAAACGAACCCCAGTCACTTCGCCCAATTTATCATAAATGCTCAAGAAGAATTAATTCCCGGCCAAACTTCAAGAGCACTCATCGCGCACTCATTTGGTGGCGGCTGCAGTGTTTTAGCCGTCGATTTAGGACTTAAAACAAAAGGCTTAGTACTAATAGCGAGTCCAGCTTTTTATGACCGAGTTGTGCAATTTTTTGTGCGTTCAATGAACCTTTCCCCTAAGGCAACTTCTCTCTTTTTTGAAAAAGTCACCAAAGTTAGTGGCCTATCTCCAAAAGATTTAAATATTGGACTCATTGGAAAACGATTAACCATTCCTGCTTTAATTATTCATGATAAAAATGACAATGCAGTAGATTATCAATCGGCACTTTCCATTCACCAAAACTGGCAAGGTTCTGAATTAATGACTACTGAGGGTCTAGGCCACCGTCGCATTTTGAAAAACCAAGCTGTTATCGACCGAGTGACTGACTATATTTCTGCACTAAGTTAAATTCTAATTCCAGTTCTTCATTGACCTTTTAGTTATAGGTCACTACAACCACCTATCTAAAATTTTTCAGGAGTCCTAATGAACTTAGCTCATAAATTATGTGCTTTTTTTATACTTTGTTTTGCCCTTAATTCACAAGCTGCTGTTTGGGTTGATAATCAATCTTGGAGTCTTCAATATGAAGATGAATATAGTCAATGGATGCAGTCTTCAAAAGTTCATGAAAAATTATTTTCTGATCCAAGTTCACCATATTTCGGAGTGAGCACTGATTGTGCAGATACGGCCTACGCTTTGCGAGCGATCTTTGCTTTCGAACACCTTCTGCCTTTTGCTATTTACAGCCCATCAGGCTCGAGAAGTGGAACTGGGTCTCTGAATAACCGCCAAAGTAATTGGGATAATCTTCCAACTAATAAAGAAAGATTAATTGCAATGATCAATGAAATTGGTGACAGCGTTGGGACCGAAAACCTCGCTTACTTTGATACTTTTCCGGTGGCCATTAAAAGTATCAATCCTGGAACAGTCTTTATGTACAAGATCAAGGCCCGTTTTAAAAAATTTATCAGACACACTTATAATATTACTGGAATCAATCCAGTTGGAACATTTGAAGTCATCTATTCTACTCAGGCGAATAAAAAGAAAGGACTTCCACTTATTAAACGCAACGATAAAGAATTTGATAATGCTCCCACAGATCCCTGGGGATTTAGAAAATTCCGTTGGCCTGAACTCCTAGGTCGCGATTTATCAACTATACCTAAAGAATTAGGTCCTTCGACAGAACAATATTCTTTAGTTGCAACACTAGGTCCAGTTGGATTTTTTCAATATGTGAAAAAAACAATTGCAACAAGTAATGAATCAACTCCTCAAAAATTAGCGCGATTATTTAAGTCAGTTTGTACTGAAGCACAAGCACGAGTTGATTACGTCAACCAAGGTCTTATTCATTTAAAAGAAACAGATAATAAATGTATGAACTACGAAGAGTTCGATGCTTACTCTACTCCAGTAAGAGACCAAAACCTTAAAGACCTTTTTCTAAAGTTACAATCTGCCTATAATGAAGCGTTAGCTGAAGGTGTACTTACAACTACTAATTCAGAACTTATTCATTTCTCTGAAATCATTTTTAAAAACCAAGTTCAGGCCAATACTGACCTACTTAGTGCGTGCCCAGTAAACTATAAAGTTGGTGCAAGTCTTGATCTCGCTAATCTTTGGAAACGAATGTCTAATGGGTCATTATCAAGTCATCCCAACGACAATGTTGAAGCTCGCTGGGGAGATAAAACATCTGTTAAAACAAAATGTAAGAGTTGGTATTAATCGATTTTGACGATTAAAAGTAAAAAATTTAAATCGAAATTACTCATTGTACTTATGATTATACTCATAGGCCTTGGGTATTATGGCCTTCAGAAATTTGCCCATCTTAGTTTTGCGGGTAAAAGAAATTTAAATTTTTTGAATACATCTTCACCTCCTAAGTTGATCCAACTTGAGGGAACAAAATCGAAAAGTCGAAATTTTGAAAATTCGAAACAAACCATTTGTGATGAATTAAGAGTTACTTATCAACATTTTGACCAATTACAAAAAACAAATAATAAGCTGGGCCTAAAGCTAGAGATTCGATTTGAAAATAAACATATTCAAATCGATCAAATTATTTATCGCCTCCGTTATTTTATTAAAGATAGCGATGAAGGAGAAATCCAAACTTACCTCGTCTATAGAGAAGATAAACCCGAAATCCCCACGTTGATTGAAAAAAGTTCTCACCAAAAAGGAAAACTTTATAAAAATTTAGAACAAAAGCTAGATGTAGAAAAAAACGGCGAAATTCTTTATAATGAAATAGGTATTAATCAGCAGGTTAACGAAGATAATACTTTATTTCTCCATTATATAAATAATCAATTAATGGGCATTCAAGGTTTACATCTTATTGAAAAAATTTCCCAAAATATCGAATGCCATTTTCAGCAAGAATGATCGTCTTGGGCCATTTCTATTTGAATCGATAATTCATCACAGCCACTTCCCTCTCCTGGCTTACTTTGAGGTATGCAATTATGATCATTTATTGGACATTCTAATCGCATGTGAAAATGAGTACGGTGTAAGTCTTGAGGTCTGAGTCTTCTTAGAGTTTCAATAACCGATGGTTTTTTGATTTCACCATTATTTAAGGCATAAACGCAGAGTTCTTTTTTTACAGCTTGGTCGACAAAAATCCGAGTTACTGGAGTGTTGTGCACTAAGTAATTTAGAAGTGCAAAATTTCTTTCTGTATTAAAATTTTTTGAAACACTACTAGCTCCAATGACAAAATCTTCATCCCAATCCATAGCATTCGGAGATTGGACATAATGATTTTTTCGTAAATAGACAATATCGCCATCTAATCCATTTTGATGACTTGAATGTCCTTCTGCGAGACCACCTTCTTTCATCGAGAGGTCACCCACTTGTAGAATTTCAGAATCTGGAAATTGATTTTTTATAAATTCAGAAGCAAGTGTAAGTGCTTCATGCATTTCCTCACTTGTGTAGAGTCTATCTCGCGAAACAAAAAGTTTTTGAATAGGAATATTTTTTTCAAAGACACTTTTGGCATTTTTAAGACTACCGTTGGAATAATATCCAATAGACTCAGAGGCAACAGCTGACGTCAAAAGCATATTGGCAAATAAAATCCAGAGAATTGAAAAAATCTTCATAAGAAAAGTTTAGCATAGTGAAAAAAACTCGCACGATAAATTGTGGAATTCCGAGGTATTAGCGGGTACATAACCAACGCTAGAACTCCAGCATTGAAATAGAGTACGCTCTATGTTATTTAGCCACTTATGAACGATGAAACTAAAAGCCCCCAAAAAAATATTTCAGTTGATGATATAATCAAATGTCTATCGGTCCTCGAGACCATAGTCGCCCATAGTGATTACTTGGCCGAGCTCACTGAAGAGCAAAGAGTAGCGCTACTCACTGCTGCTGGAAGAATTTCTAGACCAGATAAAAAAGAAATAAAAAAACGCCAAAAAGAAGTGAAGTTTCATCGCCAAAAGCAAATGGTCGAACAAAATAGATTAAAGCGAGCTTACACCGGCATTAGAAGTGCGCGTGAGTCGGCCGTATTTATGGCCCCAGAGCAATTAAAAATAGAAAGTGATAAAGCATACACAGAAGCTCCAGAACTCGACAAAGCAAGAAACTGCTATGTCTGCAAAGCTGAGTTCACTAAGCTGCATTTTTTCTACGATACAATGTGCAAAGAGTGTGGCGATTTTAATTACCACAAACGATTTCAAGGAACTGATCTCACAAATCAAGTAGCACTTATAACTGGCTCTCGATTAAAAATTGGGTACCATGCCACTTTGATGATGCTTCGTTCAGGGGCCACAGTCATCGCGACAACCAGATTTCCAGTGGACTCGGCCATACGGTTTGCTAAAGAAAAAGATTTTACTGAGTGGAGTGAGCGCCTTCATATTCACGGCCTTGATCTTCGCCATACTCCATCGGTTGAAATTTTTGCCAGCTTTATTCAACATAAATTTGACCGCCTAGATATTCTCATTAACAACGCTGCTCAAACAGTGAGAAGACCTCCTGGCTTTTATAAACACTTAATGGAAAATGAATTACTTAATTTTCATGATATTCCAGCAAACGCCCAAATTATTTTAAAGAATCACCAAGACTTTAAATCAGAATTAAATCAAATCACTCACGGAGATATAACTTCTGAAAAAGCCTTGCCAGTTACATGGCATGGAGATGGACCTGGGATTGGAATACGCGCTTCGGCCGAACTTTCACAAGTCCCTTATAGCTACGATAACTCTTTAGTGGCTTCTGAAGTTTTTCCTGAAGGCCAGCTCGATGCTGATCTTCAACAAGTTGACCTCAGAAAAACCAATAGCTGGCGGCTTCGTTTAGGTGAAATTGAAACTCCTGAAATGTTGGAAGTTCAATTGGTCAATGCAGTTGCTCCCTTTGTCCTTTGCAACCGCTTAGTAGGCATGATGAGACGGGACTACACTGGCAAAAAACATATTGTAAATGTCACAGCGATGGAAGGAAAATTTTATCGCTTTAAAAAAGAAGACCGCCATCCTCACACCAATATGGCCAAAGCTGCACTTAATATGATGACTCATACTTCGGCCTCAGATTTTGCTAAAGACGGAATTTTCATGAATGCCGTTGATACAGGTTGGGTGACTGATGAAGATCCAGCTGAAATATCTAATATGAAACAAGCCATTCATGACTTTCAACCACCATTAGACATTGTTGATGGTGCCGCTCGAATTTGTGATCCATTCATTGATGGAATTAATTCTGGTAAACATTGGTGTGGACAGTTTTTAAAAGATTATAAACCCATTGATTGGTAATTTTTTTCCACTGATACTTTATATTGGCTTGATCATCGTTTTTTCTTTGATTAAATTTCCAGCCATAGAAAATAAGACACTCAATTTCTTTAAAGCTTTTTTTCCTTCATGGAAATTTTTTGATGAGAGTGTGAATACTCCGGTGCTTTTAATTCGCACCCAAAACAATGAGACACTAAGTGATTGGCAAGTCGCTTATCCACCTCCAAAGACAAAATGGTTTCATTTTCTCTTAAACCCACAAGGGAATTTCTACTTAGCTTTCCACTCACATATTCAACAACTTCTTGGAGAGCTTACACTGTGTGATGAAGATGAAACAAAAAGCTTTCACAAACTTGTAACTTATAAAACGACCGTTAACTTCGCACGCTTTAAAGTATTGCAATTATCAGCTGAAGCAGAATATTTTCAATTTAAAATCAGCAATATTGAATATATTGATAATTTTAACTTTCAAGTTCTAGATGACATTTTGATATCGCCTTTAACGGAGATAAACGAATGAATTCGGCAATGGCGATTCAATTCATTCAAAGTATTATTGGAGGAGCCCTACTCATCCAAACCATTGAGTACTTACTTCTACAATCAAGCTTTAGTGAAAAAGGAATTTGGCGGTGGAGTACTATTAGAAACGATTTTTACTACCTACAAAAACCATTTCAACAAGGATTAAACTTCTTTCTTCAAGAAACTATTTTTGTAACATTTTTATGGATGAAAATTATTTTCATTGGACTTTTTATTACAACATTTTCTTTTGTGCCACACATGTTACTGTCTTGGTTAATTCTATTTTCAACATTTCTAGTATCGCAAAGATTTAGAGGATCATTTAATGGTGGAAGTGACTATATGACCTTGATCGTAATACTAGCACTATGTATTGAGTCACTGGCACCAGATCATTTATTGGCAAGGCCAATCTTATGGATTATTTCACTTCAATCAGTCACTTCTTACTTTATGGCGGGATTAGTAAAAATTAAAAGATCAGATTGGAGAACAGGTGAAGCACTCGTGGTATTTATCCACTCTCCCAATTACGCGCCACCATTAATCATCAAAAATCTTTTGAAACATAAATATTTAGCTTTTATAGTTTCATGGCTAATAATTCTATTTGAATTAAGTTTTCCATTTATTTTATTTCAGCATAAATCAATTTTTGTATTGTGCTGGCTAATTCTTGGCCTTCTTTTTCATTTGAATAATGTTTTCAATTTTGGACTCAATCGCTTTTTATTCGTTTGGCTTTCAACCTATCCAGCACTTTACTATTGTACGGTTCGATAACTTAGGCTTTATCTTTAGTTTTTCAGACAATTAAAAGTTTCTTGATAATAAACTTTATGTGGAGGCCAAAATATTGAATCGCGTGGTGTTTCAATTGAGGCATCAATTATTATTTTTTCATTTCCCACACCAGAAGTACTTATATATGTAAGTTTTTTCCCATCAAATCTTTCATATCCATATACTTTATCGCCATTAACCGGTACCCAATTAACATGCATATTTTTATTCAAGTCGAGAAATGCTAGGATTTTTGAATTAGCATTTGGATAAGTATCATTTTCATAAGTAACTGCGCATGCTGACTGTCCACAAGTATAAGACTCTAACATTTTAACTAGCTTAATATTTGGATCTTGATTCAATCTCATTAATATGTTTTTTTCACATTCAGAAGCGAATGCTGAACTTGAAAACAATCCAAGAAAAACGATAAAATTTTTCATAAAAACCTCTCTTAATTTTTGTGACTTTTAATTTTTAACAATTTAAGAAATTAATGTCTAAAAATATCACCGACAGTTTTGTATACATTCTGTCACTTTCGTTAAATGTACGATTAGTTTAGTTTCTACAATAGATAAAGGTTCTGCCAATTTTTAAAGTAGGATAAAATATTAAAAACTCTCCACTTCCAACACAAAATCAAACCTTTAACATTATTTCGGATTAAATTTAGAAATTTTAGTTAGTATATCAATTATGATTTTTAATGAAATGATAAGGCCATTAAGTTTCGAGAGCTGCCCTTCGCTTAATATTTAAAAACGAGAATAAGAATGAGTATACCAATTTTATTTTTTCTAATATTTCTAAATCTTCCCTGTATGGCCAATGATACGGCCGCTTTAAACTTTAGTATTCGAGTCAAAGCTGAAATTGAAAGAGCTTTTGCAGAAGGACAACAGCGATACGATTACGATATTAATAAAAACGTTATAAAAAGCTGGAAGGATAAAAATATTTCGGCAAAAGATATGGAATCCTATCTTAATGCTTATAATATTGCCCATGACCTAGAAAGAAAGATTAGACTAAGTAATGAATTAAAGGCACAAAAATATATTTATACTGATTTCACAGAGCATGTATTTCCGGTATTGCCAACACTACCAGGAGTACCACAAAAATCGAATTGATTAATGTATCTTTCATACGAATTAGGTTTTCAAATTTTATACTCAATTATTTATTATTCTTCTGACTTTATACTTATCTGACCATTTACAAGATAGTTAAGGCGCATATCTTTTAGAACAGTTGAAAATACTTGGTTTTAAATCAACTCTAATATTTTCATACACTGTGGGTTTTTTATCGCTGCCAATATAGAATTTGACAACGTCTTGTTTACAACTTGAAGAATTATAAGACATTCCAATTTGTGCCCCTCGAATTGTAGTATTTGCTTCAAAATTCAATACCCCAGAGCCTCCCCTGACGTAAACATTGAATAAATTAGAATTGCGATCAATATGAACCATTTTTGCAGTTACCCATTCCACATCTATTCGATCTATCTTGCTACCAGCTTCAATAGTTAAATTCGTTTCATTGTAACCTAAACGAGCATTTAATAATTGAACTCTCGAATTTTCTTCGCCATTGATCATTATGCGTGAAATTTTTGAATCTGAAATATCTGCATAATTTATAATTGAAAATTCATAATTTTGATCTGAATAATATGATTTTTTAATATTAACATGGTCAAACTTACTTTTTATTTTATTACCAGGAGAATAATGTGGCCAAAATTCAAATTCATTGAAATTGCAATTGGAAATCAAAGCGCCATCAAATATTTTTGACTTTGTAATATTACTTTTACCAATTATTGACTCTCGTAAAAAAATCAAACTATCAATAATTGTGCTTTCTTTAATTATATTTAAACTCTTAGTATCGTAGCCATTAACGCTAATTAGAGAATTTGTTAATTCACTGTCCTGAATTTGCAAATCACCAATTGAGGAAATAATTACATTTGCTAATCGACTATTCTTAATCAGCAATGATGTTTTAACAAGTGGAATCGTATTCAATTTTTTCAAAGACATAATCAATGTTCCAATGCCAAGAAAACTATTTTCCAGATCAAAATCTATAGCACTTGTTTGAACAACTGCTCCTCCTGAAACTATAGTGTATAAATTCCAATCAGGACTTTCTCCTAATAAATTTAATGCCACTGCTGCATTAATAAATGATTTCATTCCTTCAATTTCCACTTCGGGCATTAATGATTGATCTTTTTTTAGACTTTGGTCTAAAGCACGACTGACCAAGACTGGCGTCCAAGTTACAAAATCAGCAATCGTTTTTTGATCAACACTTTCAACTGCTAAAGCCCAAAGAGATTCATGTACTAACGCCAATGCTTGTTGCTCAATAGATCCTCGAGAAAATTTATCAATGAATAAATAAGTATCACTTCCAAACGTACATCCAAATTGAAAATGTTCATCAACTTTAATATTGAGAACCGGAAGATATTTTTCGCAAGGAACGTTCTGTTCTCTATTTTTTGGAACCAGGAAATAATTGCGACTAGATACAAAGGAAAAGAATTTGGCAATTTTGTTATCAAAAACTTTATCACTAAACACAAGTGATAAACTAGTTCCTGTTTGATCTATATAATCTTTAATTTCCTTTGGAAAACTACTCAAGTCAGCTTTTGTTATTTGATCGATACTACTGGCAGGGCGTCCAGCATAATAAGGATCAGCGATCTGAACCTTTCCATCAATAACTACATAGCTTCCTCCACCACCATCCATTGAGCCCCCCGTACCCGCAAAGGCCGTAGACAAAATGAACAGCTGTATTGAAAATAAACAAATAATCATAAATGATTTCATATAACTAACTCCAAATAATGCTCTACTTCACTAGTTCTGCATTTGATGGGCCAATATAACAGAATATAAAAATAACTCATCATTTAATTTATAAATAAATCATGCTATAGTTTACACATTCATAAACAAACACTCTCAAGGGCTTGAAACTATGAAAAAATGGTCAGTTTTTAATTATTCCGATTTTAACCATTTTATTCAAAATGAGATTGAAAATAATACTGAGTTAAAGCGTGGCGAGAAGAAAAGGATTGCTGAATATCTCAATATTCATCCCACGCTATTAAGTCAAATTTTTAGAGGCAATAGGCAATTCACTGACGAGCAAGTTTTCCTTCTAGGAGAATGTTTGAGTCTATCCGAACTTGAAAATGATTATATTTTTCTACTTCATCAAATTAGTTCAACTCATAATAAAGTTTATAAAGATCGACTTCATAAAAAGCGCGAAGAACTAAAGGTTCGTTCACTAAATTTATCTGAGAGAGTTGTAAAAGATAAAGTTTTATCCGAAGAAGAGAAATCTATTTTTTATTCCTCTTGGCAATATTCAGCTATTAGGATTTGCTCGTCTTTAACAGGCGGTAAAACTCGCGAAGACATTAGTGAAAGACTTGGGATTGAAAAAAAACAAGTAAGTGAAATTCTTGAATTTTTGCTAAAATCTGGTTTATGCCGGATGGAGAAAGGAAAATATTATCAAAATGTCAGTCGTACTCATTTAGAAAAGACATCTCCTCATTTAAAGCAACATCATGCTAATTGGAGAATTAAATCAATCCAAAAAATGGATCAGAATTCTCCACTGGATTTAACTTTTACCGCCCCACTTTCACTTTCAAATAAGGATTTTGAATTTTTACGAGAAGAAATGGTTGAACTTATAAAAAAAGTATCAGAAACGGTTAAAGAGACTGAGCCTGAAGATGTTTTTTGTTTAACCTTAGATTTTTTTAAGGTTTAAATGTCTTATTTATAAACCTGTAAATATTGCACTGTTTCACTATTTTTTTAAAAATGAAGTTATAATTCAAAATAAATATTGTGAAATACAAAAAAACGAAAGGATTTATTTATGAAAATTATCACTCTAGTAATAAGCTTGTTTTCTTTATCATTTGCAGTATCTGCAAGTGAAAATGGTCGATTTAGCAACACTGCTGACTTAATTCAGACTCTTAATAATAAAAGCTGTGAATCAATTTTAGAAATATTACTAGATAGACAAGGTGAAGGGACTCGACTTTCGAGTGCTGCAATAAAGAGATTATCGATCAATGAAAATGATAAATTGGGTCTGGGGTATTACGAAATTTCTGAGCGCGCTTTTGAACAAAGAGATGCAGTTAAAGCTTTATTAATTAAGAAGTGTATAAAAGAATAACATTATTTACTCATTTCAAAAAGTTTTTCAAACTCTCCATAGCCACTCGCTTTTAATTTTTCCTTAGGGATAAACTTCATTGAAGCAGAATTCATGCAATACCTAAGTCCAGTCGGTGCAGGGCCATCATTAAACACATGACCTAAGTGAGAGTTGGCCCACTTACTTCTAACTTCAGTCCGGTTATCTAGTAAGCTTCTAGTGGTTTTTGTTTTTATATTATCAAAGACCAAAGGCTTTGAAAAACTTGGCCAGCCTGTACCTGAATCATATTTATCTTTTGAACTAAAAAGTGGTTCACCAGAAACGATATCCACATATATTCCAACTTGATGATTATCAAAATATTCATTTCTAAAAGGGCGCTCAGTCCCTTCATTTTGAGTCACTTCATATTGAATCGCCGTTAATTTTTTCTTAATGTCTGCTGGAGACATTTTTTTATATTGAGCTGAATCCCATGAAAACGAGGGAGTGGAAATCAGAAGAAAAATAATTGATGTTAGTGATATCTTAAATAATTTCATATTGGTCCTATTTTTTATCTGGAAATTTATAATCTCCAGGATTTAAGTGTCGCATAAAAGAATGGTGAATTTTTTCAAAGACTGATGCCCGGTTGTAGTCTTTGTAAATTTCATCTTCATGATAAGATTGTTTTTCCATTTCTTCAACTTGTGACTCGATTGCTTTCAAATCGATTCCCTTAAGTACTATCGATTCAAGTTTGTTAAAATTATTCTTTTCAATTTCTGAAAAATCTTTATCGAGAAAACCAATAACACGCACAGTATTTAATAAAAATGCCAAATCTTTTTTATCTGTAATTTTCTTGAAGGACTCTTCAAAATTTAATCCATTTTCTAAGTCGGCAATCAAGATTAATCTTTGGTCATTACTTAGTGGTAGATTTTTGATTCTATCTTCAACCCATTCACGTTCTTCTTTGGTGACTAGTTTGTCTAAATGAACAACTGCAATACAAGATCTCCACATATTAAATTTACTATTAGACATTGGTTCCATGATTTCTCTCTGTGTTGTGTCGATTAATTAATATTAACTTTTCGGAAATTTGGCGAAATCTCATTAAAAAATCAACTAAACCTTTTTACTCGGTCAATAGCCTAGACGAAAATAGACAAGTTTGGTAACTTTAGAACTCTTATTAATATACAAAACAAGGAATAATTATGATTACTCTCTATGGAAGCCCAAGAACAAGTGCAGGTCGATGCCTTTGGACATTAGAAGAAGTTGGGGTTCCTTATAATTTAAAAGATGTTGATATGAGAAATAAAGAACATAAATCTGCTGAGTATTTAAAAATTAACCCTATGGGAAAAGTTCCTGCATTAATCGATGGCAATGTCACACTATTTGAATCTATGGCCATTAATTTTTACTTAGCTGATAACTATAAAAAAGAATTACTTGGAATGACTTCAAAAGAACGTGGTCTTTCCCTTCAATGGAGCTTTTGGGCAAGTTCTGAATTGCAAGATCCAATTATCGAAGTTTTTATTCAAAAAGTTTTTATGCCGGATGATAAACGTGACCAAGCTGTCATTGAAGAAAATCTAGCAAAACTACCTGATCTTTTAAATGTACTTAACAACTCACTTGAAGGAAAAAAATATCTTACTGGGGATCAGTTCACCATTGGTGATATTAATACTCAAAGTGTCGTTAGTATTTGTCCAATGATCGGAGTGGATTTAAAACAATATAAAAATATTGATGCTTGGCTTGGAGCAATTTCTGATAGACCAGCTTTTCAAAAATACCAATCTCTTAGAAAATAATTAAAAAAAAGCTAACCAATTTAAATACTATTTTAAAATTGGTTAGCTTTTTTTAATAACATTATAAAATTAAACGACATTAGCTAATAACTCGATTTCTTCTTGATAATCAATAAATTGATTTCCATATTGATCAGTTGTCACTTCAACAGCATTGTCAATTTCTTGCGCTTTAACTTGTTTAACTGGAACAGGTCTTTTTACATCATAAGCTAAACCAACAAACTCCAATCCCTTTATTAATTGCCAAGTAAGATCGAACTCCCACCACATACGTCCATGGGCCGCACAGTTTGATTGAGCGTGGTGGTTATTATGCCATCCCTCACCAGCTCCTAATAGAGCTACCCACCAAACATTACTTGAATCATCTTTAGTATCAAAATTTCTGTATCCCCAACGGTGAGTCGCTGAGTTAACAAACCATGTGACGTGTAACATAAGAGCTATTCTCATGAACAATCCCCACATGACAAAAGACCATCCACCCATTAAGAAAAGAACAGGAGCAATTGAAAGGGCAACTGCAAAATTCCATTTACTTAAAAAGTGATAGTAAGAGTGGCATGTTAAGTCTGGAATATAACGACCCCATAGTTTTTGGTCGTCTTCAAATTCTTTATGATAAAAAAGATGGGTCACATGTGACCACCAGAAACCACCATGACGAGCACTATGCGGATCTTTTTGTGAATCAGAAAATCGGTGATGCAATCTATGCTCGGCTACCCAAAGTAAAACTGGTCCTTGGCCTGACAGAGCTCCAAAAGTCGCTAAGACATATTCAAACCATTGAGGAACTTTGAATGCTCTATGACTAAGCAAACGGTGATATGTCAGTGTGACTCCTATTGGGCTAATAACAAAAAATAAAAACATGCAAACCGCAAAGGCTTTCCATGTAAAAAAGGGAATCGCTGCGATTGCGAGAATATGAATGACAGCAATGCCAATAATATTTCCCCAGTGAGGTTTTAAAGCTTTTGTATCAATAGTTTTGTTTTTCATACTAAAATTTTACACGGCCTTTATTTGATTAGGGAAATGAAATATAATATTTTCATATATTTTATTATGAAATCAAACTCATAGTTAGCTTAACCGACTATTTCAATACGCCAATAAAACCAAAATAATTGTGAGTAATATCAACATAGAAGTTTATAATTACAAAATGATTACTCCACTTATTCAAAACAACTATCAAATTAGCAAATGGAAAAATGGTAATGGTACAACTTCTCAAATTGCCATTTTTCCAATTGAAGCAACTTTAGCCGAAAGTAATTTTTGGTGGAGAATTAGTTCTGCTACAATTTCAAAATCAAGTACCTTTTCAAAATTTCCAAAATTTGAAAGAGTACTAATTATTTGGAAAGGAGCTGGAGTTAAGCTTAATGAGTCAATCCTAAATCCCAATTCCCCTTTTATTTTTTCCGGTGAAGAAAATATTTATTGTGAGTTGTTAAAAGAAGAAACAGTAGTTGATCTTGGTATTATTTATAATAAAGAAAAAATTAAAGTTGTTACAAACATAATGACGCTTTCAGAAACCACAATTTATAAACTATCAGTTGGAAAACATTTATTTTTTTTGGCAAAAGGAGACAATTGTTCTTTTAATAGAATGGAAATATCTAATGGTGATTCAATTTTAATTGAAAACATTAACGAATTAGAAATTACATCTAAATCCTTTTTTAACTCACAAAAAAATCTAGTACTTTATCATATTCATCTCTATTAATTTACCTATGGAATTCTTTTTGCAATCCTGACTTTGAGAAAAAACAATTAATACTCAAAGTTAAAGGAAATACTATGAATAAAAAACCACTTACACTAAAAAACTTAGCCTTATGTACATTTCTCGTGGGTACAATTTCCTGCAGTTCTAAAGTTATAGTCCAAGATTTTCCCTCGACCGCCGCTCCTGCAAATGAAATCAGTAATCTTGAGCGCGATCTTCAAAGTGCAAAAGACAAACAAGTTGATATTCTATCTCCTAATGATTTTCAAAAAGCGCAGGCTAATTTAGAAGAAGCAAAATCGAAATTTCTAAATGGAGAAGACCCGAAAAAGACTTTGCATTCCATTGCATCGGGAAAAGCTTATCTAAACAACGCCAACACTGTTGCAGAATTATCAAGAGAAAATGTTGCTGATATCATTACGGCAAGAGAAATGGCAAAAAAGGCAGAAGCAGATAGATACTTTAGTCGCGATTTTAAAAAGATTGATGCTAAATTATCAGAGCTAACTAAAAAAAGTGGTGGAATTAAAGTCACTCAAAAAGAATTAGAATCTCACTCAATTATCAAGTCTGAGTATAAAGATTTAGAATTAAGGGCAATCATAGAAAAAACTGTGGGCGAAAGCCGAGATGTCATATCAAAAGCTAAACTTGAAAAAGCAGACAAATACGCACCGAGAACATTGGCCATTGCTGAAAAACAACTTGCAGACACAATCGATTTTATTAAATTAAATCCCGAAGAATCTGCAGAAATAAAGGTAAGAGCAATGAATACTAAAGCTGCTGCCTATAGAGTATATAATATTAACTTCAGAGCAAAAAACACAGCTAAAATTTCAACAGAAGAAATGGCAATTGCCCTTGAAGATGCTCAAGAAAAATCAAAATTTAATGAAACAAAAGCTGACATTATTGAAGAGGAACTAAAAACGACTCAAAGTGCTCTCGATCGAGAAAAAGAAGCTCAAAATGAATTAGCGATGACTAAAGAGCAACTTACAGCTCAAAATGAAAAACTCGTAGAAGAAAAAAAGTATAATGATAAATTCGAGGAAGCTCGAAAAAACTTCACTTCAAATGAGGCTGAAATTTTCAGACAAGGAGATGCCTTGTTAATTCGATTAAAAGGAATTGAGTTTCCGAGCTCAAAAGCCACCATTAATAGTAGTAACTACTCCTTACTTTCTAAAGTTGAAAAAGTTGTTAAAGACTTTGGTGTTGATTCAAAAATCACGATAGAGGGTCATTCAGATTCAATCGGTGGAAAAACAATAAATAACCGCTTGTCAGCTCAAAGAGCAAAAGCAGTTAAAGATTACTTAGAAGCTAATGGTGGTGGAATTGAGTATAAAATTGAAACGATTGGTTTAGGGGATCAAAAGCCCCTTACAACAAATAAAACCGCAGAAGGTCGGGCAAAAAACCGAAGAGTTGATATAATCATCACTCCTGAATCGACAAATTTGTAACTCTTATTGAAATTAATAGACTTCTTGAACGAAATTCCTAAAAACCGCAGAGTGAAGCAATTGAATCATTGTGCGGTTATTTTTTATTTCTTCATCTAGCATAGGAATAGTCGCGACTTTAGTAATATCGTTTGATTCTTTTTCTTGATCGAAAATGGCATTTAAAGTTCCAACGACCGGCGCAGAATAAAATTCGATAGCAATCTCACTACTAACAGAAGTACTTCCTGCTCCAAAATTATGTGAACCAATGATTCCATGGTCATCATCAAATAACATTACTTTTTCATGAAGATAAAAGAGTTTGTCTTTTCCTTCCTCAACTTTTGTTCCAAGCCATTGAAACAGGTTTAACCCCTGACTGACCAAGTTACGCATTTCAGGTAGACCAAACTTATAACCTTTATCACTGATTGCACTTGCAGAGACCATACTATTAGTCATGATATCTATACTTTTTCCCAACGCTAAGTTTTTCAATAAAAAGTTTTTGTATCGTTCGGTTGGAATAATAAAATAATTATAAGCTCTCATTTTGTTAAAATTTATTTTTACGACAGTATCTATTATATCATCTTTAAATTCAAACCGAGCATCACCTTTAGTTCCTGTTAAGTGTTGATCAAAAAGGACTTCGTTAGTCAAAATACGAGCACGTGCTCCCCCCTTAAACTTTGGCTGTTCAGGAAAAAATCGATCGTCATCAGACTTAAAGTTGAGTTGGAGTATTTTTGTTTTGCAATTTGATTGAAATTCTTCAGTTCCTCTTTGGCAAGATTTGTCAATTTTTAAGTCGCTTACAAATGTAAACATTTTTTGAAAATGAGTTTGGATTTGATTAACTACAGGGCCTTCTAACAATACTTCTAAATCTTTTGCTCGGTAATCATTATCTGAAACATTTCTTCCGCCAATTATTGCTTTTTCACCATCGACTAAAAATATTTTCTCATGAATATTATTGGTAATTGATTCTTTTCTTCCTGGAGTAAATTTAAGATAGGCCAGGGTTGATTTTGAAAGGGATTGATCAAACCCTGTGAATAATTCTTTATCTGCTTTTCTCCAAAAATCCACAGCTAAACTTGGAATATAGGTTGAAATAATTCTCACATCAACACCACGGTCGTGAGCTTTTCTAAGTTCATTGATTAGGACCATAGGATAGCTCGATTTATCCCAGTAATAGGTCATTATATGGATATGATGGCGGGCACTCTTAACGAGTTCAATTTTTAGGTCCACTGCGGCCCTAGCATCTTCTAAGAGTGTTAATTGATTATCCTCAGTAAAATCATAGACTTTCGCCTTACTAGAACATGACCAGATAAGGCTAAAGTAAAGCCCTGCCTTTAATAAAATAGTGAATGGTTTAGTCCATAACTTTGTCATAACCAAATCCTAACAGATCAATAAAAAATAGGTTCAAATGAGTATTTATTACAGACCATAGGGCTTTCATTTCAAGATTTTGTTAGGGATGAATAACCAAAGCCTAACATTACAAAACTAGATAATTACAATACCGTTAAAGACAGATGGTAAAAGTAATAAACTTTTCGGGAATAAGTTTTGAAGTTGGGCAGTCTAAATCAGGACTATCTCAATCGAGCATCTTTGCGCGAAACTATTTCTCCTTACTATTGAAAAATGGCATTCAATTGATTGACCAGGGTGATATTGATGCCCAAACAAATAGTCCTCAAATAAAAATATTCTCAACTGACGATTTTATTAAAATTCAATGGATGAGATACAAAGAAGCATACCTTAAAACATTAGCACTACTTAAATCTGGAATTCCACTTCTCAATTGGGGAGGCGACCACAGCATTGCCATTGCAACAGTTGGAGCTTTTATAAATCATTATGATGACGGCCATGTCCTTTGGATTGATGCCCATGCAGACTTAAATCCTCCATGTGAATCTCTCACTGGATATCTTCATGGAATGCCTCTAGCATTTCTACTTAATTTAAAAAATATTTCAAATGATTCAATTCCTTGGATCGAAAAAAAATTAGACCCTAAAAAACTTATTTATATTGGTTTAAGAGATATCGATCCATTTGAAGCTCAAATTATCGAAGAACTTAATATTAAAACTTTTACTAATAAAGATATCGCAAAAAAAGGAATACTCAATATTGCTAAAGAAATCTTGGCCATCACTTCAGGACGCCCCATTCATATTAGTTTTGACATAGATAGTATGGATCCAAACTTTGCTCCTTCCACAGGAGTTCAAGTCGCAAATGGACTAACCCCAAAAGATTTAATTGTTTTAAGTGAGCAACTTTTAGAACACGCCCAAATAACTTCCATGGATATTGTGGAAATTAACCCTCAGATCGGTTGTTTTGATGATGTTAATCAAACATACCTAACGGCCATTAATTTTATAAAAACTATTTTTAATAATAAATACTCAGGAGAATTGTATGATCGCATGGGCAAAAGAAATCAAAGAAAACACCGTCCTGAGATGGAACGGAGTTTATAAATTTCAACCAAAAATAAGCCTAACAATTAATTCTGGTTCTTATTTATTAAAAACAGCAGAAACCCATGAAGAATTAATAGAAAGTTGTAGACTGAGACATGAGGTTTTTTTTCAAGAATTTCAAAATTTGGATGAGTCAGGTGTCGATGTCGATAAATTTGATTCTCATTTTGATCACCTCATTATTATTCACAAAGAAACAAATAAGATTATCGGTACATACCGCTTAAATTGTTCGAGCTACTCAAACATGTCTTATACTGGTTTAGAATTTCACTTAGATGAAATTTTTAAAATAGAGGGACCACATTTGGAACTTGGACGGGCCTGTATTCAAAAAGAACACCGAAAAGGAGCAGCTGTTATCTCATTACTATGGAGAGGAATCACTGAATATATGAATATTTCAGGAGCGAATGTTTTATTTGGGTGCTCAAGTGTGAAAATCTATTCAACAAAAGACGCTACACTTCTCTATAAATATTTAACTCTTAAGGGCTTTGTTTCTACTGAAAATATTGCGAGTCCTACTAAAAACTTTCAAATGCCAGATTTTGATTTATGGTATTCAAGTCTTGGAGATCAGCTAACAGAAAAACAGTCTAAAGAAGCTGAAAATTTGATTCCTTCACTTTTAAAATCCTATTTAAAATTTGGAGCAAAAATCTCAAGTGTCCCGGCATTTGATAAAGATTTTAACTGCATTGACGTCCTAACAGTCCTCAAAAAAGAAGATATGACTAATTCACTTGCGAGACGCTTTCAAGTCGTTCAATAATGTTTGAATGATTGAAGATTTAAAAAAATTAGGCAGAATGGTGAACCTCGAAGGTCCTCTCAAAAGTCTTGTCCATTTTGAAACTCTAGATAATGTTAAATATAAAGGGGAAGATTTTCCCCTTTTTTGCTTTACCATTGGCTCACTGAACCCAGAACACCCAACTCTTTTTATAACAGGTGGTCTCCACGGCCTTGAAAGAGTTGGCGCTCAACTTGCTTGGAGTTTATTAAAGACAACGCTCGATCGACTTCTTTGGGATCAATCACTTCAAGAGCTTTTTAAAAATATTCGTTTAGTTGTCATTCCATTAGTAAATCCTGTGGGCTATGTAAAATTTAAAAGATGCAATGGAAACGATGTCGATCTCATGCGCAACTCTCCGGTGAGGGCCATAGATAAAACTCCCTTTTTGTTAGGTGGACAAAAATTTTCAAGAAAACTTCCTTGGTATCAAGGTGACCTTACAAAACTAGAAGTTGAAAACGCTGCTATTTATAAAAAATTTTTCGACTCAGCTAGTAGAAGTCAATGTGTGATCTCAATCGATTTTCATTCCGGATTTGGTATGAAAGACAGAATTTGGTTTCCATTTTCATACACAAAAAAGCCTTATGATAATTTGGCCGAAATGAATTCTCTCACTTCATTATTTGAAAACACACACCCTTATCATGTTTATAAGATTGAACCGCAATCTAGCGGCTATCTTTTAAACGGTGATATTTGGGATCATATTTTCTTAGACTTAAAGGCCAGTCATCCCAACACAATGTACTTGCCACTTACTTTAGAAATGGGATCATGGGCATGGGTCAAGAAAAATCCTCTTCAACTATTTTCCAAACAAGGAATCTTTAATCCAACAAAAGAGCATAGATTAAAGAGAACATATCGTCGCCATCACTTGTTGTTTGATTTTTTACTCAAGGCCCTTTACTCACATAAGTCTTGGTCTAAAAATGATCCGATCATTCGCCAAAAAAATTATCATGATGGAATGGAGCGATGGTATGAAATCTAGGCATTGGATTTTTTTAAGAGGACTCACTCGAGGAAATATTCATTGGGGGCAATTGCCTGAATTAATCAAACAAAATTTTCCTGATGCCCAGATGGAATTTTTAGAAATTCCTGGCAATGGTTTACTTTCAGAAGAAATCTCTCCGACTTCACCAGTAGAAGTTATCAATCATTTAAGAAATAAAAGTCAGTTCATGAAAGAGGGTTATCAAATTCAACTTTGTGGAATTTCTCTAGGAGGAATGGTTGCGCTCAAGTGGGCCGAACTCTATCCTCAAAATATACAATCTGTTATTGCAATTAATTCTAGTCTTTCACAATATTCGCCGTTTTATGATCGATTAAAACCAAATAATTATTTTTCTTTAATACAAGCGCTCATTCAATCGAATGAATACAAACAAGAAGAAGGCATACTTAGAATTACTTCTAATTTTTATGATAAAAATAAGAATTATATTAAAGTCTTTGGTGATTTTGCAAAAAATCACCAAACAACAAAAGCTAACTTTTTAAGACAGCTTAGACTTGCAACAAATATAAAAATTGAAAAAGAGATAATCGTTCCAGTTCAGATACTCATCTCAACTAACGATCGACTTGTTAATGCCAATTGTTCTAGAAAAATAGCTTTAAACCTTAAGGCCAAAACTCAAGAGCACCCAACTGCCGGCCATGATTTATCACTCGATGATCCAGAGTGGTTAATTGAGACACTATTTCTTAATAGCTAAATACTTGGCTGAAATAAATTTTGTAAACTTATTTAAATCGCTTTCAAAATAATTTTCATCAAATTTTTCTAATGCATCTTTGTATGTTGAATCCGCACTACTGGCATGAATTCTACCCAAAATAAAAGCTTCGTAATTTAAGATTGCCTCATTATCAGAATCACTAAAAGATGTTAAAGTGATTCCTAAATTTCCAGCAAATTTAGGTCGAAGTAGCATTTCTTTTTGACCAATTAAAAAAACATTATAGTAATGTGAATGGGTACTACCCTGCTCAAGCTCTAGGGCCTTACTCATTCGATCAGCAGGATTTGGAATTATAGAAGTCGCCACAGGATAAATTGAAGGAGTCGCTAATTCCTTAAGCTCCATATGGATATATTCATTTTTACTATTTTGGCAAAGCACTTCGTACCGCAAAAGTCCACCAGAGCCACCACCAACTTTAACAAATGAAACAATATCTTTGACCTTTAATTCATCTTTTGAAAGAGTTAATGCCAATTGAGACTCGAGGTCACTGATGATGATTTGCTTAATTGATGAAGTCACTTCCGCCATTGATTTTTTTCGTTTAAGTTTATTTCCATCAAGATTTTTCGGGTCCATTTTTTGCCCTAAAGTTAGGGATTGATTATAAAGAGAAATAATAGCTTGTGGAGGAGTCATAGTTCCCTGACTCAAGCCTTGAAGATAAGAATTTTTAATTTTAACAATATTGAGATTTGGAAATGCTAAACGTGAAGTGACAGTAAATCTAAAAAAATCATAGGCAAGTGGGCATGGTCCAAAATCATCCATGTCATTCATAGTAAAAGTTCCAGTTCCATTTTCTTGTAAAAGAATACCAAAATTTTCAGCATGGGCATCACCCACGCACCAACCTGAATGCGCAGACAAACCTTGAGCAATATAGAGTTGTGAAGTATTTTTTGCAATAAGCTCATAAAAGTAATCTACAAACGAGCGAGCAAAGTGAAATGAATTTATGACTACAGTCATTTTTTGTTCATCAAAGTTATAACTTACATCACTCAAAGTGGATACTTCTTGGGCAAAGCTCGGGAGCAGTGTAAAAAGTGTTAAATTGATAAAAATGAGACTTTTAATAAATATTGTATTTTTCATAACGCTACCCTAGACCAATATTAAAATATGAGCAAATTACATATTCATTTCGATGGTCATTTTTATAGGGTTAAGGCAACTAATTTCCAACTATTTAGAGAATGGAAATTCTTAAAAAAGCTCATAAAGTATAAACTTTGCGAGACATTTTGTGGTTTTTTCGGTCTAATGCCTTGATGAAAACTACCTTTTTAATCTTATTTATTCTTTCTTTTAATATCATTCATGCTTCTGATATTTTAAGGAGAAAACCTAATATTGAACATCAAATTAGGTTGTGTGATGATGATTTATCAATCATCCAAAAGCTAAACTTAAAACTTCAAAACAATACGAACAACCAAGAAAAAAATTTCCAAACGTATTATATCGAAACTCAAAAACGTTCATACGAAACCTTGAGATGGTCGATTAGGATCAGAGTCAAAGCCAATAAAACAGAAATAACTGTAAAAAAGAAGTCCCTTCCAAATGAAAAGCTTGAATCTATTTATTCCAATATTATTTGCGAATACGACCTGCATGGAGATTTAAAAGAATATTCTTGTAAACTCAATTCAGAAATTAATAATGATGAATTCAAAAAGATTTTAAGCGGGAAAAAAAATTGGATAGAATGTCTTGATTCTACTCAAACCCAATTCTTAAAAGATTATCAAGCACTCTTTACCGAAGCAAAAGTTTATGGATCATTAATGAATAAACGTTTTCAATGGAATGAAGAACCATTTGGACTCATCACAATTGACTTAAGTCACCTCAGTCAAGATAAAACCATTACATTTAATGAAGCTTCTATTCGTTATTCTTCAAATCAAGCTCAAGAACTTGGTCCACTCTTTGAAAACTTTATTAAATTAACCCAAATTAAAACTTGCAATGACCAACGTGACTGGCCTCAAAATAAATTTGATCTATTCGAAATACTTAACTAGGAAAACTCTATGAAAGTGACCGCTCAACATATCCTCGTCAACCAGGAACACGAGGCGCTGGACCTCATAAAAAAACTCACTGAAGGAGTCGCTTTTGAATCCCTCGCACGAGATTTTTCAGAATGCCCTTCCGGAAAAGATGGAGGTCATTTAGGTGAATTTGGCAAAGGTATGATGGTGCCAACTTTTGAAAAAGCGGCTTTTCAACTTTTGCCAGGAGAAGTGTCAGGGGTCGTGAGAACTCAATTTGGTTATCACTTAATCAAACGATTGGCTTAAAAAAAGGGCTTCCCGATAGAAGCCCATTTAGCTTTTTATTTCTTATTTCTTAAAAGGCATGTCACCTAAATAATCTTTTTTGCCGACATCAACACCATTCTTTCTTAAAATAGAATAAGCAGTCGTAATATGAAAATAAATATTAGGAACTGCATGTTGAACAGCATATTCAGAACCAGTTAAGTACTTTCCTTCCCAGCGAGGTTGTGAAATTTTTCTTTCGTGGGCACCTTGAAAATCTTCTGGTTTAAAAGTTCCTAAGTACTTTACCACTGATTCAATACGCGCTTTTAATTCTGGAAGTGTTTTTTCATTATCTTCATGCACAGGAGCATCTTTTCCGGCCAATCGAGCAGCACCAAGTTTAGCCGTGTCACAAGCGATTTGAACTTGTCTAATTAAGTTAAATTGATCTGGTGCTAATCTTGAATTTAAAAGCACATCCACTTCAAATTTGCGAGATTCTGCAGATAAAGCAGCTTTATCTAAGATGAAGTTTAGGTTATTTAGCATTTTAGTGAATTGAGAAACAATTAAATCATAAAGCATAAGCTCTCCCTTAAAAAATAGTTTTTAGTAGTCCTCGAGAGCATACCTAAAAGAAATAATAAATGACAAAGAAAAGTTTAACCTCTTCTTTGCCATTGTCTCAGTGACTTTAACTCTGCAGGTTTTACAATTGCTTTTTTAAAGCGATAGTAACTACAGGTGTGTTAAGGCCACACGAAACATTTGAGAAAATCACCTATTTTTCACAAAATAAAAAATACATAATTTCTATAATTGATATTATTTTAAGAATTTCTTCCAATCTTCATCGACATTGAGTGTGCGGGCCAGTTCCGCCCGCTTAGAACTTCTCTCAATCCCAATCCCGGAGAGACCAAAGCTATTGGCCACGGCCAACATCGCTCCTTGGCCGCAAAACGGATGAACGAGAGTCTTTGTTTGAGTTTGAGTAGAAATAAATTTAGCAATTAAGACACAGGCCTCTAGCCCCATTCCTCTTTCCCAAGTTTTATCGCCAATTTCAGGAATGACATCGGCACTTGAATGGCTTAAGTCATGAATCCGCAAACCCTTGCTAAAACAAAGCACATGAGTGTACCCTGGCCTTCCAAAACTCACAAGACCTGGTTTAAAGCGACAAATAATTTTATGCCATAAAAGTTCATGCCCTAAAGCTTCGGCCGCTTTTTGACATATATATCCTTTATCAACCCAAGTACCTTCGATTTTAATATCAGATTGATAAAAAACGGTGACTCCATTATCAGGAGTTCGAGATAAGATAAGACTCGCTGTTTGAAAAAACCATTCTTTCCAGGCCGCTAGTGTATACCCATGAAATTCAGATATATCTGGCATGGATGCTACGAGAGAGCAGCCTTCTAAAACGGGAGAATGATGAAGCCACTCAACTGCATCTTCACAGTGAACAGTTCTTGAATGATTATTAGAATTTTCTTTTTCAACCATGAGATAAATTTAAGCCATCTTGCCTCATAATTAAATGACTAATTCCCAATTTGCCTCAAAATATAACTCCTGAATAGATAATTAGGCATAAATCATTTGGCATTAAACATGCTTATTCAAAGTTTGTTCATTAAACCCAAGGAGGATTATATGGTTCAAGACAAAAAAAAAGGCATGGAAGATTCATCAGCTGACAAAAAAGGACGTATGCCAGGTAAAGAAGATATGGACAAAAAATCTTCTATTAAACCGACAGCGACACCAAACAAAACAGATACTTCAAGCACAAGAAAATCGCGATAATCATTCACATTTTCTTTTGTTTTAAGCGCACAACGAGCGTTGTGCGCTTTTTTTCGTGACATTAGTGACTCTTAGTGACATAAGAAAATCAAATTCGATTAGGAGCAATGTCATGACAGATCATATACCAGCAAAACCGGCCAATTCCGCACGCATTATTTTAACACTCGATTTCCCAGAAAGCAGAATGGATAATGTCCTACTTGCAGCATGTAGAGAGCAAAATGAAAACGCTAATCTAAAAATAATTTCTCGAGGAGCACTAAAAGCTCTATTCACTGCAGGTAAAGTGATGATCAAGGGACAAAGAGCAAAATCATCTTCATCCCTTGCTAAAGGTGTCACTTACGTCGATATTCTCGGATTTTAATTATCTACAAAGATCATCAAGCGATTGAGCTTTTTCTCGGTGAAAAATCGATTTATTGCTCAATTGACTAGCACCCTCTCGGCAACCTTTGATTTCAGAAAAATCTCCATCGATCGTTAAACGCATCAATGTTAATCGTTGCATTTTAAGGTCGAGGTCTGACTTAATATTTAAAACATAGGTATCAGTCAATTGAACCTGAGTTTGCATTAATGTTTGAAGCGATATTAACCCAAGTGCGTATTGTCTTTGTTGAGCTTCATAAACTGCTACACGCGCTTTCAGAGCATTGGCACTTAAGACTTGTTGATCTTTGACTTCATTAATTTGTCCTACTAAAACTTCAGCCGTCCGTTCGTTTTCAGCTTTTAGTTGATCAACTCGTAACTGGATAGATTTGATATTGTTATTTCCGATTTGGATATTAACCAAATTATCCATACCAAAACTAAATCCTCCGCCAGCTTTTAAGCTATCAAATGGAGAACTTGAATTCGTTGATGTTCCTGAGATACTCGCGGTTGACATAAAACCAAAAAGTTTTGCAAATTTCGATGCCTCGGCCGCTTTAATTAAATAAGATAATTGACTTGCCTCTGGAGCTACTGCTAGCGAATGATCAGCTATTTCATAAATTGATTTATTTTCAAAAAGTGAAGGAAGTAATTCAGCATCAACAACAGAGAGATTCGTGCCTAACGGTAAACCCAAAAGCGTGCGCAACCCCGCAAGCTCTGCCACTAATAATTCTTGAAGTTTTGAAACTTTAATTTTTGACTCTTCCCATTGGGCAGAAGCAAGGCTTAATTCTTCAACCGTAACGTTTCCTAAAACATCTGATTTTCTTTTTAAACTAGTATAGATTCGGCCTAAAACTTCACTTTGATCAATAAATATTTTTTGAACTTTTTGGTCATTTAAATAAGTATAATATTGAGATAATGAATTACTTAAAATATTTAATTGAACAGCTTTGTAAGCAGACTTATCAGCTTCAAACAATTCTTTTTGCTGTTTTAGTACCATCCAATTAGAAGGAACTAAAAATGGAAATAAGAAACTCACAGATGATAATAAAAAAGTAGGATTTGATAATCCAGGCAGTAACATTCCAAGATTTAAACTTGGAAGTAATTTCGCTCGTGCTAGGTTGACATTCAATTTAGAGTTTTCAACATTATTAAGGGCCTGTAAAAGTGAAATATTTTTTGATAACACTTGATTACGAAGAGATGATGGATTGACTAAAAAAATTTTATCTTCTGCAATACCTTTAAAACTTGAAAGTAATAAAGTTAAGCTTGTCAGTATTAATATATTCTTTGATTTCATCATTAGTTTCCTATAGTTTCGCTTTTAAGTGAGTTCTAAAAATTCCTGTTTTAGTTTGAACTTCACAATCCCAACCAAAATCTGCTCCTAATTCAAACATTTTACAAAATAAATCAGCTCTAACTGGACGACCTTGATCTGTGGGATCATGTGCAACGATTGTTCCCATTGTATCATCAAGTATTGCATTATTAAAAAGCAATTCAAAATCACTTAAGTCACAACTTATATTCACTTGTCTAATTGGTGATAATAATTTGAAAACAGTCTGTTCTGGAGTTGCCTCACGATTACTAATATTCATTTTAAAAGGAGACGTTATTGAGTTGTAAGTATAGAAACCCAAAAATGGATAATCCATTTTTCTGATTTGCTCGAGTCTTATTCCTCCAACTTCAATCGAAGAAGTATTTCCGGGAGGAGCATTCTTCACAAGATTTAAATCTGCACCGTTTTGAGATTGGCCTTTAACTTCAATGGAACCAATCCAATGCCCATTCATAATTTGTCCTGATAATGAAATTTTGGAAATCACAATATTGTCTTGAACTACAGGAATAGAGACTTGAAAATTTCCAGATTCACTTTCATAATAACCGTTGTCAAAAGAAACTTCCGCTGAAGACAAGCTTTGCAATTTGATAGAACCACTGACGATGGCCGTTTGATTAGTCGTTGTACTCCCAGAACCAGATTGGACATCCGTAGTTGCTTTAAATTTTAAAACAATATTCCCTAAATTGCTTCCATCAACCTTAGAACTCATTGAGCCTGAGTAGACTCCGGAAATTGCAGAAATTTTTGATAAACTTATCTGGAGTTGCTCACGTCTATAATCATCCATATTTTTATCTTTGGCACAACCAATAGATAAAATGAGAATAATACAATTAAGCAATAAACTAGTCTTTGACTTGATAGATATATTCATAATAACCCCAAAATATTTGTCTAGATCCAACTTATACTTCCATCATGTTTTTATTTCAATAGCACCCAAGTTCTTAAGTAAAATCTTTAGACCAATGATGGCCGATTCAAGATCTTCTTGAGGAAGCACGTCTAGCTTGTGTTTAAGTCGACTTCGAGCATCTGATTTAATGAAATTGTAAAGTTTCAATCCTTCAGAAGTAAGTGTAACGACAGTTAACCGGCGGTCGCTTTTGTGATTGCCCTTTTTTATTAAACCGTCTTGGACTAAAAAATCAATCATTCTCGAACTAGCGGCTTCACTAACTCCAAGACTTTCACCTAAGTCTTTATTAAAGCATATTCCCCTATTTACAGCAGCAAGAAGCCTAAACTGAGGAACTGTTAATCGGTCCCCGCGACCTTTTCTCATTTCTTCTCTAATCGATTGCATCGCTTTAGGCATAACCTCCATCATTAGGTCTGCTAAAGTAGAGCTATTAATCATGTCGTATTGATTATTCAAAGTTTAATCCAAGTCCAATCGAGGTTGCCGATATATTGTGGCTGGCGACTGACCCCCAGCCTAATTTTAAGGAAAAATCCATTTCAAGTGAACGCTTAATTGGAACAATCATATTTCCTTTTGCAAGCCCCATAAATCCCATGTCTGAACTCGAATTGCCAAAAACACTTTGCTCTGTTGTTAATAAAACAGGAGCAAGTCCAATTCCAACTGTAAATAAAGCTTTATGCTTAAAGGCCCACGTAATATTAAAATTTTGATAAAAATTCAATTGATACAAATTGAGATTTTGAGAAAAATTGAGCGCATTTCCAATTAGCGTTTCTCGTTTAAATCGTTGCCACTCAACACTAATTTCATAAAACCCACGATACAAAAAGAATTGGTTCTCTATTTTTTTTGCAAAATTAAATCCAATTAAATCTGGAGAAAAATCAAGAGAGTTATTCATTATCGTAGATAAGTGATAAGTTAGGCTTGAGCGGACCAATGAAAAAGACCAAAACTCTCTTGGGCGACTGCTGTCTACTTTCTTCATTTGATTATCTTCGTTTTGAAAATCTCGGCTTTTCCCTAAAAGAATTTCTGGCGATTTAGTTTCAACCTCATATACTTTTTCTTGTGAAGTATTACTTTGCTGCGTTTTTTTTAAATTCCTTTTATTGGTTGCAGCGGCCAGTGTTTGAAAACTTATTAAAACTGTCAATATGATTAAGATCGTTTTCATTATTTTGCCTCATCTTTAGTAAGGATATCAACCAAAGTTCCCAGAGACTGGCCAGTCGCTACAAAATAATTAGAGTAAGCGATGAGACTCTGAAATTTCAAATTATCAAAACTAGTTTTTGCTTGAAGTGCAGCTTGTTGAATTACTAAAAACTGTAAGAAATCGATTTGTGATAATTTATAAATTCTATTGGCTTCATTTTGAGATTGCTCAGATAACTTAACGGCTGCTTCTGCCGAAACTAAAGAATTCTCAGTGGTCTCTAAATTTTTTAAGCTGGAGACTTGCTTTAAACTCAATGCATTTTCAATATCTCTTCTGCTAATTCGCAATTGAGCATCTTGAGAAGCAAGTATTGCTTTTTCTTGATTTGATGAGAACCCAGAAAAAATAGGAATAGATAATTGTAATTGAATTGCCCACGAGTGTGAATAATCAGAAAAAATTTCAGCTTTTTTATAATTTGTAAAAAGGTAATCCCCTACTAATTTGAGGGTTGGAAAATCTTTTCCTAAAGTTACATCACGGGCGTAATCCAATTGCGATAATTGCCATTGGTTAATTTCATACTCAGGTAAATGATAATGAGAGAGATCAATATATTTTTGCACTTCTTTAAATAGCAATGTTTTTAGTTGGCCTCTGAGTTTTAAACCAGGATGATCTTTTTCACCCATAAAATTAATCAACTGTTGCGCGGCCAAATCAAATTGGTTTTTGGCAATTTCAACTTGAGGTTGAATAAGGGCAAGTTGAGTTTTTACTTGAAGAACATCCAAGTATTGCCCGCGTCCTTTTTGGTATCGATCATTAGATGTCGCGAGTGCTTTTTGAATAATGTCTTGATTCTTTAAAGTGTTTGTTAAGCTTTGTTGGTATAAAATAAATCGATAAAACGCTTCTATAATATTTTGAGTCAATAGCCTTTCTTGAATTTCAATATTTGAAGTTTGAATTTTCTTGTCGTAATCAGCGACAGTTACAGCAGAAAAAATTCCTTTCGTATATAATGGTTGGATTAATTTTAAATCACTTGAATAGAGATTATAAGGGTCGCCATTAAACTTAGGACTACCTGTATAAACAGCATCCTTTAAATATGAGCCCGCAAGATTCCAAGAAATATTTGGATAAAGAGGTGCTGTAATAAGTTTTTTTTGGAAATCATACTGATTTAACTTTTCACGGGCCGCTAATAATTGCGGATTATTTTCGCTGGCAATTTTAATTACTTCTTTCAAACCCAAGGCAGGAATGTCAGCAAAACTTTTAAAAGGTAATAATTGGATTATCAGAAAATATATAAATAAACGCATCTATAATTCCTTCTTAAATTCTTTGGGTTTACTCTCTAGAGGGGACAAAATCAAATAGAGTGCAGGTACAACAAACAAAGTCAAAATGGTTGAAACGATTGTTCCACCTATAATAGACAACCCCATTGGAAGTCGAGTTTCAGCACCAATTGAGTGACCAATGATTAGAGGTGTTGCCGCTGCGACAGTGGCCGCCGAAGTCATGAGAATTGGTCGCAATCTAACTGGGCAAGCTTCAAGAAGCGAATCTGTAACCGATTGATGAGATTTTTCTCTGACTTGATTTGTAAACTCAACAAGCATGATCGAGTTCTTTTTAGAAATCCCCATTAAAACAATAAGGCCTATGAAACTAAAAAGATTCACTGATGCTCCAAAAAGCCATAGCGATACAAGGGCCCCGGTCACACTAAAAGGCAGAGCAATTAAAACCGCCCAAGGGTGAACAAATGAATTAAACTGAACGGCTAAAATGAGAAAAGCAACAAGAATACCTACAGAGAGCGCTGAACTTAAACTTGAAAATGATGAGGAGAATCCAGCTGAAGCACCCTCAAGTGCAAAAGAATAACCAGGAGGCAAAATCTTATTTGCAATCGCGCGTGCTCTATCTAAAACCTTTGATTGAGATTGTCCTGGGGCTAAATTTCCGAATACTGAAATAGAGCGCTGACGGTTCACCCGCGAAATTCCTTGGATGGCTTTTCCTTCAGTAATAGTCACAATATCACTTAATGGAATTAAGAGCCCAACATTGTTTCTCACATAGAGACGTTTAAAGTCATCTGCTGAGCGAATCATTTCATCTAAAATTTTAAAACGTATGTCATATCTTTTACCATCGAAAGTAAAACGCCCTTGGCGCAAACTTCCAATTCCTGCCGTTAAAATATTTCCGACATCAGCGACAGTCACCCCTCGTTCGGCCATGGCATCTCTATTAGGTTTTAAAATTAACTCTGGAATTCCTTTTCTAAAATCAGAATCAAGGTCTACACCTAAGTGTTCACTCTCCAATTGAGTGATGAGCTCTTTTGATTTTGCATCAAGAATATCTAAGTCTGGCCCTCTTAGATTTATACCAATAGGATTTTGTCTACCCGAAGAAAGATTTCGGGCAGAGTTATCTCGAAGTGTGACTTTGATTCCTTTTAACGATTTAAATTCAGAACGGAGTTGTTCCATAATTTTAATATGCCCAATTTCTCTTTCTTCTCTAGGCTTCAAAATGATAGGCACACCCATTTGGTTAACCCCATTTACCCCAGGACCTCCACCAACAGAAATGAGATATCCTGCTATATTTGGATTCTTTTTTAAGATTTCTTCAATTTTAAGACCTGCTTCACTTGTAGCATCTAGCGAAGTCCCAGGTTTAGTTTGCGCATTCATAATAATAAAATCTTGATCTTGAAGTGGTACAAATTCTTGGCGAACCTTGGCCACCAAAATGAGTGATAAAACAAAAAAAGCGATTGAAGAAATCAGTACAATCCATTTAAACCTAAGTGTTACTTTTAGCATTTCACGATAGACGTTATTAAATTTTTCAAATGATTCATCTAAAAAATGTTCAAATTTAGATATTTTAGGAGATGTGCTAAGTAAAGCAGCAGCTCTCATTGGAGTAATTGTGACGGCTTCGAGAAGTGAAAGTAAAACGCAAGCACACATTGTAACGCCAAATTGATAGAAAAATTTACCAATAATTCCATCCATAAAAACGACTGGAAGAAAAACGGCAACAACTGCCATCGTCGCGGCAATCGCCGCCGGAAGAACTTCTTTAGATCCATCTGATGCTGCAGTAATGGGGTCTTTTCCCATTCGGTAATGCCGAACAATATTTTCTAGTAACATAATTGCATCATCCACAACAATAGAAATTGAAAGTGTTAATGCCAAAAGTGTAAAGAGATTAAGCGTAAATCCCGCAAAATAAATAATTGTAAAGGTTCCAACAATTGATGTGGGAATAGAAAAAAGAATATTGAAGGCCGCTTGTAAACTTCCTAAGAAAAGAAAACATATAATAATTGTAATTCCCGCCGCGACCCAAAGTTTTTCAATTGTTAAATCAACTGTCGCCTTGGTTGACCGAGTATAGTCGACAATAACTTGGTATTCATAACCTTTTGGAAAATTACCTTTAATTTCAGCGAGGCGTTTTTTAATTGCATTGGCAACTTCGACTTCATTAGTTCCGCGTTGTTTCCGAATTTGAATACCAATTGCTTCTTTTCCATTTACTCTAGCAATTCGTCTAATATCTGATAGACCATCTTTTACTTCTGCGACATCGCCAATCGTAATTGTTTTACCAACAACTCGATCACTTCCTCTTTTAAGAATTCTTATTTTTTTTACTTCTTCTACATCACTTGCTTCTCCAAGCCATCGCACGCGAAGTTCTCTAAATTTTTCGGTGAATTGTCCGGCCGCACTTTCTACGTGTTGGGCATTTAGTGCATTGATGACGTCAGTAATTGTCAATTCATAACGATTTAATTTTTTGGGATCAATCCAAACGCGAAGATTTCGATCACTGAATCCACCAACTGAAACCTCTCCTACTCCAGGAAGAAAACGAAGTTGATCTAGCAGGTATCGGTCTGACCAGGAAAGCATATCTTTTAAATCTGCTTTACCAGAGATGGCTATAATGACAATTGGATCTTCTTCCGGATTTTTCTTTGTGATTATCGGCGGATCAATTCCAGCAGGAAGTTTTAACTGACTTAAAGCCGATTGAACTTCCTGTAAGGCCACGTTTACGTTTCTATTAATATCAAATTCTAAAGTAACTGAACCTTTTCCTTGAGCGGCGGAAGATCTCATTTCTTTAATACCTTCTATGGCAAGAAGGCGCTCTTCAATCGGGTCAAGCAACTCAGCTTCCACTACTTCTGGAGCTGCTCCGTTATAGTCTATGGATACATTTATGATAGGAAAATCTATATCCGGCAACTGACTGGTGGCCATGCGGTTCATGGAAATGGCACCAAAAACTATTAGAGCAAACATTAAAACCCATGCAAAAACAGGTCGTCGGATGGAAAGATCTATTAAATTCATTGGGAACTCGGTGTAAAATTGGTTAAACAAATAAATAGTATTTTAATTAGTTAACATTGTTAAGCATTATTTTAATAAAAGCAACTGCCAAAAGAAAAAGCCATATTTTAATTAAAATAACATTTTAACTATTTAATAGTTCATTCGCTTTGTGAATAGGTCTATGCCTTCTACAATTGGAAATGTTCAGAAAAATTGTCATTCAACTATTCATAATCGTTCTGTTGAGCTCTTGTTTAAAGCAGTCAGAATCTATTACGCCGATAGCTCTTCCAGCGACTCTAGCTGAACTTCAAAAAGAAGCATTAACAAATACGGCCAATCTTGCAGGAAACTCAGAACTCTCAACTGCAGCAAAGGCAAGTTTAGAAACTTCAAAAGAGCCGGGAATATTTTATCTAAATATAAAGTATAATATAGATAATATCGATGTTTTCGAAACGGCGGGCATCCCAAACTCATTTGAACAAATAGGTCATTCATTGCTGGCTTCTTTAACTAAACTGGTCTTGTCTATCAAAGGCCCTCAGAAAATCGACCTAACTCCTATAGAATTAAATATGCCTGATTTGAATCTGGATTATACAATTATAAAATCAATTAAAATCAAAACAATTTTTCTTCAATATAATAAAGAAGTCGATGCTCGGAGTGATTATGCTGCTGATTTTTCTTTTATAGACACATTAGAATTGGCCCGTGAAATAACCGTTCCTAAATTAGGAGTCGTTGATTCATTATTATTAAGTTATCGAAAAACTCAAAACAAATGTCTCTATAAATGTATTCAATTTGATATTCAATCCGATAATATTTTAGACCTCTTAAAAGCAAACTCCAGCATGAAACTTAAACCAACGCTTTCAATCTCTGGAATACCTGCGGAAACTAATTTAAAACTTGATGGCCGAATCGAAATGAAAATTGGCTTAAAACTACCCTTTTAAAAAAATAATTTCACATCAAAATCGGCCCGTTCATATTTGGGAATGTTTTTTCCGGCAAAGATTGTTTGAAAGGACATAGTCAAATTAATAGGCATGAAAAACTTTTTTTGTTGATAGAGCTTAAGTGTAGAATACCCTAAACTGAGGCGTGCAATATGGCTTATTTTTTCACTATCTTCTGCCAGGATTCTATCTGAGAGTTGATCGACACTTCTATATTGGGATGGTTCGACATATTCTAAAGTGTATAGCAATGAAGTTGACCATAAATCTGAAATTTGAAAATTACCTTCGACATTTGTTTGAGCTTTATTACCTAACTTAATTCGCGCCATTGTTTTATTGGCCGAAATTAAAAACGTATTTGAACTAAGTGTCCGCACCATCGTTTCATACGGAAATTGATAAGTGAGACGGGTCCAATTGTTTAAACTCCAGGCCGAGTTTAAATTTATACCTCCCCCCCATTCATAAAAAGCGTCCCATTGCCCATCACCAAAGGATATGTCTTGCAAAATATCGGGATTGTCTTGTCTTCCTGTAGGTGCAACAAATCCCACATTAATAAGAGCACCAGCATTTTTCCACTTTTTAAGTTGAGTCATAAATCCAATTTCAGCATCTCCAAAGTCATTTGCCTTCCATTTTCCTAATGGTTGATAATGGTAATAATTTACAAATAAGGACTGAATTAATCTCACATCAACATCTGGTAAATTTTCCAACTGAATGGCCGTTCCTACATTATTGCGCCCCTTTTTAGTACGGGCAATTTTTAAATCAACTTGGGCGGAATAAAAAGGAATGAAACCATAGACTGTAATTTGATTTGTAATTCCATAACCAAATCCAAAAGCTTCAGCTGTTACTTTTGAAGTGGCGCTTCCTTCAAAAGTTCCAAAACTAAAATTGGCATAATCGGTTGCACTTAAACTATTTAAATATGTATCAACCGCATTACTCACTCCTTTAATGGAATCAGCATTGATAGTCGTATTGATATTGTATCCTTTAAAGTTGCCTGAATTCCCATAGCTTCCGGTAATAGAACCTGTATGAATTAAGCGAAAAGTAAAATTCCGGACACCGGCCGGAAGAGTGTCATAATAATTTGCATATGATGCACCTATTGTGAAAAAAAAGAATAGTAAAAAAAGCAATGATCTAATCAATACTCTCCCAAGTCATTGAGTGAAGTTCAATTTATTTTACCATCAAAATTACTTTTTATAAATGAGTGCAGTAATTTCTTATCTTGGTCTTGGAATTGCAATTTCTTTTTTAATTAAACACTTAGTTATTGGAGGGATCCATGAATTTAAATATTAACTCAGACAAGCCTTTTACTGTGGTAACAAATGCCGCTGGGTATATTGGATATGAGCTTTCTAAACTCTATGCTATGCATGGAAACGATCTTTTAGTTGTCTCTGAAAATCCTGGTGTGGTCGAAGTTTTACAAGTTTTAAATAAATATGGAGTTGAAGTTGAATATATAATTAGCAATCTTACCATTGAAGGTCCCTGTGATGAATTTGTCTCAAAGCTCTCAACGATAGAAAAATCAATTGATGTTATAGTTGTTATTGAAAACGAATATCTTCTAATACAACTCGCACAAATGATGAGTGAACGACATCATGGAAGTCTCTATTTTTTAAGTTCAATGAAAGAAAGACAAATTTCTGAAGATTATATTTTAGATAGTGTTGACGCTGGAGTTAATCTTGTTGAATTAAAATATAATGATACGGCCAATGCAGCCGATGAAGCACAAAATATTTTTGCTCAAATGAATTTAATTCAAATTCTTCCAACTTTCGATTTTAATGATTCATTAATGCAATTTTCAGAACCGGTAAAACTCAAGCACTGATGATCATTAAAATTCTCTCTTATAATATTCACAAAGGTTATGATTGGAAAAACCAAAAATATTTTCTCAAAGAGATGAAAGACTTTATTATTAAAAATGGTGCAGATGTCGTTTGTCTCCAAGAAGTTGTTGGAAAAAATAGCAAAAACCAAGACATGGGTTTAATCGATTCTCAATTAGAATTTTTAGCTGATGAAATTTGGCCACATTTCTCCTATGGCCACAACGCAGTTTATGACCATGGTCACCATGGCAATATGATATTAAGTAAATACCCAATTGAGAGCTTTGAAAACATCGATCTTTCAACAAATATATTTGAAAAACGTGGCTTATTAATCTGCAAGATCACTTTGCCAATTAAGGCAGATAATCAATCCCCTTTTTTCTATACTGCCTGCTCTCACTTAAATCTCTTACATAGTGGAAGAGTTGTGCAATACCAAAAAATAAAAAACTTTCTTTTATTGAACTCTGAAATACTTGCAGGTCCTTTAGTTATTGCAGGGGATTTTAATGATTGGAACAAACAAAGTTCTGATGTTTTTGAAAGAGAGCTAAGTATGCAAGAAGTCTATAAAAGTACACATGGATATTTTGCAAAGTCTTTTCCTTCTATCTACCCTCTCTTTTGTCTTGATCGAATCTATGTAAAAAATCTCACTATTAAAAAATCCAATCTATTGAAAACAAATAACGAGCAAACACTTTTTTCGCAACTTTCTGATCATTTACCTCTATATTGCGAGGTAGAAGTCAATGGATAAGCAATTTTTTAAAATGAGCCATTATAATAGTGTCACTCTTTTAAAAGATGGTCAGATGTATCAAAAAGATTATTTATCATTGATTAAAAATGCAAAAAAAACAATTCATCTTCAAACATATATTTTTATGATTGATGACTTTGGGACATTAGTAAGAGAGGAATTAATTGCGGCTTCAAAGCATGGAGTTAAAATCTATTTATTACTAGATAGTATAGGTTCAAGACTTCTTGATTTAAAATCAGAAAAAAAATTAAGAGAAGCGGGAGTTATTGTTGAGCGTTTTAATAAAATTCAATTCATATGGCCTTATAGTTGGGGCCGACGGCTTCATCATAAAATCCTATTAGTAGATGATAAATTTTGCATTATAGGTGGTATTAATGTCCAGGGCGTTACCCCAAGCTCAGAAACGACACAGCAATTAGATTTTGCTCTATTAATAAAAGGACCAGTTTTAACTAAGTTAACTTTATATTGCCAATTTTTGTTTTTAAAATCTTCTCGAAAAAAAATTCATTTTGCTCATCACAAACGACCTGAAATATTGCAAGATTTCAAAGGCGTAGATTGCAAAATTTTAATCAATGATTGGGTCTATAGAAGATGGCAAATATCTAGGCAATATGCTCATCTGACAAAGAAAGCTAAAAATGAAATCACCATCATTAATTCATATTTTTTTCCAAGAAAAATTTTTATGAAGCAATTAGTTGAGGCTGCCGCTCGTGGTGTAAGGGTAAGGCTCATTCTTCCCAAATTTTCAGATTGGTCTAAGTATATATTAGCTTCTGAATTTCTTTATTCTTATTTTCTTAAAAACGGTGTTGAAATTTACCTCTGGAAGAATTCTATTCTTCACGGAAAACTTGCAACTATTGATGGTAAATTCACCACGGTTGGATCGTTTAACCTAAACTATACGAGTTATCAACAAAACTTAGAAATGAATGTTAATATCTACTCAAAGACATTCACTCAAGATGTTCAAAAGGAAATTGAGTGGATTATAGAGAATGGTTGTGAAAAACTTGATGCTAAAATCTTTATTGAAAAAGCAACTTACACAAAAAGATTTGAGAGATTTTTTTATTATATTGTCCTAGCGGTCATTGCTAATTTTTCAATCGCTCTCACTTACCAAGAAAACTCAAAATATCCAAGCAAAGTGACCAATCAAATCCGCATTGGAAGTTCAATGGTCTTTTTTCTTTTAGGCGTCATGGGAATACTTTATTCTTTTCTTCCTTCAATGACTTTAATTCTTTTGGGTTTAATTCTTTTGATTCAACAGCTTTTTCTTAATAAAAAACGGCAGGGCCCTTAATTGCCCCACCATTTTTAACAATACTTTAATGAAAACTTAAAACCAATATTTCACTGCTAGTGTTGAAGCAAATTGATCTGGAACATCTGTATTTGTGACAAAAATGTATTTCGCTTCAAGACCTAATGATAGGTAATCTCGGCTTTTTGAACTTAAAGGGATATCTAATCCAACTAAAGGCGCTCCGGCCCATCTGACGTGGTCAGGAATAAAGACTGGTCCTGCTCCCACGCCTACAAAAAGATTTCTTAGTACTGGCACATCTCCACCCATAGTGTAGGCCATTCTCAATAACACATTCGTTTGTTTAACATCGTTTTTCTTTTCAAAACGTGTACTGTTGGCTTCAATAGCGGTCCCAACATTCGTTGTTGGCTGCATTCCAATAATAAACCCAAACTCAGCACTTGAAGCTTGATTACCAGTTGGCGAATTCACCCCTGAAGTAATACCTGCATTCCACTTATTTTCACTCATGTCATAAGACCGGGCCGATGGTAAATTACCTTCTACTTTATTTTCAGGATTTGATTCATTCATGTATGGCTGAGCATGACCTATGCTTGATGCAGTAAGAAAAACTAGCGCTAAAAATATCCTATTCATAATATACTCCCATGTTTGCCCTTTCAATCAAGGGATCTTTCATTAAGAGGTTTGGTTGCAATACTGAGACCATGAAGAAAAACTAAATTAACTATCATTTAAAAAGGTGCAATTTGTCCGTTGATTAAAATTCTGGGGCAAAAAATATTATTAATTCATAAAATTGAATCAAAAAAATAGCACTTGAGTCTCTTTTTATTGGCACGTTCCATGCTTTATTAGCAATCGGTATTAACCTCGAAAAATTATGGATGGTAAAAATGGAAGGGATAATGCAAAAAGAGAATGAAAAAGAGAAAAAGAAAGAGACAGAAAAATGTTTAAACTGTGGATCATCTATAGAAAAAGATTATATTCTTTTTATCAATGGGGCCGAGTATTCCTTTGATAGCTTTGAATGTGCTGTTAATTTTGTAGCCCCACGTTGCAGTCATTGTCAGTCTGTCATTTTTGGAACTGGTCTTAAAGATGCTGGTGAAATTTTTTGTAATACGACTTGCTCTGAAAAGGGTCAAATTGTATCTATGGTTCCATGATGAACTACTCCGACGTTCTTTCATTTTGGTTTGAGCAAGTTCCACCTAAAGATTGGTTTAGGGAAAATGAAACCCTAGACTTAAAAATGGTGGAAAAATTTATTGTTGTTCATTCTTGTGCAGTTTCAGGAGAGCTGTATGGGTGGCGAGCAGAGCCTCTTGGCAGACTGGCTGAAATACTTTTAATCGATCAATTTTCCCGAAATATTTACCGTGATGATCCTAAAGCTTATTTGTCTGACTCTATGGCACTTACACTTGCTCAAGAAGTCATATCTAATAATATTCACAAAAGTTTTGAAACCAATCAATTACTTTTTTTATATATGCCTTTTATGCATAGTGAATCCAAATTGATTCACCAAATTGCCATGCAACTTTTTTCCACTCCTGGTCTTGAAGCCACTAGAGAACAAGCACTCATCCATAAAAAAATCATCGACCAATTCGGTCGATTTCCAGAACGAAATATTATTTTAGGAAGACAAAACTCTCCCGCTGAAGAGGTCTACTTGCGAAATCGTACTAACCCTCCTCATCAACTTAAAGAAATTCATTTGCAATAGATCAAAGCATCATGGCCTCTTTAGGTAAAACAAGTTACTCTCTCAAACAAAACATAAAATAACGACAAGGATTCTGCTTTCATGGCCTCTAATACTGACAACACTAATATCGCCCTCTTTTGTGATTTTGAAAATATAGCTCTTGGTGTTCGCGACGCTAAGTACACCTCATTTGATATCAATAAAGTCTTAGAGCGCCTTTTATTAAAGGGTAGCATTGTTGTCAAAAAAGCTTATTGCGATTGGGATCGGTATAAAGATTTTAAAAAAACTATGCATGAAGCGGCTTTTGAATTGATTGAAATTCCTCACGTCAGACAATCTGGCAAAAACTCTGCAGATATTCGAATGGTAGTCGACGCCCTTGATCTTTGTTATACCAAGGCCCATGTTGATACATTTGTTATCATCAGTGGTGATTCAGATTTTTCTCCCTTAGTTTCTAAATTAAGAGAAAACAATAAAACAGTTATCGGCATTGGTGTGAAAGATTCAACCTCGAATCTTTTAAGTGCCAACTGCGACGAATTTATTTTTTACGACGACCTCGTCCGCGAACAAATTAAATCCACCCGAGCACCTGCTCCTTCTGAAAAAAAATCAACTACTCCAGCGGCCAAGACCACCAATAAACGCCAAGAGGCCCTCGATTTTATCGTCGAAACTCTCGAAGCTTTAAGTGAAGAGCGCGGTGAAGACGATAAGATGTGGGGCTCGATGGTAAAGCAGACAATGAAGCGCAGACGCCCTGGGTTCACCGAGACAGCGTATGGCTATCGATCGTTTAGAGAATTAGTTGAAGATGCTCAAAAGCTTAATTTGTTGGTGATGGAAAGAGATCAGAAGTCTGGGCAGTATACGATTCATTTGCCGGTGGACAATTCATAAAGTTACACTTGATTGCCCTAATTCCTCGGCACTTCAAAACCCCAAATTTACAAAGTAGTACACTTTAAATACTTAATATTTCGCTCCCTTAAGATTAATTCGCTTTTTTATTCCAAACCATTTCCAAAATAAATTATTCTTACTATATGAAAACAAATTTGATCTTATTATTCTTATTATCTATTGTGGCATTGTCCTGCACTCCAGAACCAACACTTGTCCTCTCAAAGAGTAAGGCAAGTATCTCTACCTCTGAATCGGCACCTGTAACTCCAGCAACTGCATCACCTTCGACCTCAGTTACAACAACAGTTACAACTACACCAAAAGCATTATGTGAAAACGGCAGTACTGACGAACTTATATGTAATCCTTTAAGTGGATCTAGCATGACGACTTCGGGAACGAATACGTCAACCACAACTACAACTACAACCACTACGACCAATAAAACCCGCTTAGGCCTTATCGCTCAACTCTACGAAGGCCAACCACAATGGGTGAATATCGATAAATATATTTTGGAAGGCAGCAAGCATAAAGAAAATATTTTCTTCTCAAATTTCGATATTCCAGCACGTTCTTTTTCAGAAGGATTTGGAATTGGAAATAATGAATTTTTAAAAAATCAAAATGGTGACAAATTAGTTGAATGGTTTGCCATTTTAGCAAAAGGAAATTTAGTCCTGCCAGAAAAAGAAATTGGTGGATTCTATCACGTAGTCTCTATCAGTGATGACGGGATTCGAGTCATTATCGATGGTCAAACGATCATCAATAAACCAGGTCAGCAAGCGCCTACAATTGATTGTGCGACGAAATTAATAGAACTCAATCCACTCATTGAAAAAAGTTTTGAACTTACTTATTTCCAAGGGCCACGTGAGCAAATTGCTCTTTCAACATATATCAAGAAAATTGATAATCCAGCAGCTTTTGTGAAAGGAACTTATTGTGGGACTACAAAGGCCGCAAGTCTGTTATTGGACGATGGGTATAAAATTATCAGTCCAACTTGGTTTACACTTCCAGCAGGATTTTAATTAAAACTGTCGAACGACTTCTAAAAATTCTTTTCCATAATTTTCTAATTTGCTTTGCCCAACTCCGTGAACCAGTAAAAATTCTGAATCATTTCTTGGCATAATAGAGCACATATCGTGAAGCGTTTTATCATTGAAGACGATATAAGAAGGCATGCCTTTTTCTTTGGCAATTTTATTTCTAAGTTCTTTAAGTGAATCAAATAAATCTGTGCGTCCATGGGCACTTTCTATCGATTGAGACTTGCCAATTTTCTTTTCTTTCTTGTCTATTTTATCAAGCGCAAATGTTTGCTTTCGAAGTGAGAGCTTCACACCACCCGTTAAAATTTCTTGGGATTTATTAGTGAGACCTAAACTTCTATATTCCCAATTTTTAATAGCAATATAATTTAAATTAAGAAGTTGTCTAAGCAAACTATTCCAGTGCTCTTTGGGTTGGTCTTTCCCAATGCCATAAACGGACAAGGCATGGTGATTGCGGTCAGTGACCTTGGCATTTTTGCTGCCTCTTAAAACTTCTATAATATGACCGGCCCCAAAGGTTTGGTTAGTGCGAAAAATTGTCGAGAGAATTTTTTGAGCATCAATCGTCGCGTCCCACAATTGCGGAGGTACCATACAAGTATCGCAATTGCCGCAAGTATTCGATGACTCTTCTCCGAAATACTGCAGTAAATATTGTCTTCTGCAGCTTCCTGCTTCACACAAGGCCAGCATGCAGTCGAGTTTAAAGCGCGCCACTTTTTTATAACTTTCATCAGCATCCGTTGTCTCAAGCATTTGTGAGAGCTTTACTACATCTTGAAGGCCATAAATCATCCAAGCGTTTGAAGCTTTTCCATCTCGTCCCGCTCGACCAGTTTCTTGGTAATAACTTTCAATACTTTTTGGTAAATCAAGATGGGCCACAAAACGCACATCTGGGCGGTCGATCCCCATTCCAAAAGCGATAGTTGCCACAACAATAACTTTTTCTTCAGTATTAAAAAGACCTTGGTTTACACTTCGTTCTTCTTTGGTGAGTCCCGCGTGATAAGCAATGGCATTGTATTTTAATTTCTTAAGAGCTAAGGCCACTCGGTCGACTTTGTCTCTTGAAAGGCAATAAACAATTCCGGTATCGTTTTTATGATTGGCCTTGATAAAATCATCGAGCTGTTTGATTTCATCAGTGCGCTCTAAAATCATATAATTAATATTGGGGCGATCAAAGGAAGACACAAAAAGATTAGGCTGACTTAGTCTTAATTGCATCGAAATATCATTGCGAGTTTTGGCATCGGCCGTAGCTGTCAATGCGACAACAGTTACTTCGGGAAACATTAATTTAAGTTCACCAAGTCTGGTATAATCTTTTCTAAACTCGTGTCCCCATTGGGACACACAGTGGGCTTCATCAATAGCAATTAAAGAAATTTTTATTTGGTTAAAAAATTCACAGAGAGCAGGACTTAAAATTCCTTCAGGTGAGACATAGACGATTTTAACTTCACCTTTTAAAATACGTGATTTGGCATTTTGGCTTTCTTTATACGATAAAGAAGAATTGAGAAAAACGGCCTGAACGCCATATTCGGCCAAGTTCATCACTTGGTCGTGCATCAACGAAATGAGAGGCGAAATAACCAGTGTCACACCAGGAAGAAAAAGCGCTGGGATTTGGTAACAAAGGGACTTCCCCCCACCTGTTGGCATGATGGCCAATGTATCATGTCCGTCTAAGATTGAATTGATGATATTGAGCTGCTCAAAACGAAATTGAGTATATCCAAAAGTCTCTTTGAGAATAGCTAAAATTTGTTGTTGGCGCATGTGGACCTCAGTTTAGTTCTTCACTAATAGGTTGAACATCAAAAAAGACAAGCCGCAGATATTTATTAGACAAATAAATCTGATAATCTAAAAAAAAGACTTTGCAATGCCCAATAATCAAAATATTCTTATGCCCATTATGAGTATTGTCATTGAAACCACCGATCTTTCTCGCGAATATAAAAGTTATCAAAAACCCGAAGGAGTGATGAATTCCATTAAGGGAATTTGGAACCGTGAATACACTTCAAAAATCGCACTCGATAAAACCACTCTGCAAATTGAATCGGGAAAAATAATCGGACTTGTTGGCGCTAACGGTGCAGGCAAAACAACTCTTTTAAAAATTCTTTCAGGACTAGTCACTCCAACGAGTGGAGACGCACGGGTCTTAGGCTATAGACCATGGGAGAGAAAAAATGATTTTCTTCGCCAAATAAGTATTTTATTAGGCCAAAAAAATCAATTATGGTGGGACATCTCGCCCGTTGATTCGTACGCACTCTTAGCTCGAATTTACGATCTCGATTTAAATAAAACGCGCTTGCGAATAAAAGATTTAGCGGAAATGCTTCAATGCTCTCATGTGCTCAACACTCAATTGCGCCGCCTAAGTTTAGGTGAGCGGATGAAAATGGAAATTATTGGGGCCTTATTGCATGAACCAAAAATCCTTTTTCTCGATGAGCCTACTATTGGTCTCGATATTGTTGCCCAAGAAAATATCAGAAACTTTCTTGCCAGTTATGTAAAAGAAAAAGAGCCTACAGTTATTTTGACCAGTCATTATATGGACGATATTGCCACTCTCGCCGACCGCCTTTTATTGATCAGCAAAGGCAATATTGTTTATCAGGGTACAGTTAATGAATTTGTGGCCAATAGTAATAAAGAATTAGCACAAGATGATAAGGTCGATTTTGAAGAAGTCATTCGCCGTTTTTTGGAAACGGAATCTCGCATTCGCTAAACTGGCCGTCGTCAGTAATCTTGAGTACCGACTCAATTATTTTATCGACGTCCTAGTTCAGCCCATACTCACCACAGGAATAGAAATTCTTTTGTGGTTTGCTGTCTTTAAAGGTGCCCAATCAACTACTATTGCCGGATTTGGAAGAGAATTTTATTTAAGCTACGCCCTCTGGTCAGCTTTTTTTGCGAGAATTGCCTCGAGCTGGATGTATGAATTTAAAATGATCGAAGAAGTGAGTTCAGGAACCATTAATAGTTTAATCGTTCGCCCTATGGGCTTTTATGAATACTATCTCTCACAACTCATGGGATATAAATTTATTACCACTTTAATTTCTATGATTGTCCCTGTGATCGCAGCTTATTATTACGATTTGCCTACTCACTTTAGCCGCATTCCCCTAGCGATTCTTTTGTGCTTTTATTATTTAATTTTAGTTCACACCATTAGTTTTTTAGTGAGCTGTGCTGCTTTTCATTTTACTAAAATCACTTCTTTTACTGTGGCCAAAAATCTCTTGTTATGGATTTTAACGGGTGAGTTATTTCCATTGGATCTTATTCCTGGAGTCTGGCGAGAGCGCCTCATTGCCATGCCTTTTTCTAGTGGCGTTTTTTTACCAGTTGGTTATATTACTGGTCGAGTAGAACTTCCTTTAGTGATCAATGGATTTATATCAGTGACATTTGCACTGATTATTTTAAATTTACTCGGAGCTTGGTGGTGGAAAAAAGGACTTGATAGTTATGCCGGGACCGGTGCTTAATAATGACTAACTTTTTTAAAAATATTCGAAAATACTTTTTTCTATATCTAGCAATGTTTAAAGCGAGCTTCATTGCCGATTTAGAATACCGTGCCAATTTTTTTACAAGAATTTTAACTGATGTTTTTTGGTATATTGCTCAAATCGCAACCTTTGAAGTTCTTTATCAGCACACCCAAAAAATTGGTGATTGGGATGTTCACCAAATGAGAGTTTTTCTTGGACTCCTCTTTGTTATTGATGCTTTTTATATGATTATCATTCATGAAAACTTAGATAATATTTCAGAAAAAGTACGCAAAGGCGATTTAGATTTATTATTAGCAAAGCCAATTAATTCTCAGTTTATGATTTCACTTCAAAAAGCCAACACTGCTTTAATTGGCAATTTAACACTTGGGACAAGCTGGCTATTTTATAGCTTAGCAGGACTTCCTGATTTTCATTATATTAAACTTCTGTGGCTTTTGATGCTCATTCCCTGCTCTCTTGTCGTCATCTATGCCATGCGCTTTATTTTCTCCGCAACGGCGGTGATCTTTACTCGTTCAGAAAACTTACAATTTTTATGGTGGCAGGTTTACCGAATTGGAATGAGACCAGACTCAATGTATAATCCAATTTTTAAGTGGATTATTCTAACGGTTATTCCTGTTGGAGTCATCGTCAGTATTCCCGCACGGGCCCTTCTAAATCCCCCCAACTATTATTATATTTTCTGGCCATTAATATTAGTTCCAATTCTTCTATACTTGACTCATAGGTTCTGGACTTTTGCATTGAAATATTATTCTAGTGCCAGTTCTTAATTTTTTCTCACTCTAATTGGGTATGAAAATTGCTTACTTTTTCAAGTAGGAATGTTCCAAGGACTAGGAGGAAACAATGAATTCAGATTCAATTTTAACTGATAGTGGACGCAACAAATCTTTAAATAATGAAGAGAGAATGACTCGATTTACAAAAAAAGAAACTTCAGATGTTTCTTCACTTGTTTATCTGGCCTTAGCAGGAGGTGCCGTTGCCTTATCCTTAGGATTGGCCTTATCTAAAAAGAAAAAAGGCTGGGCCAATTTTGTAGGTCAATGGGTACCTACCATTTTACTATTTGGGATGTATGATAAAGTGATCAAGTCTCAAGCTGCTGAGACAAATTCACATCACAAAATTCTGCATTAAAAGTCTTTAACATTTATTATATAAATGCCCATTTTAACAAAAATCGTGGGCATTTATATTTGTGAAGATCGATTAAGTTGCTCAATCCTATCCTTTATTGCTGTTATTAGGTGCTTGTCTTGATCAATGCTACGTTTGTTTAAAACAGAAACTAGTAATTCATTAAATCTAACTTGTTCAGCTGAACGATCAATTTTAGCATTAGCATTAAAGAGAGAGTCATAATCAGTAAACAAGGTATGAATAAAATTTTTTCTTAGGCTCTCATTTCCAAAATGATTTAAAAAATTAAAGACCATAATCTTTCTACTCGCAATTTGGGCGTGATTCATAAAGAATGTCTTTTCACAATAACCTTGAATTTCTTGCAATTGATTATTGTTTAAATCCCCCATCCACTCTTCTATTTGTTTTTTAATTTTTTCAGTTCTCTTTTCAACTGAAGAACTTGCAACCAAACTCTCTTTTTCAAGATCGTTATTCTTTTTTTCAAATTGAAATTTAAAATTATCAACTTGCGAAGTTGATAATTGACCAACCAAGACCTGGGCCGTTTGCTCAAAATTTTGTAAACCCAGAAATAGAATTTTCATCATTTGGTTTTTATAAGTGCTCACTGTATTTAAATCAAATATTTTATGACATAATAATTCTCTTTCCATCGCTTGTAGCTCTAGAGAAAGCTTTGGAAAAATAGATTTCCTAATTGATTTAATATTGTCTTTAAGAGAGAGCTTAAGAAATTGCGATTGATTTGAATTCAAGTCAAAATATTTTCCCAATTGATAACTAATATAGGTATCGGCCCAATTGGACGCAAATTCAACTTTTGAACAAGAAAAAAAGCATAATGAAAAAGTTAAGATTGAAAGAGATTTTATCGTTTTCATTCTTTAAGCAAACCAAGATCCCTTCTAGGTGACAAGGTTCTATGCGGCTTATGAAAGCCCTTAAAAAGGGAAACATATTTGCATACTCAACTAAAGAATTTTTAACTTTATCGCGGAGTCATTCTTGAAAATAAAAATAAATCTTTTGTCTTTAAGCACTGTCATCATCTTTGCCATTCTCGCTCTCATCGTCATGAAAGTAGAAATTCCAACGGATGACCAAATCATTCATTTATTAAACTTAAGTAAATCTTAGCGATTGCCGTCAACTGGACCTCTTGGTCTATCATTTTTTATTGTTTTAAATTCCGAAGGATGGAGTGTTGCGCCATATTCGCGACGAAACATTTTTTTTATAGATGTATCACTTTGGGCCGTCTTTCGAAATGTATCAGGAATTTGTAATTGATCAGCGCAACGGACGCAAATCCACTCTGCTTCAGTCGTTGGATTTCTATGTTTATAAAATTCAACATCTGGTCTTACTTGATCACATGCTTCACAAAAATTTCTTTGTTCTTGGTGGACAACATCTTCTGTGACTTTTTTCTTGGCTATTTTTTCTCTAACATTCGGAGCAACAGGTTTAGCAACCTCTTTTATTCCAATTTTTGCCAATGCGTCTTTCATGCTTCCCATAATCCCTCTTTCAAAAAATTTAACTCATTCTAGCAGACTTCTTTAATAAAAAAAACCCGCTAAAAAGGATCTTTCGTATAAACCCACAAATTGTCTTTAACAAATCCCGGTGCAAAAAAGGCGATAAACTGGGAAATTCGCCTGATTCGGGCAAAACTCTTCATTCCCCACGGGTAATGACTGAGCAATAGACTTTGATCAATCACTCCAAAAAAATAATCTAAGATTATTCCCATTAAAAAAAGAATATCCAAAATTCCAATATAAGGGATCCAGTCTGGAATAAATAAAAGCCTAATGCCTAACACGATAAGAATTCCCATAACCATTTTTTTATCGCGCATGGGAATTCTGGGGTCGTTAGAAGAATCGACGAGAAACGCTTTTAATTGTGTAAAAAATAATTTTATTTTCATAGTTCTTTATTTCTTGGCTCATTATCATATTAATTGATTTAAACTATACTAGAAAATAACTGAATTGAAAAACTCTTCTCCAAATTGATTTTTCCAATAGAATTCCGTGGCATTCTTTTTAGATAAAATAATCCTATTATCATTTAGTTTGAAAAAATCACTCAACCTTAACATTAGAGCTGATATGAAATTTCAAAATAGATCACAAGCTGGTATTTTATTGGCCCATAAGTTATCAGCCGTTACATTAGATAATACTAATACAATAGTCATTGCATTGCCGCGTGGTGGAGTTCCTTTGGCAAATGAAATCGCTAAAAAATTAAAACTTCCATTAGATATATTATTAGTCAAAAAAATAGGTCTTCCAACTTACCCTGAATTGGCCGTGGGATTTGTCAGTGAAGAAAATGAACAATTTTATAATTTAGCTTTATTAAACGAGCTTGGAGTTAAGCCAAGTGATTTAGATGCTGTAATAGAAAGTGCATTAATAAAAATGCAAGAAGTTGGTTCTGTTTTAAGGAAAGGAAAAAGTGCTAAAAAATTACTGCATAAAGATATTATTTTAGTCGATGATGGAATCGCTTCTGGTTCAACTATCCTTTCCGCTATTAAAGTTTTAAAAAAAAGAATGGTTAATAGTATTATCATTGCCTCTCCTGTTATAGAAGCAGATACATTGCCACTTCTAAACGCTGAAGTTGATCAAATTATTGTCTTAAGAACACCTAACCCCATCTATACAGTGGGAGAATGGTACGAAGATTTTTTACCAGTAGAAACTAAAGAAGTAGCAAGTATATTATTTCCTTATTTATCTTATTAAATAAAATTATTTTTGCTCGCATAAGGACTTATTTAATTCCAATTTAGCTGATAGATTTTCTTTTAGCAGCTAAATTCCTTAGCTGCTAAAAGATAGAGTATGATGTGAATATAATTGAAAAGAATAATGATCCCCTAAAAAATCATTCAAGTTTTGATTTAGAAAATAAAGAGTCGGCCCTACTCGCTGCAATTGTTCAATACTCCGATGATGCAATTATTTCAAAAAACTTGAATGGAATTATTCAAAGTTGGAACGCAGCTGCTCAAAGACTTTTTGGATATCTTCCTGAAGATGTCATCGGAAAATCAATCACTATTTTAATCCCACCAGATAGATTAAAAGAAGAAGAAGAAATCATCAATCATATCAAAAAAGGAGAACGTGTAGAACATTTTGAGACGAAGAGAGTAACAAAAGATTCACGGCTCTTAGATGTTTCAATATCTACCTCGCCAGTTATAGACAAATTTGGAATCATTATAGGAGCCTCTAAAATAGTCCGAGACATTACAGATATCAAAATAAAACTTCGTGAAATTGAAGAAAGTCATGGATTAATTAAAGTAATTTTTGAAGAATCTGTCCAATTTATGAGTATATTGTCACCTGAGGGAAATCTCATTAAATATAACACAACGGCTAAACAATATATTGGTGGAGATGAAATTAATCTTTTAAATATTCCGTTTTGGCTAACTCCCTGGTGGACTCACTCCGAAGAAGTTAGAGAGAAAATTCACAATTCAATTTTAATGGCAAAACAAGGTCAATTTGTTCGTTTTGACATTAGCTTGAGAACGTTTGAAGGAAAAATTATCTTTTTAGATTTTTCTATAAAACCTGTAAAAGATAATAACGATAAAATACTTTTTCTCATTCCTGAAGGACGAGATATTACTGAAAGAAAAAGTATTGAGTTAGATTTAATTTCTGCAAAGGAATTTGCTGAAAGAGCAATTGTTATAAAATCTCGCTTTCTTGATATCGCTGCTCATGAACTCAGAACACCAGTAACATCATTTTCGCTCATAGTTCAACTCGCTCAAAAAAAACTAGATAAAGGGATCGCTGTAACTGCCGATACCCTATTAAGGCTTCGCTCACAATCTGAAAGAATTTCAAGATTAGTTGTAGATTTACTTGATGTTTCCCGACTTGAAAGAAACGCGATTAATTTAAAATTAGAATCAAGTGATATTCTTGTATTATTTAGTGATTATTTAATTGACTATAAAATCTTACGTCCCAACCGTGAAATAAATTTTGTAAAACCCAATCATCAAATTTTCGTAAATATGGATTCAGTAAGGATTTTACAAGTTTTTTCTAATTTATTAGATAATGCCTGTAAATATACTCCTGATGACTCCCCCATTGATATTTCAATTCAAGAAAAACAAAGCACTGTCAGAGTATCAATTAAAGATTTTGGACCAGGAATTCCTCCAGAACAACAGAGGGAGCTTTTTTCGCCATTTACCAGAGGCTCACTGGAACTAACGGGCCGATCTGGAGGTTTAGGATTAGGTCTCTATGTATCACGAATGATTATTGAACTTCATGGAGGTTCAATTGGCTTAGTTAGTCAAATAGGTAAAGGAAGTCTCTTTTATTTTGAAATTCCACTTGCACAGGAGACTCCGAATGTTAACTCCAGTTCAAAATAATCAAAAAACAATTTTAATAATTGAAGATGAACTAGATATTTTAAATGTCCTACAAGATTTTCTCATTTCAGAAAACTATAGAGTTCTCTCCTCTCTCAATGGACTCGAAGCCTTAAAAATTCTAAAAAATGAACCTCCACCAAATCTTATTTTACTAGATATGAAAATGCCTGTTATGAATGGTTGGGAATTTTCCAAGGAATACCGAAAACAATTTTCAAAAAGATCACCAATAGTTGTTATGACAGCAGCTGCAGAAGCACAAGATCGTGCTGCCGATATCCAGGCCAATAGTTGGATTGAAAAGCCATTTAATTTAGAGCCATTTTTAGAAAAAATTAAAAAATTTGAGATTTAAGTTTGCGATCCAACTTCACTTCGGATTTCGTCTATGACATTTTCATTTTCAATTAAATCCAATTCAAAATTTTCATCTTCTAAAATTTCTTCGTAAACATCAAACTTCCTAAATGATTTTCTAAAAAGTATATAATAGAGACCACTACTAAAGATCCCTAAAATATAACCTACAAAATGACTAAGATAACTGACATCTGATTGAAAAGTATCAGGAACAAATAAAACTGCAGAAATCCCTACAACTTTAATAAAACTTTTTCCGTAAGAGTCTCGGCGATCAATTAAAAAGGCAAGAGTCATCCACGCGGCACCCATCCAATACACAACGCCTGAACATCCGATTAACCAAACTTGATTGGGCATAGTTTTTAAAACTAATAAATTAATGAGAGCTCCAGAAATAAAGCCAATGATGGGAAAAAAAGTGATTCCAAAATAACCTATTAAAAAATAAGAAAATGGAATAAATAAAACTAAATTACTTAGAATATGCCCTAAATCTCCATGGGCCAAAAGGGTCGAAAAGACACGCCAATATTCTCTTTTTTGAAAGACCATTTGTGCAGATGCTGGCATCCAAACTTCTGCATGAAATTGTTGATTGAGATAGATTGAACTGCCGCTAAAGAGAATTAAAATTAAAAGCAATGTTGGGATTAAGCCATCATATCGCGGTTTTTTGGTTAAAAAATTTTCTTTCATTATAATGGTTTTATTATTCATGAAAGAAATATGGTATCCTTTTCATTCATGACAAGTGCAAGGCAATAAATTTATTTTTTAGGAGTTCTTTTGCGTATTCTCTTTTTAATATGTTCCGCAACATTTCTTAATATAACTGTTTTGGCAGCTGATAATTGCGATCAAAGGCCTGAAACAGTTAAAATCCTGAACAAATTAGTCGAAATAGTCTATCTTAATAATCCTACAACATTACATATCCAACAATGGACAAAAAGTGCACAAACTCCTCTTGATGGAAGTCCAAATAATGTCGATCAATTAAAATGGTGTCACTGCCTTTTTAATAAAAAAGCCGCTCGATTTGGAGTGAGCATAGCTGAAAAACTCAATGACTTAGATCCAAAACATCTAGAAAAATATGATCAATGGTTAAAATCTTTTCCAGAAAAGGAAGCTGGTCTTAACTCGGTTGCTATTAGTAGTCTAGAGGCCATTTGCTATAATGAAGCTTATATCAAAGTAAAAGATAAAGTTTCTACTCTCAACTCTTTCGATAAACTTATGACTTCTCCTTTTAAACCAGGAATTGGTATTGCAGGCTTAACGATTGGTGATCCGGCCTCAAAAATCATAGACCTACTAGGCCCGTGTTTATCTATCAAAAAAAGTAAAATATCTAATACATTCAACTATGGACCTACCTTCCTGGGTCTTGAATTAACGGCATCCCCAACTGGATTTTCAAGTTCCATCCGAAAAATTTCTCTGGGGACAAACTTTAAAGGTGAGATCGGTTATGGAATTCATTTTGGTGATTCAAGATTAGATATACAAAATAAAATGAAAAATGAAAAAGTAGAGAAGGCGAATATCAAAGAAATCATATTCAAAAATGGTATGTTTTTTCACTTTGATCTTAAAACTTCAAAACTTGTTCAATTCGGACTTATGGCCAGGATTTAACATGTCGTATTACGCGGTTGATTTTGGAACCTCCAATTCATTACTTAATTATGTCTCTGAAGAAGGACATATCTCACCAATAACTCTCGATCGCGATGAAAGTTTTGTTTTAAGAACGCTTCTTTATTCGCCAGAACCAAATGTTTGGTTTTTTGGTAAAGAAGCCATCAAAGAATACGTCAACTATGATGGCGAGGGCCGATTTTTTCGTTCGATTAAAAAATTCCTTCCAGAAACTCAATATAATGGAACCATCGTTTTTAATAAAACAATGAATATATCTGAACTCGTAGGAACTTTCTTAAAAGAAATGCGATCAAGAGCAAATTTAATCACTAAAAAGAATGTAGAAAATATTGTCCTTGGAAGACCAGCCTTATACTCCTTAAACAAAGAAGAAGATCAACTGGCACAAGATAGAATGCAAAAAGCATGTGAATTTGCTGGTTTTAAAAAAGTTATTTTTTGCCCTGAACCAATTGCTGCTGGACTCGATTTTAATTCTCAAACAAGTGGTGAAAAAATAGTCCTTATCGCTGATTTTGGTGGAGGAACATCTGACTTTACACTGATGAAAATTCATCCGGGGAAATACTCTCAAGATGATATTTTGGGATTAAGTGGAATTTTTCTTGCTGGAGATGCTCTTGATGGTGAAATGATGAAAGATTTCATCGCTCCTCATTTTGGATCACGATTTGAATATACTATCCCAGGGGGAAATAATATTCTGACCTTCCCTCGCCAACTTCTAAAAAAGATTTGTTCTCCCGCCCATATCACTCATTTAAGACAACGAGATACTTGGGAATTTCTTCAACATATTCAAAAATTTTCTTTGACACCAGAAGGGAATAAAAATATGAAACAACTTTTTACCTTGGTAGAATGCCAATTGGGATTTCCGGTCTTTAATGAAATAGAAAAAACAAAAATTCAACTTGGAAATCATCCGAGTTCACTCTTTTCATTTCAATATCCTGGAATAGATATAGAAGAAGAGATATTTTCACATCAGTTTGACTTAACTCTTACACCGGCAGTCACCGAAATTATGTCTACTATGATGGAAGTTTTCAAACAATCCGGACTTCAACTCTCTCAAGTGGATCAAGTCTGCTTGACCGGCGGAACTTCTCAACTTCCTAAAATCAGACAAGAACTAATTCAACTTTTCGGTCAGCAAAAAATTGTTGAGTACAATGTCTATCAATCTGTAGTCAATGGACTCGCTCAATATGCTAAAAACCTCATAGAACTATAAAACACCTTTAAAAAACTATAAAAATTACATCATTCACTCGACTGATCCTTTTTTTCAATCCATTCTAACAGACTTAATAGTTAGATTTTTGTCTTAGAATTAAGGGCTTAATTATGCATAAAATTTTATTAGCTTTTACCATACTCTTTACTCATACCGCACATGCTGACAATAAACTTTCGGTAGATGTATCAATTGATCAATTGACCTTTCAAAAACCGACCAAGGGTGTTGGTAAGGCCGGTGTTTTGATTTTCAAATCGGCCAATGTTAATAACAATGGAATTATCCTCAATATAAATAATGTAAATAATTATTTTGATTCTCAAATTTTTGTTAGACCAACTTTCTTGGGATTTACTACTCAATTTGGAAATTATGGATTCTCACTTGAAGCAGATAGTATTATTAATTCTTTAAACCAGACTGAGCTAAAAAACTCGAAACTAGTCCTTGATGATAATCAACTCAACTTATCAGGAGAATTTTTTAGTTTTATTAATCCAGACTCAAGTGTCAAATTAAAAACTTTTCGATTGTATTGCCAAAGTAGCCTATCATCGGCTTCTGCTGAAAATACCGTCGACGCTCCTTCAAATAATATGATGGAAAATTGTTTCCAATTCTTAACTCTAAACGGCAGTTTTGCACCTAATAATGAAGCGGCGATTCTTCAATATGAAGGTATAGATAAAACCAATGGTGATAAAAATTTCTTAGAAGCCAAGGTCAAAAGTTTTGATTTAAGAAAAAATCAAATTAATGCAAATTTAATAAGTCTAAAAAGTGTCAGTAACGACACTTATACAATCAATGCCACGGACTTCAATTTAAATTGTGCCAAAGATGAAGATTTAAAAACACTCGATTTTGATAAAATCAAAAAAGCATGTTTAAATCAAATCAAAATAGCTCCTACTAAAGTTAATATTATAGACAAATCTTCAAAATCTACTTTTAATCTTGATGTAAAAGATATGACTGTTAAAAATAAGATTGTTTATTTGGCCTTTAACAATGGCTCCCTAACTGACCTTAGCTCGACGACTTACCTAGATAAATTATTGCTCAATTGTAAAAAAGAAACAGACACTGATTTATTCGATTTAACTTCAGTACTAAGAGATTGCATTAGTTATTCGCGTTTTAACTTGCAAGAAGTTAAAAGCACTAAACCAGATCAAAAAGATAGCTCAATTAAAAATATTGCTTTTAGTTCAACTAATGGCGCAATGATAATTCAAGCCGAAGCCAAGCTTTTAGGTTTGAAAGCTCGCATAAGTATCTATGGCAATGTGGCCCTAAACGAATCAAAAAAACAATTAATCCTAACAGTTACTGACACCAAACTCCCTTTAGGAATTAATTCAGTTAAACTATTGATGTATTTTCTAAAAAAGAATTTAATTTCTAAAGATATAACTATTATAAACAATATTATTACAATCCAACTCTAGGAGAATTATCATGAAAAAAATATTATTCACACTAACACTTCTTCCAACATTAACTTTTGCTTCAGTTTATAATTGTAGTGGATCAGGATTTGTTATTGATGTGGCCGGCAATCCTCTTGAAATGAGAGTTGTTGGAAATGGTTTTAATACCATGGTACAAAACGTTCATGTTCAATCTAATTTTGACACTTTAATTTCAGGAAACACGGCAGTACCAGCAGCGACATTAAAATTAACAATCAAAGATTCAAGTTTTGGAAATCCAGGTGATAGTTTCAAGGCTAGTTTACAAATCTCTTCAGCTGCAGGCATTAAAGAATTTGCGGGTCTTCTCTGTGTGCGCGGAAACGAATAGATTGATTTTAACTAAATTGAATGCCGAATTTTAAAAATGGACTTAGGTAATTGTTTAATTAGATCAGTTGGGCGTAAACTCAACTGATCATTACCAGAATATTCCCAATCCCTTGCAGCACTCCCATGAAGAAATGAGCCTAGAAATGCAGCTTCGCTATTGTTTAAACCCTGGGCCAAAAAAGCAGTAATCATTCCTAACAATACATCCCCTGTTCCGGCCTTACTTAGTGCAGGTGTTCCTGTTTTTACTTCAAAGATTTTTTTCCTCTTTTTTTTCATCTGAGGACCTGCAATGAGCGTGCATGCCCCTTTTAACAAGACCGTACATTGATACTGATCAACGGCCAGCTTAAGCGCTTTTTTGCGGTCATTTTTAACGTCAACCGAGCTGCAACCAAGTAGTCGGGCCAACTCCCCTTCATGTGGAGTTAAAATCCAATTTGTTGGGAGAGGATACATTTTATACTTTGCTAAAATCGATAATGCATCAGCATCGACGACAACTTTATAATTTGGATGTTTGATTAAGTAAGCAAGCATTTGTTTATTTTTCAGAGTAATGCCCAAACCTGGGCCTATACCAATGGCAAAATGGTCAAAGGCTTTAACTTTTGCCAGCAATTTCTTAAGCTCATTTAATTTTATTGGGTGCATGATAAAATCAGGGTATTCCAACCAAGGATGTACTACTAAATCAGTCATTAAATGGGTATAGCCTGCTCCCGATTTTGTTGCCGCAAGGGCCGCCAATAAACCGGCCCCATAAAAGCCTAAACCTCCTCCAATAATCAAGGCAGTGCCAACTGTCGTTTTATTCGAGGATTTTCTTCTTTTTGGGAGTAGTGCCTTTACTTGTTGAATAGACATTTCACTTATTGGCCGCAACATTTTTTAAATTTTTTGAGACTCCCGCATGGGCATGGATCATTTCGTCCTACTTTGGGAGCAACCCGAGTAATAGGTTTTAGAGATGAATGGTCATGGTCATGATTGCAGTTTGGGCCGTGGACATGAGCATGTGGTGCTTGTGAGTCATTTTTTTCTAATTGCGCTGTATTTTTTGATGAAGTCATGAATTTCTCCTAAAACAAAATCGTTGACCAATTTTTAGCCTAAAAATCTAAAGATTACTATAATGTACCTATAGCTTTGCTAAATAATTATTTAAAATCAGTATTAAACATATAAATATTTTTTTTATGTAGGGATTTTTTCAAAATCAGGATAGTTATTTAAATAAATTAATATTTTGGTCCAATAATAAATGGAAACTAGCAAAAAAAAATTTCGCCCCATTAGAGCTAAATTAATATTAGCCGTAATCGTCGTTAGTACTCTACTAACAATTGTCATTATTTTCTTCAATATTTATGTCCAATATTCTAAAGATTTGCGCTCACTAGATGAAAAGATATTTCAAGTAAGAGAGTCTGCCATGCCATCTATTGCGCGGGTCGTATGGAATCTAGATATTCCTGCACTTGAAGTTCAAACTAATAGTATTGCCCAAATTAAAGACTTAGTTAAAGTTGTCGTAATAGATCCTAAAGGTCAGACTCTCGCGATAAAATACCACCCAAATCATTTAGAATTGAAATCTAGTCAGATTGAACTAATAAATAATAATTTAAGAACCTATAAATTTCCACTTTACCACAGCGGTTTACCTGATGAGTTCATAGGAACAGTGGAAATAGTCGCGACAACAGTTTATATAAAAAATGAAATCTTCAATCGTCAAATAATACTCGTGGCCGGCGAGATCATAAAAACACTTATATTATCGTTTCTAATTATATTAATTATTAATTATTATATTAATCATAATTTAAATAAGATTATTGAATTCTTGAAGAGATTTAATCCTGATGCTAGTGTTATGGATCATCTCGATATAAATCGAAAAAGTAAAACTGCGGATGAAATGGATATACTTCAAAATGCCATCAATCAAATGATTTCACAAATTAGAATTCTCAATAAAGAAAAAGAGCAAATTATTTCTGACCAAGAAAAGAAAATTGAAATCCAACAAATGGCCGCTATCAATAGTGCAAAAATGGCAGCTCTCGGTGAAATGGCCGGTGGAATTGCACATGAAATCAACAACCCATTAACTATCATTAACACTCATGCATTAATAATGACGAAAACAATTGAAAAAGGAAATTTAGATCCAACACTTTTATTAAAGTCTTCTCGAAGCATTGCAAGTACAGTCGAAAGAATTGGTACAATTATTCACGGTTTAAAAAATATTTCAAGAGATGTTTCGGCCGAACAAATAACCAAGAGTCCTTTCAAAAATATACTCGTGGATGTTATTGCATTATGTGAAGAAAAATTCAAACTAGCGGAGATAGAAATTCAATGTAATGTTTCATCCCCACAATTTGATGTTTCGTTAAATTGTTTTCAAGTTCAACTCTCTCAAGTCTTTCTCAATTTATTTAATAATTCATATGATGCCATCTTGAATCTAGAAACAAAATGGATAAGAATTGAGGCTAAAATTAACGGACCTTGGTACATTATACACTTTATCGATTCGGGTAATGGTATTCCTTTATCTATTCGAGATAAAATATTTCAACCATTTTTCACTAGCAAAGAAATAGGCAGTGGCACAGGTTTAGGGCTCAGCCTAGTATATGGAATAATTAAAAACCATAAAGGTGAGATTTATTATGATAATCAATTTAAGAATACATGCTTTACCATTAAACTTCCAATTGAGGTCATGTAAATGAAACCCTTAGTTCTAGTTGTTGATGATGAAATAGGAGTACGAGAAGCCATTTCAATGTTCCTCGAAATTGAAGGAATCAATTCAATTTTGGCCAAAAGTGGTTCTGAAGCAATAAAACTAATCCAAGAGAATTCGGCCATTAATTTTGTGATAAGTGATGTTCGTATGCCTAACGGTGACGGAATTTTTCTCATTAAAGAACTAAGAAAAATGAATAAAATAAAGCCTTATATTATTTTAATAAGCGGTCAGGCAGATATTTCAAGAGATGAAGCCATTTTACTGGGAGCTCAAGAAATGTTTATTAAACCTCCAAATATGGATAAAATTATTTCTTTGATTTATAATATCCATCAAGACAGTTAAAAGAGTTCACAAACATATTCTAAGTATTTCGCCAAATTATTTCGGAAATAAACTTCATCTGCATATTTGAATATTTCTTTTTTCTCTACAAAAGATCCGGCCCTAAAATCATGTTCAGGATGACCAAAACTTATCCGTGCACTTACTTCACAAGTCCCATCATGTTGACCATTTGGGAGACAAATCACTTTTAATTCTCTTAAAATTGTAGGTCCTTGCTCCTTACTTACTCGCTTAACTAAATCACTTATCCCTGCTCTTAATTCTGGATTTTTTAATTTAATGGCTTCTTTAATACCTTTTTCAATGGCCACTACATTCGCGGATGTTTTACTTAGTAATGCTGGAGCCTGTGCATCTTCAAAATATCGAAAGGCAAAACTACTTAGAGTTTCAATCATATAATAACTAAAAAAATCTTGCTTATGGAGAACCTGTTGAACCTGTTCTAATTTTTTATTAATTAACTCCGCATTTTCATTTGGAAGAGATTTTTGATTCATTTTTAATCCTGTTGTTAAAATACTTTTTCCCTGACTTCCCAAAAGTATGATGATTTCCTTGCTATGACAAACATCGGTTTTCTAAATTTTTCCGTATTTTTTATCACGTCTTCTATATTTGTTATCTTTATTTCTTTTTCAGGAATTCTATTATGCATCCGTGTAAAGTTAAAATAAAAGGCTTTTAAATTTTCAGGTGTACTTAAATAAAAGTACTCTTTTAAACTTTCAGCATCTACATCAAAATATGTTACTTCAAGCCGGCCATTTCCTGATTTGTCTTTTCCATGATGAAATAGCATTGTTTCCACGCGCATAACGTGAGCATCCTTTAGCGACATGGCCTCTTTTAATTTTTTATCATTATCAACTAATAAATGCTGACAGCTCTTACATACCCTAGCAGCAATATCGTTTTCATGTGAGCATTGGTCACATCTTTTAAATCGGAAACGAAAACCGCATTCAATTAAAGCATGAGTTAGAGGATCTTCGGTTGCCCCTTTGCATTTTCTTCCAAAATGTTCAACCAGCTCCCCCGTGTCATCAAGAAGTCCCCAAAAGTCGTTGATTAAGCCACAGACGGGGCAAGTTATTTCAACAGGAACAGAATCAGACGTTGGTCGCTCATCTTCAATTTCTGGTGAAAAAATATTATGCCCTTGTCCGGTAAAATCGAGGATCAAACAATCCGTTTTTTTAGGGCTAAGCCTTAGTCCTCGCCCAACAATTTGCTGATATAAACTGACTGATTCTGTGGGCCTTAAGATAGCAATCAAGTCTACATGAGGAGCATCAAATCCCGTTGTTAAAACAGAAACATTCACTAAATATTTAATTTTTTGTTCTTTAAAGGCATTAATAATTTCATCTCTTTCGTTTCCTTCTGTATCACCTACGACCATGGCAGAGATAAAAGGGGGTAAATATCGTAAAATTTCTTCTGCATGCCGGACTGAGCTCGTGAAAATCATTATGCCTAAACGATCTTGGGCCATCGAAATTATATTCTGAATAATGACAGGAGTAATTCTTTTTTGATCTTTGAGAATTCCTTCAACTTCACTTAAAACATATTTCCCGCCATTTAATTTAAGACTAGAAAAATCATAGCATGCTACAGGAGAATCTATCTTAATTGGTGGAGTGAGATAACTATTTTTAATCATAAAACTTAAAGAAAGCTCGTAAATACATTTGATAAAAAAACGGTCTTTATTTGTCCGCAATATTTTCTTATAACTATTAAATTGATAAATCCACCCGAGTCCTAATCTATAGGGAGTAGCCGTTAATCCCAAAAGACAAATATCGTTATTTTTTTCTCGAAGTTTTGTGATTACTTGAAAATACTGTGTGTCTCCTTCCATTGAAATACGGTGGCACTCATCAATAATGAGTAAAGAAAAGCTTTGAAAAAAATCGTCATCAGCGCGAGCGATAGACTGAATACTTCCAAATATAATTTTATTATCTTTTTCTTTTCGATTAAGACCGGCCGAATAAATACCTGCATCAATCCCCAAAGATAAAAATTTATTATGATTTTGTTCTACTAATTCTCGGACATGGGCTAAAATTAAAACTCGCCCTTTTGCCACTCGAGCCAGTTCTGCAATCACTAGACTTTTGCCAGCACCAGTTGGTAGTACAATCACGGCCGGAGATTTATCAACTCTAAAATGAGCAATCGTCGCATCAACTGCATCTTGTTGGTAAGGTCGAAGTTTGTACATGTTATCTTGAGCTCATCATATTTTAAAATTGTTGGATAATAATGATTTAATTCGCGAAGAAATTTCTATTTTCGAAGCGTCTCCTCTCAATGGTTCAAGAATTTCTCCAGAGGGAGCAATGATCACAATATCAGTTGAATGATCTATTGTATAACCCAGTGCTGACTTTAGCGGGACTTTAAGAAATGCTATTCCAAAATATTTAGTAAATAATTCTAGTTCTTTTAAAGGTAGTGAGACGCCTAAAATATTAGGATGAAAATAGCTGGTATATTCTTTAATTTTAATTAATGTATCACGCTCAGGATCAAGGTCTACAAAAACATAAGTTATTTTTTCAAGTTGTCCAGGAGTCAATTCTTTAAAAACTGATGAAAATTTATTTAAGGTTGTTGGACAAACATCAGGACAACTTAAAAATCCAAATTCAAGTAAGACTATTTTATTTTCCTTTAAGTCATTTAGAGTATAGTTCTTCTTAGATGACAAAAGTTTCAAAGTCATCGGATTGAATTCTCGTTCTTTTTTCATCTGGCCATATGAATAAAGTATTATTACTGCGAGGATTAAAGCCCCAAGGAATGTTTTAATATGTTCGTTAGTTTTCATGTACAATAAAATACCATTTTAGGATTCATTTCACTAGTATTGCATTGTAAAAAATATCATTATTCACCTAAAAATTGCTTTAAGTGATTTATCAAAAAAATGAAAATCATTTCAATTTTAATACTCTCATTTACAAGCTTGTCCATTCAAGCCCGTATTGAGTTACCACTAGTCCCAAAAGTCATTTATGGCACTGATGATCGAATGGACCTTACCAGACTAGCGATAATCTTTTGAAGCAATTATCCCTGTCAATTGCGGCTCAAATTTCTAATGAAAAATTGATAAAATAAGGCGATCAATTTATTCTCGAGCCAACAAGCTTAAGCCAAAGTGGTGTCTGTAAAAGCGAGCGATTTGCCAATCAACCTATCGCTTTTGATTGCTCAGGTTTTCTCGTTGCTCCCGATCTTTTAGTAACTGCCGGACATTGTGTTAAATCTTTAAGTGATTGCAAAGAAAATTATTGGGTGTTTGATAATGCTAATTTCTCCCAAGAAAAATGATTATTCAATTGTTAAACTTGACCGTGTAGTTGAGGGAAGAACTCCTTTAAACATTCGAAAGTCGGGCAAATTGAAAATGATGCAAGCTTAGTTGTAATAGGTTATCCATCAGGTTTACCTTTAAAGATCATTCCTTCATTTGATATTCGCGACAATTCAAATGATATTTTTTTCACTGTGAACTCAGATACATATAGTGGAAGCTCTGGAGCGGCAGTTATAAATACTAAGACTTCTTTAGTCGAAGGGATTTTAGTCAGAGGTGACCTCGATTATATTCAATCTCCCAATGACTCATGTCGAATTTCCAATAGAAAAGAAAACACAAGTGGACGAGGTGAAGATATTATTCGCCTAACAACTATCCCTGAGTTGATGCATTAAAAAATATTCTGGCACTATCCTTGCGTCTTAAAAATGTGTACTGACTTTTTCACATTGGAGGACGCATGAAAGTTCAAATCAATAGCGATCAAACAATCAAAGATTCTTATGAGTACTTGACAGAAACTCAAATATTTGAAAAAAATTTAATGGATTCATTGCGGCACTTTCAAAATTATATTTCAAAAATAATTGTTCGCTTCAGTGACGTCAATGGGAGTAAAGAATCTTTTAACGATAAGCGATGCCTCATTGAGGTAAGATTAATTGGTGTACAACCTATAATAACAACTCATCAAGCAAATAATTTACACATGGCCTTAAATGGAGCCACTGATAAAGCAAAACGATCATTAAGTCACTTATTCGGCAAAATGAAAAAGAGATGATCAATTTTGTGTTTTAGTTAATTCCCGAAGTTTATCTTTTTTGCTCTTTCTTTTTCCCTTAACTGGTGGTGCTCCTAATTTAATTAAGGGAATATCACCATTTAATTCAAATCCTGCAATCTCTTCTCTAAAAAGATTAATTTCGGCCCGCTTTTCTATCAATTGAAAATGAGCGAGGTCTTCTAATCCAATAAAACTAACCGCAACACCAGTTTCACCTGCCCTGGCCGTTCTTCCAATTCGGTGAATATAGTCTGCTGGAGACCTTGGTAAATCAAAATTGATGACCATGGATAGCTTTTTGAAGTCTATACCTCTGGCGGTCACGTCTGTGGCCACAAGAAAATCGCATTTTCTTTCTTTAAACTGAGAGAGCGCAGTATTTCGTTGTGATTGGCTTAAATCACCATGAATGGTTTCAACATTGATTCCAACTTTTTTTAATTTTTCAGTTAGATTGTGAGCGGCGACTTTACTGCCCACAAATATCAAGGCGTTTTTCCAACCTGATTCTTTAATCATATGCCGAAGTAACATTCCTCGATTTTCACGATTCACTTGGATCACTCGTTGCTCAATTGCTTCAACTGATGGGGTAGCATTTTCAATTTTTAAAATTCTTGCAGAGCTTGATATTTTCTTAACAATTTCCAGAACTTTTTCTGGATAAGTCGCAGAAAAAAATAAATTCTGTCTCTTCGGTGAAATTTGGCCAAGTAATATTTCCAACTCAGCGGCAAAACCAAGATCTAGAATTTTATCTGCTTCATCGAGAACTAAAAATTCAATTTCAGATAAATCGAGAACTTTTTTTTCTAATAAATCGAGAAGACGACCAGGTGTGGCCACAACGACATCAACACCATTTTGTAAACTTTGAGACTGTTGAGCTATACTTTCTCCTCCAATCACAGTTAAAACAGTTTTTTTTGTCTCAAAAAACTCTCCAAATCGATAGAAGGCACCAGAAACTTGATAGGCCAATTCCCTGGTTGGAGTCAGTACGAGGACCTTTATTTTAGCTATTCCCTTTGATTCATTTGATTGTGAAATCTGTAATGCTTGCAGGAGAGGCCAAGCAAAACAAGCTGTTTTCCCCGATCCCGTTTGGGCCTCAACTAACAAGTCTTCTCCTTTGAATATTTCAGGAATCGATATTCGCTGAATAGTAGTTGGAGTAAGAAAGCCCGAACTTTCAATAGATTGTAAAATTTCTGGGCATAACCCTAGGTCTTGAAAATCTTGAAATGGATTCATCATAAATTGTATTGCTCTGGTAAAAGTCTATCAAATGTAGCTGAGATATATTTGAGATGTATCTTTAGCATAAATTAAGACTTTAGTACCAACCCCCTGTAAGACTTTCAAAAACCTTGAAAAAGATCAAATTATCTATTAAAACGAAGAATCAAAATTTTAAAAATAAGTCAAAAGCCTAGGAATCACTAAAATGAAAAAAAATTTCTCATTAACGGCCCCCAATAAAACACCTGAGCGCCAAGTTGATTCTGTGAAGCATGAAATAAAAAAATACATTCAAAGAGAGCAAAGAAAATCAGTTCCTGCTGGAGTTGATTTTTGGGACTTTGATTGCAAAATTGGTGAAACCCCAGAGGAAAGCGCTGTTATCCATGTTTCAGAAATTAATAAAAAAATTGACCTCATGGTTATAGACAATAAAGAACAATTTTTTCTTGAAGTCATGGCCAAGTCAGGACATCGGACTAAGAAAAAATGATCTGCCGTTTTGCCGTATTCATCATTGCTTTTTTAACTGTTTTTTTGAATTCGAATACTCTTTATGCCGCTGAGACTATTCGATTTTGCTATGAAGACGTTAATGTTTATCCGTGGATAACGGGAAACGATATGGGCTTGGCCATATCAGAAATGTACATTGTCGAAAAATTAACTCACTTAAAATTCTCTCTTATTCGTTTGCCTTGGAAAAGATGTCTGCTGGAAACTCAATTAGGAGAAATGGATGGCGCTATTGCAGCAAGTTTTAATAACGAGCGAGATCAATGGGGCGTCTATCCAAAGACTTCGACACATCAATTAAATCGAGAATTTCGTCTTCATACTGATAGCTTTTATCTATACGCAAGAAATGACTCTTCAATTCAATGGAAAAATAAAAAACTTTTGAACATCGGAACAAATCCAATTGGCGTACAATTAGGCTATAGTGTTGGATTTGATTTACAAAAAGCAGGATACCCAATTAAGTCTTCCTATACATCAAGTTTAGAATTACTAAAAGAGCTCGATTTTAACACTATTAAAATTGCTGTTCTACAAGACTACGAAACAATTAAAACACTTGAAGAGCATCCAATATTAAAAAAATCGATCAAACGATTACAACCTCCTTTTAAAGTGGCAGATCAGTATTTACTGTTTTCAAAAAAATTTAACTCTACCAATTCCAAGCTCGCCCAAACGATCTGGAAATCCATTGAAAAAGCTCGAAATAGTGATGAATATCATAGAGAGGAAAGAGCACTATTAGTTCATTAAAAAATGCTTTAAACTACCAATAATAATTTCTTCGCAACATAAATGAATTATATAAGAATTCACGATCGCGTATCTCTTTGAGTGGGTCAATAATTTTTCTGGCATCTGCAAATGTTTTAAAATCAGCCTCAAGACGATTTTTACTTAATTTTTTTAATTTTCGAGAAAGTATAGTCGCTTCTCTTTCATTTATTTTAGGCTCAAGAATCGTTTTTAAATAGACTAATTTAACTTTTGCTATTTCTTCACTTAAATTTTTATTTTCTGTTTGAGATTTTTCAAAAAGTATTAGCAGGCTTTGTTTTTGAAATTGCGTTAATGTTTCTGATTTTTGAATATAACTTTTTGTGTTGTCACCGAGATCAGAAACAATTGCGACTTTTTCATTTTGAATTTCATTCTCTATATTTTTCTCAGCAATCTTTTGGGCCGCACAGGAAATGCCAAAAAAGATTAGAAATAGAGCGCTAATGATTTTATTCATACCTAAACCTCTTCTCGAATTTCAGCTTCAATCCGGGCCAGATTTTGTTTCTCTACTTGATAGATACCATAAATAACTTCACGCCTTTGTTCTTCTTGAGCATCTTCTTCAAAGTCATTTGAAAGTGGTTTTTTTAGTTCAAACTCTAGCTGAGTGATCCTTTCACGAATTTTTTGCCAATGATTTCGTAATTCTATTATTTTATCCATCAGTTCTCCTACTTTGTTAATAGTGACATTAGGAAATAAAAGATGAACTTAATAATATAAAAAGCGTCTGAGAACTATAGTTTTATTGAATTTTTTCTAAATAAAGTCCACATTCTACGTGGTCAGTATAAGGAAATTGATCAAACATCGCAAAACGCCGGACGATATGAGTTTTTGATAAAATATTTAAATTTTCAAGTAATGTATAAGGATTGCAAGAAATATAAATAATGAACTGATACTTTTGGACAAATGCCAGTGCATTAACTTCAAGTCCTGCCCTTGGTGGATCTACCAAGACGGTCTGACAATCATAACTTTTTAAATCAATTCCCTTAAGCCTAGTGTATTCTCTCTTTTCTGCCATTGCATCACTAAAATCTTCTGCAGACATACGAATAATTTGAAGATTTTTAATATTGTTTATTGTAATATTATATTGAGCGGCTTCAACAGATGGTTTTGCCAACTCAGTTGCCAAAACTTTTCCGAAATGTGGGGCCAAGGCAATTGAAAAATTTCCATTTCCACAGTAGAGCTCTAGTAAGTCTCCTTTACTTTTCTTTGTAATTTCTTGGGCCCATTCCAACATTTTAATCGCGACTTTAGCATTGGGCTGAGTAAAGCTATTTTCAACTTGTTTATAAGTCAGCATTTTTCCTGCAATATTTAATTGCTCAATAACAAATTCTTGGTCCAGGGCAATTTGCTGCTTCCTAGCTCTTCCAATAATATTTACATGAAAGTTTAAAGAAAGTTTTTCTTTAAGTTTTCTAGCTTCATCAATCCATTCCGTATTTAATTGGCGGTGATAAAGCAAGGTAACTAATATTTCACCACTTAGTGTTGATAAAAAATCGACTTGAAAAAGCTTATGTCTAAGTTTGTGATTAGGCCGAATTTCATTCATTAGCGAGATCATCATTTGATTAATCAATAAACTGGCCGGAAGAAATTGATCAGTGCGAATATTTTTTTGATTTTCTTTATCAAACATATAAAAATAGAGATCCTCCCCCTCATGCCATACTCGAAACTCAGTCCGCATGCGGTAATGCGATTTCTCTGATGAGAAAATCTCTAATTCTGGCATAGTTGAATCAGAAAACAGATTTTTTAACTTTTGGCTTTTGAGAATTAATTCTGCTTCATAATTATCTGGATTTAAGTTTTCTAATTTCAATGTATTTCTTTCCTTTATTGTTTTGGTACAAGATAAAAAAGTTTTCCAGTTCTCTTCATTACACCTGCTCGTTGAGCAGCAACATCACCTTCTCCCATATAAAGATCCACTCTCCCTGGACCTTTAATCGCGCCCCCAGTGTCTTCGTCAAAAACAAGTCTAGGTTTATTTAACCAAGACAAGGGTTCACTATCTTCTAGAGAATTAAATTGAGGTTCATCGATATCAAGAAAAGCGAGAGCGCCTTTAGGGAAATACTTTACATCGGTAGCAATTGTTCTCCCATTGCTGACTTCCATTCCAGCAAAAGTGAGTGCCAAGCTATCGAGCTTTTTAAAAAAAACATAACTAGGATTTTTGTTTAAAATTTTTTGTTGTTCATCTCTTGATAAAGTTAATAAATAACTTCGAATTTTTTGCATACTCATTTTTTCAATGGGTATGAATTCTTTTAAATATTTACCTAATGGAAAATACGAAAGGCCGTTTTGACCGTCATAACCCACTCTCATTTTTTCTCCATTTCCAAAATCGACAACCCCAGATCCTTGAATTTGAATAAAAAATGCATCGAGAGGACTCACCCATGCCAATTCGAGATTTTGATTTCTTAATTTATTATCTTGATCTATTTCTTGACGATTAAAATAAGGAATAACATTTTTATTTTCTATTCTGCCTTGTAATACACCAGAGAGCTCGAAGGCCCCAAGTTTACTCGCAAAACTTTTCAGCTTAATAGTGATTAAATCAGAAGGAATTGAATAGAGAGGCTGAGAAAATTCATTGGTTTTTTGATGGGCACCTAAAACCATTGGTTCATAATATCCCGTTGAGAGAATTTCTCCCCATTTTGATTTTCCGTAGACTTCATAAAAATCAAATTGAGAATTTATCCATGAAATATAATCGTCTTGATGAGTTAGTAATATTTTTAAGCTATTGATATAGTCTGATTTGGAAATTTTAATGGATCCAAAAACCATTGGGTCATTAACTTGATGAGAATTAGACATCACTTCAATATGTTTTTTTAAAGTATTAAAAAAACTTTCCTTAGATAAACTATCGATTAATTTCTTAGGTGTTTCTGACTTACGCATTGCCTGGCCGATAGATTTTATAGGCATACGCGAACAACTACTTAAACCAGTAACGAGAAAAGTTACGTAAAAAGCAACGATAATATTGGGTATTAGTGATTTCATAGCCTCATGATCGCCAATGAACTTTGACATGTCAAAAATCTGCTCAAATCAAATAAAAAAAGGTTTTAAATCCACTATGCTTAACTGCCGAGGAATACATAAATACTGCTTTTTTTTTAAATCTCACATTAATATTTTTTAACTTTATACGATAAAGAAGCCTCTTTGAAAGGACATCTCATGAATATTGAAAATTTAATTACACTTACTTTTAAATTTATTTTAAGTATTGCCGCTGGATTTTGTATTAAGTTTTTAATGTTTACTTAAGCGTTTTTCAGTGCTCCATCTGCTAGTTCAATTTTTTTAAGTGCACGGTTGGCAAATTCTTTATCGTGAGTCACGTAAATAACAGTGGTTTTTTTTTCTTTATTAATTTTTTGAAACAACGTCATAATTCTATCTCCATTATGGCTGTCTAAATTACCAGTGGGTTCATCAGCGAATAGATACTGAGGCGTCATCAGTAATGCCCGGGCTATTGCAACTCGCTGTTGCTCACCACCTGAGAGCTGTGAAGGCATACGATGCTCTTTGCCCTCCAAGTCCACTTCTTTTATTAACTCCATTGCACGAAGTTTGAGAGTCAATTGTAAATTATGCTTCCTGGCCGGCATTAAAACATTTTCAAGGACTGTAAGTTCAGGAAGTAAGTAGTGAAACTGAAAAACAAACCCTATTTTAGTATTTCTTAATTCATGTATTTCTTTTTGGTTCATTTGTACTAAATCAATTTGGTTATAAAAAATCTTTCCTGAGCTCGCATTGTCCAGGGAGCTCATAATATAAAGTAGAGTACTTTTTCCGGAACCTGATCTCCCGACAATTGAGACAAAATCACCGTCATTAATTTCAAGACTAATTCCTTTCAAAACTTCAGTTGGAGGATTTCCAAAAGATTTTTTTACATCAATTAATTTTATGCTCATGTGACTTTCACCTTAATCCGCCTCTGATCTAATGATTCCAATTGGAGTTAGTTTAGAAGCGCCATATGCCGGAATAATGGAAGAGACGAGTGCTGAAATAAAAGCAATACTAAATGCTTTTAGATAAATAGGTGTCTCGAATGAAACTAGCATTTTCCCTGTAGATCCCATCATTCTTCCAGAGCCTACACTTAGGGTAGACATAAATAAACACACTCCATAACCTAAGCAGACTCCAATAATCCCACCAATAATTCCCAAAATTAATCCTTGATACAGAAAAATTTCTAAAATTTGAAACGACTCAAAACCCAAGGCACGTAAAATCGCAATTTCTTTTTTCTTTTGAGTCACTAAAATGGATAAAATATTATAAATTCCAAAGGCTGCAACGACGACTATTGATATGGTCATAAAGTTACGAGTGATATTTTGAATTGTGAATACCGACAAAGTTGCAGAATTGGCCTCTTCCCAACTTTCAACTTTATCTCTACTAAATTCTCTCCAAAACTCCGAGAGACCTTGGGCCTTATTGACATCAATAAGTTTTACTCCGATACCAGAAATGCGATTAGCGACACCTTGAAGTTTTTGGATATCAATTAAGCTGGCAAATGCCTGAGTATTATCGATTGCTGCTATTCCTAAATTAAACGACCCAATAATTTTGAATGGAGACGATCGCCCCGCTCCAGTAGAAACAATTACGCTCTCTGAAACCCTAGCTCCTAGCCGCCCTAAGAGACCAGCCCCTAAAATAATTCGGTTGCCTGTGTCGCCAAGATCACTAAATTTTTGTCCCGGTTCCATATAATTTGAAATATTGGATACGCGTATTTCTTGTGAAGGTTTAGAGCCAATGACTTTACCAGTAATTTCGGTGTCACCACGTTTAAAAATTACTTGAGCAGTTAGCTGAGGTGAGTAAGCATAGATGTCATTGCTCTTATCGAATTTATCAAACCATAGCTTAGGATTTTCAATGCTCAACGAATCGCGTCTTCCCGATGGTGGAACTTTCCAAAAACTATGTATATTTTTTTTATAAAATAACTCTTCGATATCTTTTCTAGTAATGATTTCTTCTCTGGCCGAAATGCGAACATGGGCTTCATTATTAATTAAACGATCAATAATATAATCTTGAAACCCTAACATCATTCCTGAGATCGCAACATAGGCAGTCGTACCTAAAACTATGCCAAGTAAAATTAACAACGTTTGTTTTTTTCGCGCAGTTAAATGTTTAAGGCTTAAAAAAATCATTTTTTAGCAGAATCCTTTGGGAGAAAAATTTCATCTTGCACAGTTAATTGGGGCGATAAAATTTCTACAAACTCACTATCGCTCACACCTATGGTTACTGGGATTTTATCAGGATTTGAGCCTTTTTTAAGTAAAATATGTCCATTAGAAACAGCAGCTAAGGGCAGCAAGATGGCCATTGATTTTTTCATCACTTCAATTGATAAGTCAGCATTCATTCCAGGTAAAATATTACTTGGTAAATCTTTTACTTCAACTTGAACTACAAATTCAGCATTTCTCGGTAAAATTGTTCTTACGACCCCGTGAAAAACTTGTGAGCGAAATGATTCAAATGAAATTTGTACATTTTGACCACTTTTTATTTTTAAAGCTCCTTGTTGTTCAACTGAAGCTTCAAGATAGAGTTTTGATAATTCAACTAAAGTTAATATACTTTTTTGAGGAGCTACGGTTTCTCCTAGACTAAAGGGAAGATAAGTGACGACACCGGAAAATGGAGCTTTATAAACAGTCCCAGAATCATCCATGACAAGAGGCTGTGAGGTTTTGACAATATCACCTTCTTTAACAAAATATTTTTTAACTGCAGTAAGAACACCTAATTTTAATTCAAAACTGCGTTCAGACTTAACTATCCCAATGGCATAAATACTTTCTGTAATAGCACCTATTTTTGGATTTAAACTGTTTTTAGTTGAGCAACTTAAAGTTGAAAAGATTATAAATAATGATATAAAAAATAAACGCATCGAAAACCTCAAAAAAAAAATCAAAAACCTGAATACCAATCATACCCTCTTTCCGCCCAGTAATCAGGAGGTCGAGTATCAGAAAAAACAATTCTCCCTATTCGCTTTAAACTTTTTATTCCATATTTAATAGGAATAATCAGTCTAAGCGGAGCCCCATTATCATCACTGATTGGTTCTTCATTCATCTCATAAGCTAAAATAGTTTGAGGATGAAGCATAGATTCTATATCAATTGAAACATAATACTTTTTATCAGGGGTTTCTAAGCCGACATATTGATAATAAGTTCCATCACTTTTTTTGCCTAGATCATAAAAGGCCATAAAATCAGAAAAGCGAGTTCCAGCATATTGAGTGTCTTCACTCCATCCTTCTATACATCTAAATTCTGAAGTGTAACCAATTTTAGGAGTCGATTTAAAAGACGATACTGGTAAATTTAATTTTGTTGAACCGCTAATGACTTCAATTGAATAATTTTTTATATCAGCTGATTCTTGAAATTCACTTAAGCCAATATCACCATTAACTCTTGGATCTAATCCTTTGAGCGATTTTTTTGTTTTAATAAGATTTAATTTATTGTGAGTGCTTAATTTTGACCATACTTTTTGGTTCCACACAAATGAATGCCGCAAAAGAACAGGAGTACCATCTATGCGCTCACTGCTATTTTGAATATATTTAAACACAATAATACCCAAAACAAAGCAACAAATCCCAATTGAAAAAGAAGTTATAAATCGCTTTTTTAAATACCTATGTGTCACTTCAATCTTTTTCAATTTCATACCCCACAGCCATTGCCCTAAAATTATTCCAGCCAGCTCTTGCAACTTGAATAATATGAACAATGAAAAACAAAACAAAACCAATCATCATTAAAAAGTGTTCAAACCTAGCTGCTTTATAACCACCAAGCATAGAAGTTAAAAATCCAAGGCTAACCGGCTTATAAATAGCAAGGCCGGAAAGAACCGCACCAGCCCCCATTAAAATCGCCGAAACATAAGCAATCTTCTGAGCGGCGTTAAACTTCCCTTTTTGGATCGGCTTCACTTTACTTATTTTTAGATCATGAGAAATAACACTTATAGCTTCTGGCCATGTCTTGCGGTCAATAGCTAATGACCTCCATTCACTGGATAGTAAGAGATAACTAAAATAAAAAATTCCGTTTCCAACAAAAAACCACATAATAAAAAAATGCCACCCCATTCCTTCAGCTAGTCTTCCGCGGATTGAGAGAGCCGATGCAAGTTCGTTGGGAATTTTTATGTATTGGTCATTGGCCCAATAAATAAGTATCCCACTCCAAATCATTAGTGTGAGCATGAAAAAATTGATCCAGTGAGACCAGCGTAGAACTCTCGTAAATTTTTCAGAGATAACTATTTTTTTTTCGCCCACACACCTTCCTTGATTAACATTGGCATTAAAAAGAGAATAAGACTTAATTCATAGTAAAGATATAATCATATAATTAAAAAAACTATGATTCAAATTACTTTATAAAAACAAATTTCCTATTTTCTTGTTGTTTGAATTTCTTGCCCTTATATTATTCAAATTGAGACTTCTTTTTTCATTCACCGAGGTACCAATTTATGAATTCAGATCAATACGTATTACTTGTTGAAGATGACTTAGATATAAGTGAAGCCATCGAATCAATTCTCATCGATGAACATTACCAAGTTAAATGTGCATATAATGGAAAAGAAGCTCTCGATTATTTACAGTCTACCAAAAATATCCCCTCTTTGATTCTTCTCGATATCATGATGCCCTGTATGAATGGTTATGAATTCCGCGAAGCTCAACTCCATGATCCACGCATTGCCAATATTCCAACAATTGTACTTTCTGCAACTGGTAAACAAGATGTAGCTCAAAAGTTGCATTTTAATGATACTCTCAAAAAACCATTGGATTTAAGCACGTTAATTTATTCTGTAGAAAAAAACTTTAAACACCTGTAGTCTTTTTATTGTGTCCAAATCTTAAAAATCTGTTAAATTCAATCTTAAACTAATTCAACTAAAAGATTTCCAATGGCAAAAAAACAACTTCAATCTGGTCTAATATTAAGTGGTATCGCTCCCAATATTTTATTAAAAAATGTTGAAAATACAGTGCCTTTTTTATTCAAAGGAGCTCTCAACACAACAGGATCAGAACGGGCATTTTTGGCCAAACTTATCTTCTATAAAAAAAATTTGAACCTGCTCAAAAATATTGACCTCGCCGAATATTTTCACATTTGCCTTTCTGCTCATTGGGCCACGGCCGGAACCTTTGTTCCAACAGATGTCGATAACCAAATTAGAGAAGGATTGTGGAAGCATGGTGAAATTGGAAAACATATTGAAAAAATGGCCAAGCTCACAATCGCCGCTTGGTCTTGGGATTACTCTCAAGTGACAAATCGCAAATCTTATAATCTCTCTAATGGGCAAGTGATGAGTACTCATGAAGGTACTTGGTTAAGTGTAGCCATTGGTGCTTATTGTGCTCTCATCAAAAATAAAAAAACTGAATTGGCTCACGCAGTTGCCGAGACAATTATTGCAGAGGCCCAAAAAGAAGAAAAACTTTTAATAGAGTTGAGAGAAAAAAGAGACCATGTGAATTTTTTGCGATCAAGTGCTTTAATGGCCCATAATTTTGGAGACCTTGACCGGGTCATTGACCAATGGCAAATGAGTGAAGACGACCCATTTAGAAAACGTATCTATAAATTAGGTCATCAGTTAAATCCTGCTCACTCTCCTATTCTCGTGTTTGCTGGACATGTGAATAAACAATTTCTCTCTGTCGAAAATCATCGCCATATGTCTTTGCGCCAACCAAAATGTTTAAGGAGCTCTGAAAAATATTTAGTTCCGGTAGGTCCATTTATGGATGATTGGGGAGAGAGTTTAGGAGGAGAGACCAATCTCTCCAATGCAGATAAAGCAGAAATCATCAGTGCTTTTTTTGAAGGTTATAAAAGACAAGACCAAGCTTTTGGTTATATTAGGGCCTTTCGTGGATTGATTAGTCAATTGCCAGAAGGGCTAACAACTCTTGAATCTCAAATGCCGTTTGATTTAGTCTTAGAAATAAAGAACTCACCATTTTATAAATCTGCTCAAATTTCTAAAAGTGAATTTGAGCAGAATTTAGCTGATCGATTTTATCAGTTCAAAAGTCCATTATTAGATTTTCAATTTTAACGTCTACAAGCTCCAACAAAATCATTGATTTTCTCTGTCTCAGAGCCCTGGCCGGTAAATTGTCCTAAGGCTTCACCCTTATCTGCTTTTTGAAATTCAAAACTTATATTTCTATCCGTGGTACGAAAATGAAAAAGAACCTCTCGTCGTCCATGAATTGTGACTTGTTCATCTTTACAAACAATTGAACACGACTCAGGTTTTTCGCAAATTTTTTGACAGTGGTTTTCAGTAAGAGTCACTGTGCAATCTTCTAAATCATTATATCGAGACGTCTCAGAGACATCAGTTCGAATGAATCCTTTAAGGTCAAAAGGTTGGTTAATACTGTTATGAGAAATAAAAATTGGCCCATTTGCGGGAATATGTAAGTCGCTACTGCTTTTAATGGGTAGTGAGATTGTCTCTCTACCGGTAAGTTTTAAAGTATAGTTTTTATCACTTAAAAAAGTTAATTGAGCATTGTATAAATCTGGTTGAATTTGGATTTCAGTCGTTTTTAAATTCAGAAATCCTGATTTCTTTTTTGCGGCCATCGGCAATTTTAAGTCTAAGTGGCCCCCCACATTTACACATGAAGAAAGCATTACTGTAAGCAACATTTTACTTAAAAAACTTTTAAGACTTTTAAAACTATTCATTTATTTCCCCCACATGATAAAACTGTTAACCTCGGTTAACGACTTGGTATAAGCAAGGCCCGCGCCAAGAATGTAAACCTACTTTTAATAAGAAGACGCATGGCGCCTACAGAGTCAAAATGTCACTGGGGCCATTTTTATCTAGAAACAAATGAAAGACTGGAGTCTAAAATGCAAAAAATTTTAAAGGCCACATTTTACTTAGGGCTTTCGGTTGTCTTAGTTCATTGCCAAACTCCAAGACCACTTATTGCCACTTCACTTTTGCGAGCAAACTTAGAATCGGCCGAGGCCCAGGGCCCTCAATATGCGGTAGCGACTCAAGGAATTTATGCAACTCAAGCAGCTAAAGATATTTTTGCTCTTGGTGGTAACGCCATCGATGCTGCAGTCGCAGCTTCATTTGTACTCGCCGTTGAACGCCCCCACTCAACAGGGATTGGAGGTGGAGGCTTTATGCTTTTTCGCCAAGGAAAAACTAAACAGATTTTTGCCATTGATTTTAGAGAACGCGCCCCTTTAAAATCTTTTGAAAAAATGTTTGAAGACCAAAATGGAAAACTTGTTCCCAATCTTTCAATAGATGGAATTCTATCTTCTGCTACTCCGGGCTTAGTGGCCGGTCTCTTAGAAATTCACCAAAAATTTGGGCATTTAAAAAGAGAAGTATTATTGAGGCCGGCAATTTATTTAGCACAAAATGGGTTTCCCATTTATCCAAGCCTAGCAAAGGCTTTATTGCAAAAAGAGTCAGTCTTAGCGCTCGATAACGAAGCTTCTAAAATATTTCTTGATCAAAATAAAAAGGCATTTAAAATTGGCCATGTTCTGATACAAAAAGATTTGGCGGCAACATTAGAAAAAATTGCAATTCTTGGTATACCGGGATTTTATCAAGGAGAGGTGGCCCACCAATACCACCAATTATTTAAAAAAGAAAAAGGCTTATTGACTGCCAACGACCTACTCACCTATCAAGTAAAATGGCGAAATCCACTTAAGGGAACTTATAAAGATTATGAAATCTATTCAATGCCACCTCCAAGTTCTGGTGGAGTTCACGTTATTGAATTTCTCAATATGCTTGAAGAAGACAACTTAAAAAATTTAGGAATTCTCTCAAGCCAATCGATTCATCTTGCAGCTTCTAGTTTGCAATCTGCCTTTGCCGATAGGGCCCAGTATTTGGGTGACCCAGACTTTACTAAAGTTCCAGTAAAACAATTAACTTCAAAAGAATATGCAAAAAAACAAAGAAGCCTTATTCCCAATATACGCGCCCGAGCTGCCAATGAAATTCATGCAGGTGAAATTAATTTTAATGAACATACTGAAACAACTCACCTTTCAATTATGGATGAAGAAGGTAATGCCGTAGCCACAACTCAAACTATTAATGGTTATATGGGTGCTTCTAAAGTTGTTCCAAAAACGGGAATTGTTTTAAATAATGAGATGGATGATTTTTCAACACAAGTTGGAGCTCAAAATTTATTTGGAGCAGTTGGAGGAATGGCCAATTCAATAGCACCGAAAAAAACACCATTAAGCAGTATGACTCCAACAATTGTCACTCAAAATGGAGAACCTATTTTAAGTTTAGGGGCCCCTGGTGGCACAAGAATTATTAGCTGTGTAGCACAAACGATTCTCAATTATCTTGAATTTAAAATTCCACTTTTTGAATCGATCTCAACCATACGCTATCACCACCAGTGGCTACCAGATGAATTAACGATAGACCCTCCAGGACCATCTACAGAAGTCAGCCAGGACTTGATTAAAAGAGGCTACAATCTTCAAATCAAAGCAGTTCCCTGCAACGTCATGGCCGTTAGTTTAGAAAATAAACTCTTCCACGCTGTTTCTGACCCCAGAGACATAGGGACAAGTTATGCTCATTAAGATTTCATTACACAGATTAAACTAAAGATTTATCGAATCTGACTTTCTGGCCATGGAGAAATTGACACTGTATTATTCGGAAGTCACATTTAATGCTGAAAGCGAGAGAGTCGTTATGAAAACATTAGTCATAGAAGATGATCACAAAATTCTAGAATTTTTAAACCTCGGTTTAAAAGGAGCTGGATATTTTGTAGACCAAGCCACTGATGGACTTACAGGTTTAGAGAAAATTAAACATAGTACTTATGATATCATTATTCTCGATGTCATGCTTCCAGGCTTAGATGGACTCAGTATTTTAAGCCAAATGAGGGCCTTAAAAATTAAAACTCCTGTATTAATTTTAAGTGCAAAAAAATCTCTTGAAGAAAGAATAGAAGGACTGCAGCTTGGAGGGGATGATTATTTAGTGAAACCCTTTGCTTTAGCAGAACTTTTAGCAAGAGTTTCGGCCCTCATAAGACGAAGTAATTCAGCTTCATCAATTCCAGTTGAAGAAACAAAGCTAATTTACGGTGACCTCATCATGGATCTTGAAAAAAGAGAAGTTTTTCGTCAAGGTAAAAAAATCTCATTACAAGTTAAAGAATTTTCTCTCCTCGATTATTTTATGAGAAATCCTGGTAAAGTTATTACTAAAACTCTCATTCTTGAAAAAGTATGGGGATATGATTTCGATCCTCAAACAAACGTAGTTGATGTATTAGTTTGTCGCCTTCGCAATAAAGTTGATAAAGATTTTAGCGAAAAGATCATTCAAACTCATCGAGGCGTTGGCTATGTTCTTAAAGAAGATTAGCAAAAAAATTAGAGCTTACTTCCGCCAAGTCGGAGTAAAGATGACCCTTTGGCACTTAGGTTTTTTAATCTTAAGTTCATGTGTTCTTTTTTATGTCTTTTATTTTCTCTATTCCAAATCACTAGAAGAAAAAGATCACCAAATTTTAGTTGCTCAATTTAATGAATACCAAGCGATCTATCGCATTGGAGGAGTGAGTGCTCTTAAGCAATTTGTTAAGAGCACTGAAAATTCATTTAAAAACAGCAGTGATTTTTTTATTCGAATTGAAAATTCCGAACATAATACCGCCTTTTTTCATTCCCAAGGGAAGTCTTCCATTTTTAATCTAAAAGAAATTGAACATGGTCTCTATGAGTCGACTAAAAATCCGAAAAAAACTGAACATTGGTTCTATATAAAAACTGAACGAGATGAAGACGATCTTGAAGTCCTCTCAAGTCCTATGCCTAATGGGGACTACTTGCAGGTCGGGAAAACGGTTGACGATCGAGATGATCTCCTAGAGCGCTTTGAGGCGACTTTTGCCGAAGTTCTTATTTGTGCACTTATTTTGGGTGCCATTGGAGGCATTGTCCTTTCACAAAGAATCTTAAGTCCTATTAGAAGACTGATCACAACTCTTAATAACATAAAGCATGGTGACGATAATGACAGAGTTCCCATCACGGGTAATGAAGATGAATTAGAAGATTTATCTCATCTTTTTAATCAAATGCTCGATCGAATTAATAATTCGAATCAGGCCATGCGCCAGACTCTTGACACAGTCGCTCATGAACTAAGAACTCCCCTAACCAGCATCCGAGGATTGGCCGAAGTTAATTTACGAAAACAAACTATATCTGATCATGATGCCAGAAATGCCTTAGAAAATTGCATTGAAGGTATTGATGAAATATTAACTGAATTTAAAATGATGACAGATATTACAGAAGTTGAATCGGGACTTCAAAATTTAAAAAAAGAAAAAATAGATCTCTCAAAAATTTGCCAAGATATTGTAGACCTTTATGAAATAGTTGCTGACCAAAAAGAAATTCACTTAAGCTTAGACTTTGAAAATAGTCCAGAACATTTAATCATTTTGGTTGACCGAAAAAAAATTCGCCAAGCTTTAGCCAACTTAGTGGATAATTCAATTAAGTACTCTCCAAACAATACTGAAGTCATCATTTCCTACTATAAACACAATCAGCAGGCCGTTATCAAAATTAAGGATAGTGGTATTGGAATAAATGCTGTTGAATTGCCAAATATTTGGAAGCGACTTTACCGCGGAGAGAATAGCCGAAGTGAAAAAGGTATAGGCCTGGGTCTTAGTTTAGTTAAATCCATCGTGGAGGCACATAATGGTTCAGTTGAAGTAGAATCAACCGAAGGACTCGGCTCAACATTTATTATTCGCTTGCCTTGTTAAATCAAAAAAGTCACTAGAATTTTACTTAAGTAATATGTTATCTTCATTTTCTATGAAAAAAATAACAAAAACAATTATTGATCCAAATGCAAAAGCAACCTCTAAAGACGGAATCTATGGTCTTCCTTTTAAAGAGACAGAAGCCCAAGTAGTTTTTATTCCAGTTCCTTGGGATGTTACGACATCTTATCAAGCAGGAACTTCAAATGGACCAACTGCTATTTTAGAAGCAAGTTCGCAAATTGATTTTTTTGATTTAGATTTTATTGATGCCTATCAGGCCGGACTTTTTATGAAAAAAGAAAGTGCCAAAATAAAAAAGCTTAACTCAGAAGGCAGAATGCTTGCCAAAAAAATTATCGATGCTGACGATGAAACAATGTCAAAAAATAAACTCCTTCAAAAGAACTTAATTAAAGTAAACCAAATTTGTGAAGACTTAAATTCGATAGTTTATCAAGAAACAAAATCATTACTAGAAAAAGATAAAATAGCCGTTGTCGTAGGTGGAGACCATGCCACTCCATTCGGGGCCATAAAGGCATATGCTGAAAAATATCCAAAGCTAGGAATCCTCCACTTTGATGCTCACTCAGATACCCGCATAAGCTATATGGGATTTTCAAATTCACATGCCTCTATCATGCATAATGTGATGGAAAAAATACCAGGAGTTTCTAAACTCATTCAAGTGGGAATTCGCGATTTTTGCGAACAAGAATTTACCTATACAAGAGATCATAAAAAAATCGAAGTCTATTTTGACCAAAATATAGCAAGAAGAAAAATGAGCGGTGAAAATTTTCAAAAAATTGCCCGTGAAATTGTTTCTAAGCTTCCAGATACCATTTATATTTCATTTGATATTGACGGCCTTGACCCACGTTTTTGCCCAAATACCGGCACTCCAGTTCCAGGCGGACTTGATTACCATGAAGTAATATTGATCCTCAATGAAATCGTTGCCAGTGGAAAAAAACTTGTTGGGTTTGACTTAGTTGAAGTTGCACCTAATCCAAAAGATAAAGCAAATGAATGGGATGCCAATGTCGGTATGAGACTTCTCTACAAAATGACGTCAGTCAGTTTGGCAACTCTTGGTCTAATTGAAAAACGAAAACTTTAATTTCATATAAAAAAAGGGCCTTCCACAAGGCCCTTTTTTTACTATCGTTAAGGTTAATTTAATTGAGCTACTTCATAATTTGTGTCGGGAATAGGACTTGATTAAACGAGCTCCCATGGGTCCATCCGAGGCATAAACTCCAACAGTTGCAATCATCGCAAACACAGAAACAGAATATTCAACTTTATGGAGAGCTAGAGACTCTCTCAACAGACCTCCAGTAAAAACATCAGCTAGGGCAATTATCGATACAAATGCCAGGCAATAACTCCAAAACGAATACTCTTGGGCCCGAATGCTGTGAAGAGAATTTTTAGTCATCATACGCATAGACTTCACTCCTATCGACACTCTTCTGGGATGGTTAATTTAGAAGAGAGCAATTGAAATGATTATAATGGCTTTTAGTAACTGACAAAAACACTCTAATGGGCTTTAGAATAATCAAGTAATTAGAATAGTTATAACTCATTTCCACTTATTCTAAGTGCCAACTATTAGGGCCATTCGTTAAAAACAATCACAAACAAGTTTGGAGAAATATCTGCCTTATTTAATAAAAATACTTTAGGTCTAAACAAAATGTCCGAAAAACTAAAGAATGATAAAGAAAATATTTATAATTCTTACTATTTTTTGCTTCTTTTCTTGTAGTAGAAAAGTTGATGAAAAATACTCACCTCAATTTTCAACAGAAAATGCCATAACAAACAATAAAAAAGAAATCGTTTTTGCGCCTCATCCATTACATAATCCACAACGTCTTCAGGAAATGTTTAGTCCGATTATCGATATATTAAATCAAGAAATTCCCGAAATTCATTTCGTACTAGAATCATCAAAAAGTTATAGTGAATATAATGAAAAAATAAAATCTAAACGAATCGACATCCTCCTCCCAAATCCTTATCAGACATTTATTGCTTTAAAAAATGATTATAATGTTTTTGGAAAAATGTCAGATGACTTTAACTTTAAAGGAATTATATTAGTTAAAAAAGATGGCCCTATAAAAAGTATAAAAGACTTAAAAGGAAAAACTATTTCATTTCCAGCTCAAACAGCTGTTGCTGGATCAATGATGATTCAATATTACTTACAAAAACATGGAATAAACGTAAAGAACAAAGAAATAAATCCAAAATATGTTGGCTCTCAAGAATCTTCAATTTTGGCCGTTTATCACAACGATGCTGATGCAGCAGGTACTTGGCCTATGACTTGGAATTCTTACTCCTCGGAAAACAGTGAAATAAAAAATGATCTAAGAGTACTTTTTAGTACAGAAACTTTAATCAACAATAGCTTAATGGTTAAAAAAGATTTCAACAAAGAGTTATTAGAAAAAATTAAAAAAGTTTTCTTCACTCTTCACAACACAGAGAAAGGGAAAAGAATTCTCAACCGAATTATGTTATCTAAGTTTGAATTTTCTACAAATGAACAATATCAAAATACTAAAATATTTTTTGATAATTATAAAAAAACTTTTGGGAGTCTACCCGAATGAATCTTTTAGATAAATTAAAAAACACATCATTGAAGATACATCTCATTGTTGGAATAACACTTATCCATGGACTTTTAATTAGTTTGTACACTTATGATCTGACACTAAAACAAAAAGAAAGTATAAATCAAAACGCAATTGATAAAGCATCTTCAATTGCAAATACATTTTCGGCTTCGAATATTTCATCTGTTTTAGATCGAGACTACGCTGGACTCAATGAGGGTATAAAAAACCTTACTCATTTCAGAGAATTAACTTATACTTTTGTTTACCTTCCAAATGGAAAAGTTATATCCCATACAGATCAAAAACAAATTGGTAAATTCTTAAGTGATAAAAATTCGTTGAAGTCTTTAAAGTCAACATTAAAGACTACTCATATAGTGACAGATAATGCAGACTTCATTGATATTGCGTCTCCAATTAATTATAAAAAAGAAATTATTGCTTGGGTTAGAGTTGGTTTTGATAAGAGCAGTAGTAATGAAATTATTCAAAAAATAATAGTTAAAGGCTGCATCTATACTTTTATTTCTCTAATTATAGGTTTTATTTTTTCCTATTGGATTGCGAATTTAATAACTCATCAATTATATCATCTCATTGATTTAGCTAAAAAAGTTGAAGAAGGTGATTTAAATGTGCGCTCTAGTCTCCAATCAAAAAATGAAGTAGGCCAACTTTCTAATGTTTTAAATTCAATGATCGATCGCTTAAAAAAAGAAAAAGAAGAATTAGTTATTTCTAGAGAATTGCTATTAAAATCAGAAGAGCGTTTTGAATTAGCAATGAAAGGCTCTAAAGACGCCGTTTGGGACTATAACGTTATAACTGGAGAAGTTTATTTTTCTCCACGGTGGATCGAAATGCTTGGAATTTCACCAGACAATATTCTACCAAATGTAAATGAATGGGTAAAACGAGTCCATCCAGATGATATAGAACGTGCTCAAAAAGAACTCTCAAACCATGCTTTAGGACTAACTCCCCATTATGAATGCGAGCATCGATTAATGCATAATGATGGTTATTATATTTGGACTATTGGAAGAGGTGTAGGAGTAAGAGATTCTAATAATTTAATCGGCCGAATTGTGGGTACTCAGTCCGATATCAGTCTTCAAAAAAAGGCAGAAGATGAAAAAGACAAAATCTATAATCAGTTAAGACAATCTCAAAAAATGGAAGCTATAGGCCAGTTAACTGGTGGAATAGCTCATGACTTCAATAATATATTAACAGGAATAGTTGGATTTACCGATCTAAGTCAAAAAAGACCGAATCAAGATGAAAAAACTATTGGATATTTATATCAAGTTTCTAAATTAGCTTTGCGGGCACGTGATCTAATTCGTCAAATGCTCATCTTTAGCCGCGGTGGAGACCCCGAACCAAGAATCATTAAAGCTAAAGATATCATCATGGAAAGTATTCATTTAATTGAACCCATTGTGACAAAAGATTTTAAAATGAATACCTATTTTAATAATTTTAATCCATCAATTAAAATTGATCCTATTCAGTTGCAACAAATTATTATGAACTTGGCAATAAATGCCCGAGACGCGATGGTTGGTAGTCATGGTGAAATTAATATTCATTTGAATAATAAAAATTGCAATGAAGAAAAAATACAAGAAGAGGTTTGTTCTTCTTGTGGTCATAAAATTCATGGCCAATGGGTGCAAATTTCAATTGCTGATAATGGAACAGGAATTTGTGAAGATACAATTAAAAAAATATTCGAACCATTTTTTTCAACAAAACCTCCGAGTAAAGGAACTGGAATGGGATTGTCAATGGTACACGGAATAATTCATCGTCATCATGGACATATAGTCGTAAAATCAGAGATAGGAATTGGAACTGAATTTAAACTTTTCCTTCCAGAATCTCAACCAGAGGAAGTCACTCAAATTATCCCTTTAGAAATAAAAACACTAAAACCTTTGAACAAAAAAAGAATATTAGTAGTAGATGATGAGGATTTCATTAGAGGGTTCATAACAGAATTTTTATTAGATGTTGGGTATGAATGTGTTGAAGCAGTTAATGGATTAGAGGCCCTAAATATAATGAATCAAGATCATCTCGGTTTCGATTTAGTTATTACTGATTATACAATGCCTGAAATGACTGGAATTGAGTTAATTGAAAATATTAGAAAAAATTGGCCTAATCAGCCTATTATTCTTTCATCTGGAAATATTGATATTGCCTTAGAACGTGAATACAAACACCTAAAAATCGATGCTATCATGGTAAAACCATATGAAATTGACGACGCTTTGGAAATTGTGGATAACCTTTTAAGGGCCTATAATAAGTCTCTAGTCGCTTAATTAAAATCTACTCACAATCTTTAATTGTATAATCAATTGTTCGTAAAAATCGACTGGCCCGACTTCCAGACTCTCTAATATTAATTTTATAATTCCTAGGGATTTCAGCTAACTCTTTAGGCAGTGTCTCTTTTTTGAATATGTCTAGTATGGAAGCTTTCTTGAAGAATTTTCGTTCTCGACTAACAATTTCTTTCACTTTCTCTATGGGTGAATGATTATTATCCAACTTAACAACTTCTACTTCATCAATTGATTCAATGAAGTCATTATTTCTAATACATGTTTTATTAATTGGAAGAATAATTAATTCAGAATTTTCTAATTTAAAATCAACCGAAGGAACATTATAAATAAAATTTGAATACCCTAAATAGTATTCTAATTTTTCTGGATTATTTACACTCTCATCTCCTCCAATACTTCCCCCTACTCCAGCAAATGTTGATTGAGATAATAAAGTAAAAAAGATAATTAAAAGGTATTTCATCATAATTCCTAATCGGGCCTTTGAATTTGAATTGTTTCAGTAATCATAAAAGTAAAGGCCCTTCTTTTACCTAAGTTTTTTTGATCCCTAGTTAATTCGTATTTTTCTTGAAATGCGCGTCTATCTATGGCCAGCCATTGATTATAGGTTAACTCATCTAAACCTTCAGCATAAAAACTAATGAAGTTATTTCCCAAACTTTCACCATTTTCAGGTTTTGCTTGAGAAGTAATAAGGGTCTTTCCGACAGATACTATTGTATGTCCGTCAAAAAGAGGTTGATTTTTTCCGATTGTAAAAACATCTTTATGGATTTCATTCAGTAATTTTTTTTCTAACATTGAACTCACTAACTCTATTCCATTTTGTCCAAATCGGTATTCGATATCGTCTAAATGTACAGGGCCAGTCGAAGCAATGATATAGATTTCCGCAACGACTGAATTATTCTGCAATATTATATCTGAATCTAAATTATAATTTTGGTTACTAGAGAGTTCTTGGGGATTTCGTTTAATTAAATACTCTCTGACTGGTGCTGGCACTAAATTCAAAACTCTCGAATCGTTATATTCATTGAAAAAAACGCGGTATATTTTAAAAACAGTTTGATAGTTTGGCTTACCAGTTTGATTAATTAAACGAATTAGAGTTTTTTCACCAATCCCCATTTTTTTTGATAAAACGCGCAATCCTTTTTTTGAGTCTCTATATGAAGTAACAAGTGAATTTAAAGTAAATTGAATCTCATCTTCAAGAGAGAGTTTATCTGGGATTTTTATGGTCTTAGTATGTACTGTTTCGGGTTGCATATTTTGATGTGTTATCACATTTTAATTATTAGCACCTAAATGGTTGTAAAAATTACACCTAAGGTGCCCTCGGGCCCTTAGGTGTAAATAATTTCAAGCAATTATGGAGGTTCAATCCGTTACTTATAATATTTTTAAACTCATTATTCGCAAACTGGAAGAGTGTAGTTTTCATGTTTTACTACTCTGATTCCGTTTTTACCTTCGTAACCATATCCAATATTGAATACTAATGGGATTGTTACTTCAACAGTTTGCATTCTATTATGAACACCTGGAATTTCAGTTGTGAAGTGTCTTGGAGTGCTAAGGATTTTTGTTACTTCTTTTGCACAGTATCCGTTTCTTGTATGAGCGCGTTCTGCACACACTGTAACTTCATTGAGTGTTTGAACATTTTCGCCATTAACACAGATATCTTCTACTGAAACGAATGTGCTTCCGAATTGTACTTTAGGAAAATCTCCAACAAGACCAGCGTTAGCAACAGAAGCAAATGAAATTAAGCTCAAAGAAATTAGTAATGCTTTCATGGGTATCACTCCTAAGAATAATGTAATTATTTACATGCTCGAAAAAGCTAAAAGATTATTGATTAACTGAAAAGATGAAAAAGATTGGTTCTCTTTGAAACTTGGACAAAATAGTAAATGACCACACTTTATAAAGGATATTAATCTAAATATCCCATAATTTTACCTTAAGTTATTAATTTAACATTTCAACTTTTATAAAGTTGATTGAGTTAGATCAGGCTTTTCTAAAAATAATGTTTGAGTTGGATAAGCAAACTTAACTCCAATCTCCTCAGCAATTTTAACTAACTCATATATAAATTTATGCCGTTCTGCCAATTCAATTAAAGTTGTTTCGGTAATAAAAAAAACAACTAACATGATATCAAGAGAACTCGTATTCATTTCATAGAGAGTTACGATGGCATTTTCTTTTTGAATCATGGGATTGAGTTGAATGAGGTATCTAATCCGTTCACAAAACTCTTCAATTTTAATTAATGGTGTCGAATACTCAATTTGTAAAAATGTTTTATAGCGACGAACTTTTCTCATGCCGTAATTATCAATGGCCATATTGGCCAATACACTATTGGGCAATGTCACCAAAGAATTATAGGGAGTTCTAAGCCTTGTGCTTCTAAATCCAACTTCTTCAACTGTTCCTTCAATATTTTTTTCTAGACAAACATAGTCTCCAATCTGAAAGGGTCGATCTATAATGACTGTTACTGAACCAAACAAATTGGAAATAGTGTCTTTAGCGGCTAAAGCGACGGCCACCCCACCGATACCAAGACCTGCTAAAATACTAGCAACATCGAAAGTTAAACTCCTAGCGACTAACAAAGCTCCAAATGCCACAACAAAAACTTTAGTTGTTTTTTTAAGCATTGGAACTAAAACATCATCAAACTTATTGGCCGTCGTCATCGCCATTTTTTCAAAATGTAAACTCATATAATCTACAATCTTGAGAGCTGATCCAACAGAAAAAACAGCCGTTGTTATATAGGAAATGCGAATAAAGATTGCAAGTAAATCAACATCAAATTCTAAGAAACGAATCCCCATAATACATGTTAATGAAAAGGCTAAACAACCAAATGGAAGTGTAGATTGAAACTGTTTTGAGATTTCAAAGTCGAGAGATTTTTGATTTACTTTATATCGTAAATAATGAGTTGCTAAAAATCTTACAGTCGAAAAAACAAAAAATGAAATAAATCCTAAAATAATTAAACCAAGCCATTGGCCTTTTTTTAAAATTAAAAATTCTTCAGCAGTCCATGAAGGCATATGTTCTTTAAAACGTGTCGTCCAATTACGGTACTCAGTTACACCAGGAACAACTTTTAAAGATGAAACTGACGTATAAAAATTATCAATACTCGCCACTGTCTCTGGCGAAAAGCGCCACGCTCCATCACTTGATTTAACTATCGCAATTTCAACTTCAAAAACATTTTCTCCAATGCTTACTGTTTGCTTTCGGAAAAACCATTTTGCCCCTTTTTCATCATTAGGGATCTGACTTAAGTTAATTTTGGCAATTCGATCTAATGTATTAATGAGGCGCTCTGCTGAAATTTTTCCTACTATTGCTTTAACATTCGGATCAATGCCAGAGAGGTCGAGAGTTGCAATGGCTTCGCTAAATCCACCGCGACCACCACTCTTAACTTTATCCATTGCAAAAAGGAAAGTCCGCATTGTTTCTTGTGGTGAAATTAATTTTTCTTTAAGTTCGGGGCTTATTTCATCAGTTTTTTTTCTAATTTCTAAATTTTTACTGATTGAAAGTCCTGAATTTTGAGAAGGATTTACCAGTAGATTTGATTGAGCAAATGAGGGCTTGCAGATCATTAAGAAAAACAATGCAATTGATTGAATCATTATTTACACCTAAAAATATTTCGTTAGATTAAAAATTTACCTTTATTCCCAAACTGGGTCAATTGAATGCTTTTTTTCTTATTGAGTCTAGGTTAGGATTTAATAAACTTTTTTTAGGAAATTTTATGTTTTTCACTCAACTCATTGACCAAGAAACTTCAACTTATACTTATTTATTGGCCGATGAACAAAGTCTTGAAGCAGTCATCATAGACTCAGTCTACGAAAATGCTGACCGAGATTCATTGCTAATTCACGAAATGGGTCTTAAATTAAAATATATAATTGATACGCATTTACATGCTGACCATATTACAGGATCTGGTGAATTGAGAAAACGGACAGGGGCCAAGACGGCCATAAGTCAGCTTGCCAATGTCCCATGTGTTGATTGGCCACTTAAAAATGGTGATGAAATAAAGTTTGGACACTTTTCACTGAAGGCCATCGAAACTCCAGGACATACCAATAGCTGTATGAGTTTTTATACTGAAGGAATGATTTTTACTGGAGATGTTTTACTGATCAACGGTTGTGGACGAACCGATTTTCAACAGGGTGATTCTCAAAAAATGTATGAAAGCATTACTCAAAAGATCTTTACTCTACCAATAGATACAAAAGTTTATCCAGGACATGACTATAAAGGCTTAACATATTCAACAGTTGCTAGAGAGAAAAAATATAATCCGCGTATTGGTGATGGTAAAAGCTTAAATGAATTTCAAAAAATTATGTCTGAGTTAAAGCTCACTCCACCTAAAAAAATTGACACTGCTGTTCCGGCGAATAAAAACTGTGGAAATCAGTTACTTTAATAATTCTATTTTAAATTTTTTTAACCTAATTCGTTCATCTAACTGAGTCGTTTTTGCAGCAAGAGATAACATTGTATTGAGCCTTTCAAGATTTAGCCAATCCTCTTTGGGAGGGTCACCTTGTTCAAAATTCAAAGGGCAATAATCAAGTACATTTTCGCTGGCTAAAAATAAAGGAGCACCTTGAGTTCGACAAATGACTGGCCTTGCTTCATAGATTGAACATTGGTTATTATAGAGAAATGTACAGGCCCCCTGCTCATTTTTAGTTAACCATAAAGTCTTTAACTCTAATTGTTTTTCAACTGACTGAACTTTAAACCAATCAGAAATACGTTCACTCTCTACTTTAAATATAGAAATATCTGTAAAGCAGCATTTCGAACAACCTACTTTACACTTCATGTCAGCTGAATATTTCGATGAAATTTTATCAAAAAAGCCCGATGCATTTTCTTGTAATGTCACTATTGGTTTATTAGACCCGCTCATAACTCAACTCATTCCTTAAATAGACTCCTAAACGGTCTAAATCTTACAATTTAACTTATTAAACACCCCAAGACCTTAGTTGACAATCACCTCTACCCTTATTTGATTTTTAATGCTAAGAATGACTGATTAAAATTCTATAAAGTGAGGGTAAAATGAAACTTCGAAGTATCATCTTTTCAATGATCATGGTTATGTCAACTCTTTCGATTGCTGCTGATAAACCATTGCGAGTTGGTATGGTAACTGATGTTGGTGGAGTTAACGATCAATCATTTAATCAATCAGCATGGGAAGGATTACAAAAAACTAAAAAAGACTTAGGAATTAAAGTAAGTTACCAAGAATCAAAACAAGACGCTGATTACCAAGCAAACTTAGAAACTTTATATGATGCTGGCAACGATCTTATCTGGGGAATTGGCTTTAAAATGGCCGATGCAGTGTTGAAGGCTGCAAAACAAAATCCAAAACAAAAATATGCCATTATCGATTATTCTTTTGGTGATAAAACTCCTCCCAATGTTGTAGGAGTGATGTTTAAAGCAGAAGAAGGTGCATTCTTGGCAGGTTTTATTGCTGCTAAAATGTCAAAAACAAATACGATTGGATTTATTGGAGGAATGTCAGTTCCTATCATTCACTCATTTCAATATGGATTCAAGGCCGGAGCTAAACAGGCCAATAAAAACATCAATGTATTAGAACAATATTCTGAATCATTTACTGATGCGGCCAAAGGTAAAGCTATTGCCAATCAAATGTTTTCTAAGAATGCTGATGTTGTCTTTCATGCAGCTGGTGCAGTTGGTGACGGTGTCATTGAAGCTGCTAAAGAAAAAAATAAAATGGCCGTTGGAGTTGACCGAGACCAAAACTATCTCGCTCCAAAAAATGTAATAACTTCAAGTATGAAAAGAGTTGATAATGCCATTTTTCAAATTGTTTCTGACTTTAAGAAAGGAAATTTCAAAGGTGGGACTACTCAAAACTTTGGATTAAAAGATGGAGCTGTCGATGTAGCCCCAACAACAGAAAAAATGATTCCGGCCGCTCTTTTAAAAGAAGTTAATGGTTTAAAGAAGAAAATAGCTGATGGTAAAATTACTGTTCCTTCAACTGAAAAAGATTTTGCAGTTTTTGTTAAAACATTAAAATAATGTTTGCTCTCGAACTTAAAAACATTTCCAAATCATTTGGTTTATTTAAAGCTAACGATGAAATATGCCTCTCTGTTAAACACGGAGAGGTTCATGCAATCCTTGGCGAAAATGGTGCTGGTAAGTCCACCTTGATGAAAATCATATTTGGGATTTATCAACCAGATCTCGGCGGAGAAATTTTTTACAATGGTAAAAAAATAATTATCCCCAATCCTCGTTTTGCTATCAAAAAGGGAATTGGAATGGTTCATCAACATTTCATGTTAGTGAGACCATTTAGTATTTTACTAAATATTATTTTAGGAGTTGAACCAAGAACAAGTCTGGGCACAATTGACTATTCTCGGGCCCGTTCTGAAGTCATGGCACTTTCAGAAAAATATAATTTCAATATAGATCCAGAAAAAATTATTGAACAAATCAGCGTTGGCATGCAACAAAGAGTAGAAATCCTTAAAACTCTTTATCGAAATGCAGACCTCATTATCCTTGATGAACCTACAGCTTCACTCACACCTCAAGAAATTTTAGACTTTTATCGAATTGTCAGAAATTTAAAAGAGGTTGGAAAAACAATCATTATTATCACTCACAAGCTTCATGAAATAAAAGAAATTGCAGATCGTTGCACGGTCATTCGAAAAGGTCGAACGATTGAAACAGTCGATGTAGCCACTACATCTGAAGAAGATCTCGCTTCAAAAATGGTTGGAAGAAGTGTCAATTTGCATGTTAAAAAATCACCGTCAAATCCCGGGGAAATCATCTTTGCAGTAGATTCTTTGAATGCTTTAAACGACAAACATTTTCCTGCTCTTAAAAATTTATCGCTTCAACTGAGACGTGGCGAAATTTTAGGAATTGCAGGAATCGATGGCAATGGCCAAAGTGAATTGGTTGAGGCCCTTACTGGATTGAGAAAAATTCAATCTGGATCTGTTAAAATAAATAGGCTCGAAATTTCAAAACTTACTCCTCGTCAAATTTATGAAAGTAAACTTGCAATGATTCCAGAAGACCGACAAAGAAGAGGTCTTGTCATGGATTTTAAAGTTAAGGAAAATTTAGTCTTACAAAGAATTGAAAAAAATCCTTTTTCCAAATATGGTTTTATTCTGACGAGAGAACTCGATAAATTTGCTGAAACAATGATGGAACGCTTTGATATTAGACCGCGGAATCGAGAATTAAATGCTAGAAATCTTTCTGGTGGCAATCAACAAAAAATCATTTTAGCGAGAGAAATTTCTAATAATCCCGACGTGCTTATTGCTTTTCAACCGACAAGGGGATTAGACGTAGGTGCCATAGAATATGTTCATCATGAATTAATTAAACTTCGTGATCTTGGAAAGGCCATCCTGCTTTTATCTTTTGAACTCGATGAGGTTATTAACTTAAGTGACCGAATTGATGTCATTGTTGATGGTGCTATCTCTTCACAAATTTCTAATGAAACAATAAAGACTCACCCAAATATTAAAGAACACATCGGTCTATTTATGGCCGGCGGAAAGGTCTAAGGAAATTCTATGAAAAAATTTCTTTTTAGTATTCTTTGTGTTCTCACCGGACTTTTAGTCGGTGCAATCATTCTTAAACTCTCTGGGATTTCTCCGCTTGAAGCTTATAAAATTATGTGGATGGGGGCTTTTTCTAAGCCAAGTTATTGGGCCTATATTATAATTCGCTCTACTCCGCTCATTCTCACCGGACTTTCAGTTGCCTTTGCTTTTCAAACGGGACTTTTTAATATTGGAACTGAAGGACAATTTATTATTGGCTCATTAAGTGCCGCTTATTTTGGATATATTCTACACTTTAATCCATGGATCCAAATACCTTTAGTCTTAGGCTTATCAATTTTTTTCTCAAGCCTTTATGGTGGACTTGCTGGCTTTATGAAGGCCCGTTTTGGTGTCCATGAAGTTATTTCTACCATTATGCTTAATTGGATCGCTCTTTATTTTTCAAATTATATCGTAATGATTGAAGGATTTCATAAACCAAATACTGAAACTTCTGAATATATCAATCCATCAACTTCAATAACATTTTTAGAAAATTGGAAAGGAAGTGATTCAGGGATAAGCTGGTTGAGTCAGCATCCAACCCTCAATGAATTTATGAAACCATCGGTAAACGCTGGAATATTACTTGCCCTCATTTCAGTATTACTCATTTGGATCTTGCTTAAAAAAACAACTTTTGGATTTAAACTAAAAGCAGTCGGATTAAGTCCTGAAGCCGCTCGTTACGCAGGAATAAACGTAAATAAAAAAATGAGCCAGTCAATGATGATTGCTGGCGGACTCTCTGGATTAGCGGGTGCTACTCAAGTTATGGGTGTCTCTAAGAATATAGCCATTCTTGCAACCCATGAGGGTTATGGATTTGATGGAATTGCTGTTTCTTTAATAGGATCAAATGTTCCAATGGGTTCAATGATTGCTGGATTTTTCTTAGGCACTTTAAAATATGCAGGACAAAAAATTCAATCGGCTTTAGAAGCTCCTTCTGAAGTTATAGGAATAATGATTGGTGCTATAATTTTTTTTATTGCCGTTCCACTTTTATTTGAGCGACCAATTAATCAATTGATGAAAATATTGGAGAAAAAATAATGAAAGAATTACTTTTTCTCATCAGTACGACTTTAATGTATTCCACTCCGCTAATCTTCACGGCCCTTGGAGGGGTTCTCTCTGAAAAATCCGGAATCATTAATATTGGTCTTGAAGGTATGATGACACTTGGAGCGTTCAGCGCTTCTTTAGTGGCACTCAAAACAGGAAATCCATGGTTGGGATTATTGGCCGGAGGCCTTGGAGGATTATTTCTTTCGATCATTCACGCGATAGCCTCTATTAAATATAAAGGTAATCAAGTTGTCTCTGGAATGGCGATGAATTTTTTAGGAAGTGGACTTGCCATTTTTCTTTCACGTTTATTTTTCGACGGGACGAGTATGACGCCTCCACTTGATTTGGATAAAAAAATTCCTGTTTATTTAGGTCAATACGCCACCGTCTATTTGGCTATTTTATTAACTGGATTTATTTGGTTTATTTTTTCAAAGACGGTTCTAGGTTTGCGCTTAATAAGTGTTGGTGAACATCCCAAATCAGCAGATGCCGCTGGATTAAATGTAAGTTTATATAAAACTATAGGAGTCTTGAGTTCAGGATTTTTAGCAGGAATTGGTGGAGCAAGTTTATCAATTGCAATTGTTTCAAATTTTAGACCAACTCTGATTTCAGGCCAAGGATTTATTGCTATCGCTGCACTTATCTTTGGAAAATGGAGACCAGTTCAGACGGCCTTTGCATGTCTCTTTTTTGGATTCTCACAAGCTTTAGTTATATTTATAGGCGGAAAAGAAGAGATACATATTTCTTCTCAACTACTATCTATTCTTCCTTATGCGTTAACGCTGATATTATTAGTCGGATTTATGGGAAAAACCACTTCCCCATCTGCACTGGGCGAATAAAAAATAGTCGTGTACTATTAAGATCTATGGATCAATTAATAAAGCCTGAAGCTAATATTCTAAAAATTCTCATTGTTGAAGATAATGATGCTTTGTTGGAAATATTAAGCATGCTCATCAATCATCATTTTGAAACCCTTGTAGAAACGATCCACTCACCTACGGCTAAATTAGCAAATACAATTCTAGCAACTCATAAAATTGATTATTGTTTTTGTGACCATCAACTAATTGACGATCTGGGAAGTGATGTTCTAAATTTTATAATTCTCAATAAATTGAAAACCAAATTTATCCTTTGTTCTTCTTTTACTCCAGAAATGTTCCCACTTAATTACCCGAAAGATAAAATCTTTTTTAATATTCAAAAACCGGATATTTCAGAGGGATTAGAGCAATTATTTTTAAAAATCAACCAAGCCAATTCTTCTAATAAAGAAAAATCTCAACATAATGACTATGTCCCGCTTTCACTAAACCTTTTAATTTCACTTGGCAAAATGCCTTCAGATGTCTATCTACTCAAAGACAACACTGTCTTTGAAAAGATTTATTCTAAAGGTGAAAATATAGATCCAAAAGCCTGGGATAAGTTTGAGACCATTTATCTCAATAAACTTTTTGCAAAAAGACATGACCATAATGATGAAATGATTAATGAATTAGATAAAGCTATAAATCAAATCCTCGCAAACGAAAATATTCCTATCGATAGAAAAATTTTGGCAACTCACTCACAATTAAAAGAATTAGTTGAAATGATCGGAATAACTCCAACTATGGCCGAAATGACAAAGGCCATAATAAGCGAAGTTTTGGCAAAAATAATAACGGAACCAATTATATTGAAATTTTTGTCAAATTGTCAGTTTAATGAAAATTATGAACTTCGATTATATACTCTTCACTCAATCCTAATTAGTATCATCGCCAAAAAAACTGAACTTGATTCTCATCAAAATATTTATAGATTGGTCTATGCGGCCTTTGTTCAAGATATATCTATGATTGAACCTAGATTTCAAAAGATTATTGACCACAAAGATTTTTTAGAGAAAAAAAATGAATTTTCGGCCGATGAACAATCTCTCTATTTAAATCATCCAACTCAATCACAACTTATTCTTAATCAATTAGAAGATCCCTTATACGGTGTAGATCGAATTATTAAAGAGCAACATGAAATGCCGAATAAATTAGGGTTTCCGAATCAAATAAATGAAATAGAGATTTCACCAATGGGTGCTCTTTTTAACTTAACTGGCATTTGGTCTAGATTTATTTTAAAAAACGAAAAATCATTTCATCCACAAGATTTTTTAGACTATATGGAGTCAAATAATTTTCATCACGGTCGCTTCATGGACGCTTACAATGGAATCAAGTCGATTCTACTCACTCAAGTTTAAAAAAATTAAAGTGTAAATTTAAATTCCGACAATAAGATGCCAGGGACTTTTGATCCACCAACATCACGTTGTGAATACGAACCTGTATTTGGAATAATTTCAGAATAATTTGTTAAATCAACTAGCGCATCTCCAAAAATTGAATAAAAACTTTCATCAAATCGGAGGTCTTGAATTGGACAAATAATTTCTCCTTTTTCCACCCAAAAACAGGCATAACGAGTCATCCCTGTTAATCTTGCTGTTTCACGGTCAGACCAATTGAGATAATGCAAATCTGACAGGTATAAACCTGTTCCTAATTCCTTTAAAATATTTTCACGGGCCAGACTTCCTGATTTAATTACTGGAGACCTCATCCCTTCCCAATCTGTTGCAAAATTTGTTTCTACTTTATATTCATTGGACGTTCTAGTAGAAGTTAAGAAGTTTTTTAATAATCCATTTTCTATTATTGGCATTGAGCTCGCTGCCACTTCTCCACGGTCATTAAATCGTGGACTCATTCCTAGAGAGAAGTCTTCCGTTAAATTAAATTTTGGCGAGAGGTGTTTCGTTTTTTCCCAAAGACTTTTTAGAGATCCGTTTCCTCTTTGATGATCTCCCATTGAGACTCCACCCCATGAGAGTGTGCCTAATAATTCAGCAACGGCAGAAGGAGCAAGAAAAACACGGTATGATCCTCGTTCAATAATTTTAGAGTCTCGGTCCATAAGACTTAACTTAAGTTCACTGTCTTTTATATTTTCACGTAATGCGAGTGCATCCCATGTGCTTCCTGCAAAAAGAGACTTCACTGCTTTTTGTTTGTTATTATATAATGAATAATCGAGATAAAAATTTCTGGTTTTAAACCAATGGAATTGTCCTGCTGAATTGATCGTTGCTCTGACAATATCGCCACTTGCAAACATACCGGCAAGGTCGACATGGCTTGCGTAATCGAGAACCCCTGAGAGCATTTCATCATTGCTAGGAAGTGCATTTAGGTTTTCTTCCTTAGTGATTCCATAAAAAGCTGGGCGAACTAAATAAGGATCGTCTGGAAGTTTTTCAATCCACTCTCGAGAGATTTTTAATTTTTTTAATGCTAAATCGACATCTTCCTCGAAGGCCTTATATGGAAGTGTAAAACTTAGAGTTTTATTTCCTTTAATATAGACATAATCAATTGAGGCCTGTGCGACATTGGTAATTTGGCGAACCCGAGCTTTTGAAATCCTAGAAAATAAAGTTTCTTCTGCAGACAAAGTCATTGTTAATGATTCATCTTGAGTAAGTTCATTCAATATTTTTTTAGAAAAATTTTCAAAAGCAACAGAATCATATTTTGAATATTGAGTACTCATTATTTTCCCCCGCCGAAAACTTCTATTTTTGAAAATAAACAAGCAGGACTTGCGTGACCAACATGGATGACTTGATTAGGTTCACCTTTTCCACAATTGGTTAATCCACCTATTTGATAAGTGCTCTTATCACCAACCATTTTTAATTGATTCCAAAAGGGAGCAGTTATTCCTCGGTAGTTTGGATTTTTAACAATGGTTGTAAGTTTTCCGTTTTCTATTAATTGGGCGTGTTCACAGCCGAATTGAAATTTATTTCTATAATCATCAATTGACCACGATCTCGTCGTTTGCATAAATACACCACGTTCAATAGTTGAAAGCATTTCCGCCATCGTGGAATGCCCTGGCTCTAAATTTACATTGGCCATGCGGTCAATTGGTGGTCTGTTCCAAGACGTGGCCCTTTGTGATGAAACTCCAGGAAGATTTAGTCTTTTTTGAGATTCTAAACTTCCAAGACCGCGTTCAAGCAATCCATCCTTTATGAGATATTCACGTGTGGCTATGGCCCCAATGTCATCGGCAAAATAACTGGCATTCTGTCCAACAACTGTTGGGTCAAAAGTTACGTTCATTAATTTAGATCCGTAATGAAGCGTTCCAAAATCAGAAGGCTTTACAAAACTCCATCCTGCATAGTTTCGCTCATCCCCTAAAATTCGGTCGAGTTCAAGAGGGTGACCGATACTTTCGTGAATCTGTAAAAACATTTGGTCAGGGGCCAGAAGTAAATCCATAGTTTCGGTTGGACACTCTGGAGCCTCCAATAAAGCTAGCGCTTCGTCTGCAATTTTTTGAGAAGCTTTTAATAAAACTGCTCGGTCTATTCTCTCCAGTCCTGATTGAGCACTTTGCTCGTCTCCAAAAGTTCGGCGTTGAGTACCTTTATCACTGGCGGCAGTAGCACTCAAACTTATGGTTGAACGAATTATTTTTTGGTGAACATCACTTCCATTACTAGCAACGTAGTGAGAGTGAGTTTCGATCAAAGAAAAGTTCGCGGTTCGACTAATAATATGATCGTGAATTTTCATCTGGCCTGTTAATGAAATTAATAAATCAGTTATCTCAGAAGGTTTGAAATGATCCATTCCTCTGCTGGCCGGACTTTTGTATTCTCCAATAACCTTTGGTCTTTCTTGATGAGTTAATGGAAAAAGTCCAAAACGTTTAGCCATTAAAGCTGATTGCCTGGCTACTTCTGCGCAACGTTTTACTTCAGAGAGTTCAAAAGAATTAGTTGCACCATAGGCAATTTGTCCGTCAATCATCACTTCAATCATTAATCCATTGTCTTCAGAGCTTGAAACACCTTCAAGAATTTCATTTCGCACGCCCACGCTTACAGAGTGATGATGGACTGAGCGCAAAGAAATATAATCAGCTTCTGTATTAAGTGAGTTTAATAAATTTTTAAGATTAACCATTATGGGATCCTTTTCGTCCTTTCCAATTTGTCATACTGGATGAAACACCTAAAATTTTTAATAAATATGTACTGAGAAAAAGAGGAAGAATGCCTTTTAATAAATCAATTGTCTTCACCATAAATGGCTCTTTTACAAATGGTGAATTTGTCTCAATTCCTAAAATTATTTTATGAACAATTGTCTCTGGCTTAAGCCATGGTAAAATAAGTGGAGCCTTAACTCCACTAAACATTCCCGTGCTAATATAACCAGGGCAAACAGTCGTAACATGAATATTAGGAATTTTTCTTTCTAATAATTCAACTCGGAGTGATTCAGAAAATCCAACGATGGCCCATTTTGAAGAAGCATAGGTCACTCCAAATGGAAGGCCTACAAATCCCGAAGCACTGGCAATATTAACGATATTTGCATCTGGGCTTCTTTTTAAATCATTAAAAAATAAATGTGTAGTTGCTACAAGTGCATCTACATTTATTTTGTATGTCAGCAAATGTTTTTCTAAGGTAAGGTGTTCAAACTCTCCTCCAAAAACAACTCCTGCATTATTGATAAGAATATCGATTTCAAGATTTAAACTTTCAACTTGGGTCTTAAGTTTTTTAATTGAATCAATTTGGGCCAAATCAACAAAAATGGCATGAGCTTTGCCACCAGACTCCTTAATTTCTGCCACAACCCTTTTAGCTTCTTCTAATTGAATATCAGCGATAATAACTTCTGCGCCTCTTTTAGCAAGCGTCGTTGCCATTAATTTCCCAATTCCAGAAGCCCCTCCAGTAATGAGGATCTTTTTTCGCGAGAAATTTTTCATCAAAATAACCTATTAAAAAATTATGAAAGACTAAGGGAAGATTTGTAAATTTCCTGAACCATCAACATAAAAACCTTGTGTATGTCGTGATTCATTTAATAAACCTTTTACGATATATGAAATTTGCATAGTCGCTGAAGCAATTGGTGAATCCATTGTTCCAACATTGGCAATACCTATAAGTTCAGAAGTTGCATCAAAGTTAAAGCCCCAAGCAACATTGATCTCACTGGCTTGAACTTTTAAATTAGTAATGTACTTTCCTGTATTTTTATAACTGCCATTGAATTGAAAATAAATTGTATAAGTGAAACCTACAACTTCACTATTGTATCCATTTTTAAAAGAAACTCTAAAGCTTTTTACTTTTGGAGCTGACCAAGTTGCCATTTGATTAAGAGTTGGATTCTCCCCTTCTAAGTGTGGAAGGACGCTTATCATAGGTGCAATTTTAGTAGTAATCACAGGTCTTCCTGCATCGACAATTTTCCAAATCCGTTGCCCGATAGCAATGATACTATCAATGGAAGTGATGATATCTCCGATCGGATTTCCAACTGCTGGAAGCTCAATCATTGGGTAGAGAGTTACAGGAGTTTCAATTTCTGAAATTGTATAACTGGAGATGTTAAATGCTGGATCATTTTTTTGGACATTAACATATGAAAAATCTGCGTGTGCAGCACTTAAACCTAATAAACTTAAAGTTAAGTAAATCGCAGTGAGTACAAGTGACTTCAAAATCATAAAATCCTCCATTATAAAATGTTGGTCAATTTAACACTTTTGATTGTGAATTTGTCTAATTAAACTTTTGTGATGTAAGGCTTTTTAAGTAAGCTTTTTCTCATAAGAGAGTTCACCATTAACAAAGACTGCCTTTGTTGCGCGGTCATCTCCTAAAATCATTTGGATAAAAAGTGCTTCTTCAATATCTTTACAATGCGACATTCTAAAATCTATCAAAGGAGTAGATTTTAAATCAAGAACGACTAAGTCTGCTTCCATCCCTGGCTTTAGTGAGCCAATTTTGTCACTGAGGCCAATAGATTCTGCTGCTCCTAAAGTTGCTAAGTAAAAAGCATGGATTGAAGAAAGAGCAAAACCATTGAGCTGAGCAATTTTATAAGATTCATTCATCGATTGAAGTTGAGAAAAACTTGTTCCCGCCCCTATGTCTGTGGCCAATCCAACGTGTACAGGTCTGCCGTTAAGTTTAGCTTTTGCAAAATCAAAAAGACCACTTCCCAAAAATTCATTTGAAGTTGGGCAATGTGCAATACTCGAGTTTGTTTCATAAAGCCTCATCCATTCTCGCTCGCTTAGGTGTATCCCATGCCCGAACACGGCCCCTTTACCAAGAAGTCCGTAATGATCATAAACATCAAGATAATCTTTATGATTTGGAAAAAGTTCACGTACCCAATTTAATTCTCCAAGATTTTCTGAAACATGAGTTTGAATATAAGTTCCAGGATATTTCTTCCAAAGAGCTCCTGCAGATTCTAATTGTTCATGAGTAGATGTTGGAGCAAAGCGTGGTGTGATGGCATAAGAAAGTCGATCTTTCCCGTGCCACTTATTAATTAAGGAAACAGATTGATCTATTCCTTCTTGGGCGCTGGAGTCAAGTAAGGCTTCTGGTGCAAAGCGATCCATCAATACTTTTCCCGCAATAACTCTCATGCTTTTCTCACTGGCCGATTGAAAAAAAGCATCAACAGAGGCCGGGTGAACTGTACAATAAGTCATAACTGTTGTAGTGCCAGCTTTAAGGCATTGTTCAAGAAAAAAATCGGCAACTTTTTTGGCGTAATCAAAATCATTAAACTGCTGTTCAGCAATGAAAGTATAATTATTAAGCCATTCTATTAATTGGCTACCAAAAGCTCCAATGATTTGAGTTTGAGGATAATGAGTGTGCGTATCAATGAATCCAGGCAAGACAAGTGAATCTTTATAAGTAATCAATGAACAATCTGGAGTGAGTTTGATTTTTTCTTGATCATAATTACCAAACGATTTTATTTTTCCATTTTCATGAATAATTAATGCGTCTGATTCATAATGATAGGCCGCTGCTGCTCCCACTAAAAAAGGATCTGCTGTAAAATAAAGGGCCGCAGAGCGAATGGCGCAAGTTTTTAAGTTCATAGAATCTCCAGGAAATTACTAACGGCTATCATAGGCAATTTTGCGAGCGTGGGCAATTCTTTAAAGCAATTCTTTAAAGCAACTCTTTAAAGCAACTCTTTAAAGCAACTCTTTAAGGCAACTCTTTAAGGCAATTCAAGCAGCATACTCTCAACTTCTGAAACTCTGTCCATATTTCCATGTTTCAGAAAGCCTTTTATTAATATCTCGCCCTTTTGCTTGATAGATTCAATGACACAAGCTTTATGAGAATCTGATAAATTTCGAATTTTTAAAATCCTGATTAGTGCGCGCATTCTCCACAAATCCATAGCGACAAATTTTGTTGATAATTGATCACTATGCCCGCCATGTTTAATAATTAAGGCTTTATTTATTAAAGTGATTTCATAAAGTGATGAAATTTTAAGCCATAAATCATAATCTTCACAAACTACAAATTCTTCATCAAATCCATTGAGATCACTAAATAAAGATTTTTTTATAATGAGAGATGATGGGGCAATAAAACACTGTTGAATACATTTATCAAAAATTTGGCCACTGTATTTTTGATGGGTGGTCCGAGGATTGACCCTTACCCCATTTCTTATCCAAATTTCTTGAGTGTATGCGACTAGTTGGTGAGGATTATTTATCAAGAAATCCAATTGTAGGCTTAATTTTTCTGGAAGCCATTCATCATCTGAATCAAGAAAAGTTATCCATTCTCCACAGGCAATTGAAGCTCCTAAATTTCGGGCTTTAGACACACCACCATTTTGGGTTTTTAGATAAATAATTTTCCTTGTACTTGCCTTAGAATTATCAAATGACTTTAGAAGCTCTTCGGTTTCATCAATTGAACCATCATCAACAATTATCAATTCAAAATTCTGGTATGTTTGATTTAAGACAGAATGAACGGCTCGAAGAATTGTATGAGATCGATTATAGGTAGGAATAATGATGCTGACTAAAGACATTCTTATTTATAAGTTCAAACCAATCAGATTAAAAGCTTTTTTATCGGACATTTCTGTTTTTAAATTTGATTACTGTGAGATTGCAGGATTGTTTTCTTCTTTCAGGACGACATGATTTGAGTTAGCTTTAAAGCATTATTATTTTTTCACCAAGATTTTTTATGACTAAATTTTTCATTTTAATTTTGTTATTAATTAGTTTCAATTCTTTCGGAGAAACACCTGTTGCCCAAAGAGTTGATGCCCAAACAATTGAAGGTTATACATACAATAAGCCAAGTCTGCTGGAGCCTTTTAAAACAATTCCGCATAATCTTTCAGGTTTTTTGCATGAATCATTTAGTAAAGAAAGTTTGGGACCATGGGCCGTTATTGCGGCCTCTACAACCCTTTTGTATATCTATGACCGACAAATTAGCAATGAGACAAAGCGCATTGGAAGAAAACTTAATATTGGAAATCAAGACCACACAAAATCAATGATAAAAGTTTTTGGTGTATCACTCTTTAGAGGACCAACGGATTTAGGTTCTGGATTCTTTTTTCTTGGGGACGGTTGGATTACAATAGCAAGTGCGACTACCTTTTTAGCAGTTGGAAATTTTTCAAATAACTACCGCGAACTTCAAACTGGTAGTCAGCTTTTTAGTGGACTTTTAGTCACTGGAATTGTCACTCAAGTATTAAAACGCTCAACAGGTCGAGAAAGCCCTGTTGGTGCCACAACAGAGAGAGGTCAATGGAGACCATTTCCTTCTTGGAAAAAATACCAAGGACATATTTCAGCCTATGATGCATTCCCTTCTGGTCACTTAGCGACTGCTATGATGGGCGTTACGGTTGTGGCCGAAAACTATAACGAATACACTTTTATTAGACCAGTTGGTTATACCCTAGTGTCACTATTGGCATTTCAAATGGTTAATAATGATGTCCATTGGGCAAGTGATTACCCGCTTGGTCTGGCCATTGGTTACCTCGTTGGTAAAATTTCAAGTCAAAATGGTAGAACTAAAATCTCTTCAGATGTGATAGAGTCAAAAACTACATATGACTTGGCACCTACAGTGAACCCACAAGGTCAATTAGGACTGGCCATGAATATTACATATTAATTTAGATAGGATTCTCCCATGAAAGTATTTTCATTTATTTCAAAAATTATTTGTATCTCGTCTATTACATTTAGTATTTCAGCAAAAGAAATAGAAATTGTTAAAGAACATTCAAAGATAGGTTTTGAAATTGATTATATGTTAATGACAAAAGTCCAAGGCCAATTCAAAGATTACCACGGAACTTTTAATATCAATGAAGAAAAAAGTGAAATTTACAATATTAAAGTAATTGCGATTTCAGAAAGTATTGATACCAATGATGGAAAAAGAGATTTCCATTTAAAGGGTATTGAATTTTTTCAAGTGTCTAGTTACCCGGAAGTTATGTTTGAAGCCAAAGGTCCTTTTAAAGTTTCGGCCGGTAAAAAATTTAGTATGCCTGGAAATTTAACAATTAGAGGAATCAAAAAAGCCGTAACTTGGGAAGGGACATATAAAGGAAAAATGAAAGATCCTTGGAATAAAGAAAATTATTTTTTTGAAATGACAGGTACTCTAAACCGCAAAGACTTCTCTATGGTTTGGAATAAAAAAATGGATAATGGTGGTGTATTGATTGGCGACATTGTCACGATGAATACGACAATACAAGGTCAGGCAACAGGTGATAAAACGGCTTTTTCAACTCATATGATCCCTTCAACTAAAGGGATTATTGAACGAGACCAATTAAAAAAAGGACTTATTAAAAAACTGACAACTTCGACTGATCCTAAAGATCATCAGAGCATCAAAGAAAACATCAAAGAAAACATCAAAGACTAATTGATTTCTCAATCAAATAATCAAGAAATGAAGAAATTAAAAAGCCTATAAATGAAAGAATGAAAATACCTGCGTACATATCATTAACCCTAAACTGATCCCACGATTGCCAAATAAAATGACCAATTCCATTTCGGCTAACACTTAACTCACTAACAACAACTAAGATTAGGCCATACCCCAAAGACGATTTCAATCCAATGTAAAAATCTCGACGTATACCCTTTAGTAAAAAATGGTAATAATAATTCCAACCTTTAATTTCATAAATAGACACAATATCCATCAATGGAGATTGAAGGAGCTTCTGAGTACTACTTCTCACATTTATATAAATTAAATAAAATATTCCAATTGAAATGAGCATCACTTTTGAAAAGTCACCAATTCCAAATAATAAAAGCATAAGTGGAAAAATAGCCACTTTTGGCAATGGATAGGTAAAGGCCAGTACAGGATTTATTATTTGATCTATCAACGCTGAAGAGCCTGAAAGTATTCCTAATAATAATCCAAGCGGTAAACTAATCATTATTGCTTGAATTAACCGCAATAAGCTAGGCCATAAATCTTGAGATAAAAAATCTCCTGTCATGAGTGCTATCGCTCTTCCAACAAAAAGGTGTGGAGGGGGGAAAAATTGTCCATCAATTATTTTTAAAAATACAAATATCTCCCAAAAGAAAATTAGGAGAAAAATTGTTAAAAGGGAAATGAATATTTTTTTCATCATATTAAATCCTGTTTTAAATGTTTATATATTTTTTGAAAATATCCAGCATAATTGGAATTATATTTTAATTCAAGGACGGTTGTATTAAAACAATCTACAACATCAAAAGTTTCGATGACTCCTTTATTTTTTAAACTAAAGAGTGAAATTTCATGTGAAAGCAATAGAGCTTCGTCAATATCGTGAGTGACATAAACAATCGTCGGTCTAAATTTATTCCATAAAAGAAGTAAAAATTGATGTAGCTCTTCTTTTTGAATTGAATCTATGTGAACAAATGGTTCATCCATTAAAATCAGCTCAGGGTTATCTAAAAACGAACGAAGTATATTTATTTTTTGAACCATTCCACCAGAAAGTTCCCGTGGATAAGAATGAAGAAATTCATCTAGCCTGAACAATTTTAGAATGCTAGTGAGCTCCATGGGATTCTTTGTACAAATCGTTAAATTTTCTAAGACAGTGAGCCAGGGAAAAAGTGGGGAGCGCTGAAATGCAAAACTTACATGTTCAGGTCTATTAATGACTTCCCCTGATTGAGGTTTAATTAAATTTGCTAGAATTCGTAATGCTGTTGATTTTCCAACTCCACTAATCCCAACTAAAGAATGAATTGATCCTTTCTTAATAGAAAAATTCAAATTCAAAAGAACAGAGAATTCTCCAAAACTGAAGTTAATATCTTTGAATACTATATTTTCTTTCATCTTTTATTTTATTTTATTTTACTCAATTCAATGACAGCATCTTCATTAAAATGCTGATCGACAACGTCTTTAATATTCGGAACTTTAGTTATAAATTTTTTCTCTAAATACCAATCCATATCCTCTTTTAAAGCATTTTCATTAACTGTCCCATTTGAATCTAATCCGACAGTATGAATAGAATTCCAAATTCTATCATCATCTATTTTAAGAAATTTTTTCAAATCTTCGATGAGCTTTGGTTTATCAATTCCATTTTCAAATGCTCGATTATAATCCCTAACACCTCTGAGGTAGGCCACCATAAAACTTTTTGCCTCTTTGGGATTTTTTTCAATAAAATCTTGTGAATAATAAAGGGCCGCACTTTGCTGATGAGGATGTATCGCAGCAGCAGATAAAACATTATTAGCAACTCCATCAAGAACAGCTTTACTCAGAAATGGCTCTAGCTGAATAGTTGCATCGATCAATTTAGCCTTCAATGCACTATTCATTTCAGCATATGAAAGTTTTACAAATTCAACATCACTAGGCTTTAGTCCATTTTTAAGTAATATGCGTTCAGCAATAATTTGTTGTGAGACTCCATCAAGCGAAGTAAGGCCCATTTTAAAACCTTTTAAATCACTTAATTTTTTGTACCGACCAGATTGAATATGATCTGCGCGAATTAATAATCCAATATAATCATGCCTATTAGAAAGATGTCCTTTATCTGCAACGAATTTAAATTTTTGACCGAGATTAATTGCATTAAAATGAGCGGATACAATATTTCCGGCTCCAACATCTAACTCACCTTTAGAGAGCAGAGCTGTCATTGAAGCACTTGAATTATTAAAATCACTAATTTCTACTTTTAGTCCTTGAGCTTTAAAATATCCTCTTATTTCTGCCAAATAAATACCTGCCGAACTTAAAACTGGGGAAGATCCAACTTTAATGACTTTAGAATTTTTATCTGTATTTTCTGCATTTGTAACACCAATGAGTTGAGACAAAATCAAAGCAGAAAAAATTAAACATTTAAACATAATGAGCCTCCATACTTTTAAAACTTAAAATTATGTCTAAATCATAACATTTATTTATCTAAAAGCTCAACGCCTATATAATGAACTAATTGATCATCTATTAAATCAATCCAATCTTGAGCGTCCTCGATAATCATTCCATCTACACTCAATCTACTTTTTCCATTTGATAAGTGCTTTGGATTTTTCACTTCAATGATATAAGTACTACTTTTATATTTATAAGTTATTTTATATTTATCCCACTCCGGGTGAATATTTGGTTCAATTAATAATTTATCTCCTAATATTTTAAAACCTAAAATAGAAACAAGTCCTGATGTGTACATCCATCCCGATGAACCAGTATACCAAGTCCATCCACCACGTCCTTCATGGGGACTTGACGAATAAATATCAGCTGCGATCACGTAGGGTTCAACTTTATAGATCTCCATATCTTTAGGTGAAAGTGCATGATTGATCGGATTAATCATCGAAAATAATTCGACAGCACGCTTTCCATCTTTTAATCCAACATAAGCTAAAATACACCAGATAGCAGCATGAGAGTATTGGCCTCCGTTTTCTCTGACTCCTGGAATATAGCCTTTTATATAACCGGGATCATGAATTTCTTTATCAAATGGAGGTGTGAGTAGAAGTATCATTTTCGAGTTTTCTTTTACAAGATACTGTTCAACTGACTTCATAGCGTGCTCAACTCTTTTAGGATCAGCAGCTTTTGAAATAATTCCCCAACTTTGAGCAAGCGAATCGATTTTGCATTCAGAATTACCTGCAGAACCAAGTGGAGCTCCATCATCATAGAAAGCTCTTCTGTACCAATCCCCGTCCCATCCATTTTCTTCAATAGATAGTTTTAATTTTTCAGAATGCGAACGCCAAGACAATGCTCGATGATTGTCATTGCGAAGTTCAGCTAATTTTGAAAATTCACGCAAATTCGATATTAGAAACCAAGCAAGCCATACACTTTCTCCTTTTCCTTCGTGACCAACCCGATTCATACCGTCGTTCCAATCTCCACCTCCAATTAAAGGAAGTCCATGTACTCCGACAGGCAAACTGCGATCTATTGCTCTTGCACAATGCTCAAATAGACTAGATCTCTCATGTGCATTTTCAGGTGTAAAATAGTAATCTTCTTGATCAGCTAAAAGCTCGGGCCCTGTCAAATAAGAAATTGTTTCATCTAAAATAGATAGATCATTCGTAAATTCTAAATAATAAGTTACAACATAGGGAAGCCATAATAGGTCATCTGAAAAATGAGTCCGGACTCCCCTTCCACTTGGCATATGCCACCAATGCTGAACATCACCTTCAATAAATTGTCTTGAAGCAGCTCTTAAAATTTGATCCTTAATCATTTGAGGATTAGTCCAAATAACGGCCATGGAATCTTGCAATTGATCTCTAAACCCAAAAGCTCCACCAGCTTGGTAAAAAGCTGTTCGAGACCATAACCTGCAAACAATTGTTTGATACAAAAGCCAGCGGTTAAGCATAATATTCATGGATAGATCAGGAGTCTCTACTTGAATTTTTTCTAAGATATCCACCCAATTCAACAAGACATCTTGATAAATTTTATCAAACTTTTGATTTATTATATCATTGATAATTGTTTTCACCTTTTGACTATCATCTACTTGACCCAAAATAAATTCAATAATGCATTCACTATTAGGTTGAATCGTCACTCGTTTTTTTATTGCACTACAGGCATCGAGTCCTGCTCCAGTTTTACCTGAAAATTTTTCTCTTTTTAATAATCCATTGGGCATTTCTAGATTTCCATTGCGGCCAATAAATTCTAAACGGCTACCTGTCCATGAATCATTTCCCTCCAAAAATGAGGCAAAAGCAATTCTTGAACCAAATTCTTGGTTCCAAGTATTATAAGCTGTTAAACATTTACTTTGAATATCGTAATCAGTAACGATTGTAGAAATTGAACTGCTTTTAGAAAAACTTAAAACCCACTCAACATATGAAGTAATTTCTATGTGGCGTATTGAATTTGTTTCATTTTTTAAAAATATTTGAGAAATTTTAACTGGCAAATCTTTGTGAACGACTTGGGTTAATTGAGAATTAATGCCTAAATGCTTCGTTTCAAATTGACTATACCCTTGACCATGTTTAATAAGATATTCTGCATTTTTAATTCGAATCGGATTTAGTGTAGGCCCCCATAGCTCGCGGAGATCTTCATCATAAAAATAAAAACAATCCCCAGTTGGATCACTGACGGGATCGTTAGACCAAGGAGTAAGTTGATTTTCTCGGCTATTCATTGACCATGTAGAGCCCGCTCCACTTTCAGAAACATGAAAGCCGAATTGAGAATTGGCCACAACATTTATCCATGGTGCAGGTGTCGATAAATTATTTTTTAAATGAATTATGTATTCAAGTCCATCTTTAGAAAATCCACCTAATCCATTGTCAAAGTCTAAAGGAGAAATAGTAATTGGAGAATTAACTATAGCAGCATTTGATTGAGTTATTTTAATCCCAGAGAGATCATTTGACTTCTCAACTTTACGAAGAGTACGTTTAACTTGATCTGATAAACTACCGAGTCTACCTATCAAAATTGCACGAGCGGATGCAACAATAAGTTCTAAATCGCCTGGTGGAAGGATATCTGCACGCAAAAGAAAAATTTTACCTAAAGATTTAGGAACATAATTTCCAGATATTATTTTTCTAGCTGCAACCATTGCGACTAGTGAATCTTGAAGTTCTTGTGAATAAGAATTTATTTTCTCATTCAATATAATGATATCGACGATTAGTCGTTTAGATAGCCAGTATTCATGTGCAAGTAAAACTTGCCTTACAATTGAGCGCTGATCCAATTCGCTAATACGAACTAAGACTATAGGAAAATCGCCTGAAATACCGTGTGCCCATAAACTCGTCACATTTTTTTTGTTTTCCTTTAATTGTTCACTTGTTGCTCGTAAAGAAGAATCAAGATAGAGAATTCTATTTGCTAATTGTTGAAATAAACTTGCTTCACCTTGATCAATTCCTAAATAATGAAGTTTAACTTGAGCTTGTGTCCAAGCGAGATTAGAAGTTCTTTCAAAAGTAGAAGGATCAAAATATTTTTCTGCAAGATTTATTATTTCTTCACGATTATTTCCAATAACCGTTGAGAAAATGATTGTCGCCGTGGCCCCAGGTTCAATTCTTATTCTGGTTCTTAAACTTACAACTGGATCAAGAACTGATCCAGTTGTATTTGATAGTTTTTTATTTTCTAAAATAATTGGATTTCGAATAGTTCTACCTCTACCAATAAATTTTAATCGATCTGTTTCATATTCAATATCTCCAATGGCATTGTTATCTGCACTCATTACATGGGCCATCCAAATAGGTATATCTTTTGCTGAGCGAGGTCTTCGCGTTGCAATTACCGATGAAGCTTCAGGATAAAATTCTGTTTGCACAAAAAGATTTGAAAAAGTTGGATGTGCAATATCTGCGGCCTGAGTATTCAGGACAACTTCTGAATAAGTAGTCACTTCTATAACTCTTACGACAGATGCATTATTAGTTAAACTCAACTTTCGCATCTCAGCGTTATCTTCAGGAGAAACTATAATTTCCAAATGTGTTTTGATTAATTTATCTACTCTTTCAATGTGTGCTCGGTCTTCTGTATAAGTAACTTCGTAATTGTCTGCTTCAATACAAGTCGGCTGAAATCCAGCCGACCAAATAAATTGAGAATGGATATCTCTTAAAAAAACATAACTGCCCCAATGATCTCTAGTTGTATCTTCACGCCATCTAGTTACAGATAAATCATCTATTCTACTAGACCCCGAACCAGAGGTCGTCAACATTACTGAATAATGACCATTTGAAAGTAGATGCGTTCTTGGTACACGATGGTGAGGAGAGAAATACCGACGAGCTGATCCAATACCACCGTCATGAATATGGGAGATTTTAATAGTCTCAGGTCGTGTTTTCGCTATTGCAATATTTTTTGGAGTTCTTTCTTGAAGCAATAATTCACTCGATTGAATAATCGGTTCGCGATGAAAACGTTCGACCATAATTCCTTTATGAAGAATATTAGAAATAGCAACTAATGACATTCCCTGGTGGTGGGCCATATAAGCTTTTACGACTGCCGAATTAACTTTTTCAGGAAGCCTTGATTTCGTAAAATCTATTGATTCATAAAACCCAAATGGGCCATCTGCTTTAATCAAAATTAATTGTTCAAGATTTTTCACTGCACTTTGAGCATCAATCATTCCGGCTAGTACTGTTGCATATGGAGCAATAACTAAATCTTTACCAATCCCCCGTTTGAACGCCAAATCTGGGACGCCGAAATTTGAATATTGGTAAGTGAGGTGTAGATCGCGAGCGTTATAAGCAGATTCTGACATCCCCCACGGTATTGAATTTTTTTCTGCATAACTCATTTGCTTTTTTACTATTAATCTATTTGTTTGTTCAAGTAAACTTGGTGTTGGTGTATTCATGACTAAGGAAGGCATCAGGTATTCAAACATTGAACCTGACCATGAGATAAGTGCAACTCCTTTATTCATTGAGGTCAGTGCTCGTCCCAAACGAAACCAATGGGATACAGGAACATCACCTTTGGCAACGGCCACAAAACTTAAGAGTCTTGCTTCAGAAGCTAATAAGTCATAAAAACTTGAATCCAAAGTAGAATCAAACATTCTATAACCGATTGAAAAAAGCTTTCTGGTTGGGTCATAAAGAAAACTAAAATCCATATCGTAGAAAAGTTCACGGCTCAAAACTTGAATTTTATGCAATCGTTCTCGAAGTTCTTGAATAGTAAAATCTCTATTTGATTTAAAATGAAAATAATCTCTAGCATGGCTTTCTATTTCAGCGTGAATAAGATTTACCCAATTGTGTATTTCATTATTTAAATCTGCATGAATTTTTCCACCATAAAAGCTCACCTCATTTAATAAAAAAGAGGAACGAGAAATAAGTAGATCCCAGTCTACTGCTTTTTTATCTTTAAGGCTTTGAGGCTTTGATAAGATTCTTTTTAAATCAACTAAAATTGAATCTACTAAAAAATCAGACTCACCCAAGAATGCGATAGTTAACAATCGTAAACTATCGTCAATCCCCTTTAAATAATGATTATAAATTGCTTCTTCGTTATCAAGACTTTGAGATATTTCCTCACAACTTTGAGCTACAGCTAAAAGATGACCGGCAAGATTTCCATTATCAACAGAAGAAATATAACGAGGCTCTAGGGCTTCTTTGGTAGTGGTTTCATACCAATTATAAAAATGCCCATTATAGCGAGGAAGATTTTGCATATTTGAAAGTGTAGACTCTAATCTTTCAACCATTTCATGAATACCAATCCATCCAAAATCCCGGGCAGAAATAACTGATAATAAATATAAACCAAAATTTGTGGGAGAGCTTCTATGGGCAATAACCGGTTCTGGAATTTCTTGAAAGTTATCAGGTGGAAGATGATTTTCATTAGAATTGACAAAATTTGAAAAAAATCTCCAAGTTTTCCTAGCAGTATTTCTATAAATAAGAATTTCATTTTCTGTGATTGGTAATGACTCATCTTTGTGAATTGGAAGACTAATTTTCCAGGCGACAAAAGGAGCAGAAAACCAAAGTATAAAAAATGGAGTAATATAGATCCAAGTTTCTAAGGAGTGAGAAATTAAATAAATAAAAATTACCAATAAAAATATTTGCGACCAAAACATTCTTTTAAAAAAACTAAGAAAGTTTATGTTAGCACTGTTTCTAGATTGAGCACTTGTCATCCATTCTAGCAATTTCTTTTTTGTAAAAACCATCCTGATAAATGTTTTGAGAATTGCATCGCCATGAACCCATGCATGATATGGGATAAATATTATATTTAAGAAAAAGCGGCTTAGTCCCAAATATAAATCATTCCCAGCTGAATTTAATTGAACCCAAAATGGAATTTTTTTCCTCCACGAAAAAAGCCCTTCGAAAAATGGCAACAGATGAGGAAAAGACAAACTTAAAAGGATAAGGATTAAAAGTGGGAACACTGTGTATATAGTTACATGAAAAAGAGCATAAAAGAGACTTATGAAAAGTGCAAAAAGAACTGGCGCAAATATTGATCTTCGCAAATTATCAACCATCTTCCATCTCCCAATTACGGAGATAGAGTTCCCTGCACGCCCTATAATCCAAGGGAATAATTGCCAATCCCCTCTGGTCCAACGGTGATTTCGAGCTACAGCAACTTCAAAATTAGATGGAAATTCTTCAAATAATTCGACATCACTGACAAGTCCACAGCGAGCAAAATTTCCTTCATAGAGATCATGACTTAAAAGTCTGTTTTCTGGCGTTCGTTCTTTGAGTGCTTGTTCAAAAACATCTACATTATAAATTCCTTTTCCTGTATAAGAGCCTTCACCAAATAAATCTTGATAAACATCAGAGACAGTAAAAGCATAAGGGTCTATTCCACATGGGCCAGAGGAAAGTCTTTGAAAAAATGAACTTTCAGATTTCCTTGAAAGCATGGGGGTAATTCGTGGTTGTAAAATACCATAACCTTCAACAACTCGATTAAGAGCGGAATCGAATTGGGGTTGATTAAGAGGATGGGCAATAGTCCCAACTAACTGACCAACTGAACCTCTAGGTAACTTTGTGTCTGCGTCTAATGTAATAACATATTTAATATTTTCAGGAAGATTGAAATTTCGATCTTGCGGTGACACAAAGTTTGTATCAGTAGCACCTCTTAGTAATCGGTTAAACTCATGGAGTTTTCCTCGTTTGCGCTCCCACCCCATCCATTTCTGCTCGCTTTGATTCCATTTCCTAAAGCGGTGTAAAAGTTTAAAACGCTTTTTCCCATCGGCCATAAGCCCATATTTAAGATTCAGATTTTCAATAGAATTCAATGCTGTATTTAAAAGAATATCATCGTTGAGATTATGTTCCGTTAAAGAATCTCGCCAATCTGTTAACAAGGAAAAATAGACTGCACCGTCTGGATTAGAAAGATAATGAACTTCTAATTGCTCTACCTGACTAGGTATATCATCTAAGTTAATGAGCATCGAAGGTATGACTACATATGTTTTATATTCAACTGGAATGCCTTTTGATAAATCTAATCTTGGCAAATGGCGAGGTGGCAGTAAAAAAACAGTTAGTCGATTTACTATCGTAATGGCCAATTCTGCAGCAGGAAATAATCCTAAAAAACCAAGAAGTGAAAAAAAAGAATTATTCAGACTAATATTTGCCCTTAAACTCAATGCTGAAAACAATAAAGTTAGTGAGATGATACTTCCGAGAAAAAACATTTCACGGTGTGCAATATAGTTTCGTAAGAAAAAATTTTTAAATTTTAATTTAAAATGTATTTCTTTTTCAAATTCATATCGACCTGAAGTTAAAAGAAAGTACCCTAAATCAGAACTTTTAGGATTAGAACTAGGTTTTTTAGTTTTTCTTACCAACGCTTTAGCAATTTCTTGCTCTGAAAGTTTTGTTCCTCGTGCTAATTCTTCTAAACTATGTCGATAATTATCCCTAGTGAAAAAATCCATCAAAGGATAAACAGGATTCTCCCTAAATATTTCATCAACCAAACTTACTTCTTCAAAAAAATCTCGCCAGTCGATTGCAGACATTAGCCGCATACTATTTATAATATTTATGACTGTAATATTTGTTTTAGTTTGTTCTTGATGCTCTTCTTGAACGATCTGATCAACAATCACACCTTCTCTCGTAAGCTTTTCTTCAAGCCACTTTAAAACACTTACGACATCGCCTTCTTTAAATCTTAATCGTTGAACAAGTTCAACTGAAAAAACTATATTTAATTTTATTGAATTTAAATATTGAATTATTTCTTTGGGAGTACGATTTGAATCTAGTGATAATCCTAAGAGTTCATCAGCAATTAAGTCTGCTTCTAATCTCGCATTTTGTCCATTGACGATTGAAACGGCTAATCTTTTTAAATTTTCAACCAACACAACTCGAAGAGAAATAGCAAGTGCCCACAACTCCCCCATCGTTAAAGGCTGAATTCTTTGATAGGCTTTAACCATTAATTTTAATTTCTCTGGTGTAAAATGGGAATCAGTATGCGCAACATAATCCCATGCAATAGCATAGACTCTTGGCAAACCATGAAATTCTTTTCCTGATAGTTTTGGCAATTCTTTATAAAACTCTGGCGGTAAATGTTCTCGTATGTCCTTAATTTGTTCTTCAATTATGTAGAAATTATCAATTAACCATTCAGCTGCCGGAGTTATCGCTCTTTCTAAGCGAACTGCTTCAATAATTTGCTCAAAAGAATAGACAAGTATATTTTCATTTTCTTCAACGATCGCGCTTAAGTTTATACATTTTCGACCAGAATAAAGAACATGCTTATGGGCCCTTCCTTCAGCAAACTTCTCAAGTTGAGAAATATTAAAAAGTTCCTCTCGAATGGGATTTTTAATTTGATTAAATACATTTGGGTCTTTTTTTTTGTTTTTAAATTGCAATGAATGACCTTGGTATTATGATTAGAAAAAATCAAGATTTCTTATCTATCCAAAAATACCCAATTCACAAAGAACCAAATTGTCCCGACAAATTTCCTTAGATTAGAAAATTTGCCTCACCTACATTTATTCTATGCTTTCATTCTTTTGGCATTATATGTGCAGCAATATAGTTATTAGTTTGCTTTTTTATCAAGGAGATTTTAATGATAGAAAAAAGCAATATACTCCATGATCGAAAAATCGCCATACTCGCGACAGATGGCTTTGACGAGTCACAATTATTTTCACCCAAAAAGGCACTTGAAGAAGCTGGTGCAGAAGTTATTATTGTTTCTCTAAAAGAAGGACAAATCAAAGGATGGACCGCAGATCATTGGGGAAAAAGTATCAATGTAGATGCAACTGTCAATAATTCAACTTCTGATGATTTTGACGGTCTAGTTATTCCAGGTGGTGAAAAAAATCCCGAAAGTTTGTGCCATAATAAAAATGCTGTCGAATTTGTTAAGGATTTTATCAATGAAGGGAAATCCGTCGCCTTTATTTGTCATGGCTCTCAAGTGTTACTAGAGAGCGGGCTTAGTAAAGGTCGAACTCTCACATCATGGCCTACTTTAAAAAACAAATTTATTCAATCCGGCGCAAATTGGAAAGATGATGAGGTTGTTGTTCATAAAGGAATTATTTCAAGTCAATGTCCCTATGATAATCCTAAATTTAATAAAAAAATGATCGAGGGATTCTCCATAAGTCCAAGGTGTAATAAATCAAGTCTTCACTAATGAGTAAATCCATGTAAGAATTTTATAAATAATTCTTTCAAAGGTTCGCTCATGAGTTCAGTTCATCAGTTTCAAGGAATCTATCGCCATTACTTGGCCCGCTTAATTAGAAGTCGCCCTCATTTATTTTTAGCTTTTTTATTTGGTCTATTAGTCGAACTTTTTTTTCCACATACACTTTCAAGTCTGACAATTACCCGTCACATTATTGCACTAAACTCTGGTGCAATTCTCTATATATTGATGACTTCACAGATGATGTTCTTTTCTAATGAAGAAAAAATGCTAAAGCGTCTTGAGAAACAAGATGAAGGCCAAGGAGTCATTTTATTTTTAGCACTAGGTGCAGTTACTACTAGTCTCGTAGCGATTGTCTCAGAACTCTCAATGGCCCGTGAGCTCCATGGATTTTTAAGATATGAACATATTGCTCTGGCCGCTTTAACAATAATAACCTCATGGAGCTTTATACATCTTATTTTTGCTATTCATTATGCTCATGCCTATTATTTAAATTTATCAAATAATCTAATTCCTGGACTTATTTTTCCTGGAACTGAAAATCCGGATTATATCGATTTTCTCTATTTTGCCAGTGTTATAGGTACTTCTGGGCAAACGGCAGATGTGAGTTTTAGTTCTCAAAACTTAAGAAGAATTGGTGCTATTCATTGTGTATTTTCATTTTTCTTCAATACAACGATTTTAGCTTTAACAATAAATATTGCTTCAGGATTATTTTAAAAGCGGATCAACTTCCACTCCGGCCGCCTCAGAGAGATGTGCCCAAGACATTTGGTAGCGATAAAGTGACTCATAATAGTCTTTGAAGACTAAAGCCCTCGTTGTATAAGCATCGATGATATCTTTTGCAGGGGTAAGACCAAGGCCTACAGATGTTTCAATATTAGTTAACCATTTCTTTGCCGATTTATAAGCCTTCTTCAATGTCTCTGCCCGCATCTGTGCTTCTTCAACTTCCATATACGACTTGTTTAATAAAACCTTTAATCCTTCTTCGGCAAAAAGTTGTTTAGATTTTAATTCTGCAATTTCTAAAACTAATTTATCTTGTTTTGATTTCCCTACGCCAAAATCTATATCCCAAGTTAATCCAACACCAGCGGCGACACTGCTGTGATTATAGGTATCATAGATAAATGGATTGTTTTGGGCAGTTCGCTGATTAGTCTGGGCATAATCATATTTAAGGAGAGCGCCAAAAACTGGACGAGTTGCTTTTTGCTCACTAGTCAATAAACTAGATTTTGCTTCTATTCCATACCCGACTTTTAAAAGATCTGGAGTAGATCGATTCATTAAGTCTAAATAATAAGCAAATTCTTTGAGTTCTCGTGGATCCATTTCAATCCACTGTCTTTCATTGGCAACAGCATTAGCTGGATCCAGCATTAAAGTTTCACCAATATAAAAAGCTACACCCATTTGGGCCAGTTTTACACTTTTGGCAATCTCAATCTTTTTTTCTTCAACTTGGTATTTAAAAACTTCTAGCCGTAGCAGGTCCTCTTTTTTCCCTTTTTTATTGTCTTCTAGGGCCTTGACCGCCGACTCTAAGTCTTTATGAGTGTCACTGACAAAATCCATGAGGGACATAGCGTATTGCCAGCCATAGTAGGCTTCTTTTAATTTTAAAATGATTTCGTTTTGTTTTTTTGTTTGATCAAGTTTATTAATTTCAATATTGAGATTGGCCGCTTTGGATAAATCATTTCCTCTTCCCCAAACAAATAAGGGAATTTTTGCTTCAATACTTCCAATCCACTCAGCTCCCCAAGTGCTTTGGTCGACAAAGCCAGCGTAATTTCCTTTTTTACCATTAATTGGTCCAACTCCAACTGTACTACTGATTTTGGGAAATAATTCCCCTTTAATCAATGTTAAGTCGGTCTTTGCTATTTCTGATTGAAAGCCAGTCGTTTTAATTTCTAAGTTATTTTTAAGTGCTAAGTTTATAGCGTCTTTTAAACTAACTACTCGAGCGGGAGTAGCGACTTCCTCAGCATGCAAGTCTGCTGGAGACATTACTGCAGACATTATTACTAAAAGTAGAAGGAGCGTTTTCATTAGGCTTTTTTATTGGATTTGAGTTCGTTTAATCTTTTATTAAGTAAATCTTTTAGGCCACTCCAGCCTTTTTCTTTAAGTGTTTTTTGAACTTTTTCGTTGATGGTTTTAACCCAAGATTCTTCATCAATTGAGACGTCAACAACTCTCCATTCAGAGCCTATTTTTTTCAAGACATAATCAACGTCTGTCGATTCACCTTTTTTAGAGACACTTGAGAAAACTTTGGCATCGTCTCCAGTAAGTTTTGTTTTTTTGTAAGTAATCTTAACATTTTCCAAGAATTTTGGTGCAGTTGGATAAACAGAACGCGTGATGATTTCTTTAATTGTTAATTCAAACCATTTTACATCTTGGGCACTTCTTTTAGTAAGTTCTCCGGCCAGGATGACTTTAGTCATTTCAGAAAAATCAACATGTAATTCAACTTCTTCTTTATTTTTAGTGTTTAAAAGTAAATTTTCTTTACCTACTTTTAAAAAAATATCTTTAATTAGTTCTTCAGGATTAATCGTCGCTTGTGCCGAATTTAAAATAGTTAAGCCTAAAAATAAGCAAATATTTGTCATCAATTTGTTTTTCATATTTTTCTCAATTTTGTGGTAAATGTTTATGCCACAGATAATAATTTTTATCACATATTGTCAATATTACTCGTGTACAGATTCCATAAAAAATCTTATCTAGTATTCCATGAAAAAAATACTGCAACTTAATCTAAAATTCTATTGGATCGCACCAATTTTACTAGTTCTTTTGGCTTCGTTTGGGATCAAGTACTCATCAAAGCTCAAAATTAATTTAGACCTCGTTGGTCTATTGCCACAAAATAGCGAAAGTATTCAAGAAATGAATCATGTCGTTTCGAAAGTTGGCGGTGGTGGCTATATCATCGTATTAGTCGGTCCGATTACTAATCCTGAAGCTAAACTAAATCTTATTGATCAAAAAATTAAAAATATCAAAGATGTTAAGTACACTTATTATGAGCGCGAAGAATTCATGCTTAAAGAGAAGGCACTTTACATCATGCCCCGTAAAGATTTTAAAAAACTTACGGAATATGCCAGGGTTATTTTTTCAAAGACTGCTGTTGATACAACAGGCCTTGGACTTGTTGATGAGTCCGATCGAGATGAGCAATTAAAAGAGGCCAATGCATTCTTTGAAAAACTCAAAAAAAGAACAAGTGCTGACCGCTATTTCGTATCGGCCGATAAAAAATACGCCATGCTACTCGTTCGTCCGACATTTGATTCGACCAATTTGGAAAAATCAAAAGAGTTGGCCGAAAAAATAAAAAATGCCATTGATTCACTTAATAATGAATCTTCCGAATCTAAATTTTCCTATAGTCTCTCAGGACGTTATGTTGAAAAAGCTGAAGAAGTTCGTCAGTTTGAAAATGATATTTATAAGACCGGAATTTTAAGTAATATCGCAATAACTATTTTATTAGTTTGGGGACTTGGAACTTTTAGAGGGGCCTTGGCAACAGCAGTAGTCGTTGCGACGGCAATGTGTGTAACTGGTGGATTAGCTTTCTTTGCCGTTGGACAAATTAATATCCTCACTGGATTTTTGCTCGCAATATTATCAGGACTAGGCTCAAAGTTTGGTATCCATCTCATTAGAAGATATTATCAAGAAAGGCATAAAGGGATTGATAAGGAAACGGCCACTAGAAATACCTATTTTCATCTAAGTCGCCGCGGACTTTTTTCTTCTGCACTGACATCATCTTGTTCATTTTTTATCTTGGCCTATTCAAACTTTAGAGGGTTTTCAGAACTTGGAATCATCGCCGGAATAGGCATCATTGTTATTTATGCAGTCTTTGTTTTATCGTTTCCGATGATTGCTAAACTTTTACCGGAAAGAACAACTCTAAGCCGAAGATCGCGTTTTCCATTAGGAAAATACCCATTTAAATTATCTCAAATAAGAGTTCTTCCGATATTTATTCCTCTTGTCCTATACGGTCTTGCTAACGCATACTTTGAATACGACTTTGATAAGCTTCATAATTTTCCACCAGCACTTCAAAAAATAAATGAAATGACGGATACCATTTTCGGTAGGGCCATTTCTCCTTCTGCTATTTTAGCTCGCGATAAAGAACAAGTAATCGCACTCACTGAATGGCTTAGAAGTGATGAAAATGCCCAAACAGTCGATCAAGTGATTTCTATCTATGACCTTGTTCCTCCTGATATGCAAAAACGAGCAGAAAGGCTTAAAATGCTTCGCTCTTATGTCTATAAAGTAGATGGCAATGAGTTAGAGAAAAAATCTGGAATTTCAAAAGAAAAAATTTATCAATGGATTGATGCTCCTACATATGACCGCTCAATTATTCCAAGAGCAATCAATGACAATTTCGGTAGTGATGGTAATATTCTGATTGTTTTCCCTAAAGAAAAGCAAAGTAATTATGACACGATTACAAGATACGCTCATACTTTAACTGAAGCTAAAAAAGAATTTCCTGGGATGGAAGTTGGCAGTGATACTTTAGTTTTTGCGGAAATTTTAAATCATATTATTGAAGACGGAAAACTCGTTTTAGTCTTTTTCTTGTTGGGTGCCTTTTTTATTTTTTGGCTTGATTTTAAAAATATTAAAGATGCTCTCTTACTAGAAGGGCAATTAATTTTTTGTGTTATCCTGCTTGTTGCCTTAATGGGTTTAGCACATGTTCCATTTACAATTTTAAACGTCGCCATGATTCCCGAAGTTCTAGCAGCGGGAATTGATATGGGAGTTCATATTAGGCATCGGGAACGAGAGGGACATAGTTCAATGGCCAGTGCGAAACTCATTTCACACGCAGTTCAGCTAGGTGCCTTTACATCAATCTTAGGATTTGGCTCTCTTTTATTTACAAGTTCAACGATGCTTCAAGGGATTGCTTGGATTTCAATATTAGGCCAAGTGTCATCTTATTTTGTGTGTATGTTAGCAGTACCTATGTGCAAAGATTTTTTTGGGAAGCACTATCGGGAAGCACTATAAAGACGCTTGAAGAATTTTCATTCGAGTGTCTAATTTGGCCATGTAGAGTTTTTTATGTTTTCTCGTTTTAGAATGATAGCGTGCATACCAACGTCTATCAGATTTTCCGTATCTAGTTTTTAAAAGTGAGAGAATTTTTGCCATTACTTCGAGCGAATACGTTTGATCTACTTTTAATTTTTCTGGGTTTATGAGTTTTAAGTTAAGCCGACTAAATTCTTTATTCCAAACTTCGACATTGACTTGGGCCATGGACAAGTCTCCAGTAGACGAGACTAATTCATGATTAAATTTACTTTCAGTATCTATAATCGCAAGGACTATCTGAGGCTCAATTTTGTAATGAGCAAATGCCTGATGAATTTTCATAGCAATATTATCAATTCGCGATTTACTTAATTCTGGATTAAGCGCAGTGATCATTTTTGCAACAACCTGTGGGTCACTTGGAATATGAATTTGATCGAAATTGCTAAACTCATCGAAATTTTGATGAGTGAAAGTGATCAATTGTTTTTTAGGACGAGACATATCAGCGACAGCACAAACGACAATAACAACTGAAGAAAATAGAAGTATTTTAAAAAACAAATCTTTTTCATTTCGTGTTGAAAAGTTTCGAGTCATTGAATTTGTAGTATTCATTGTATTCATACTTCTAATTATAATTGAGATCATTCATTGATAGAGGTCGTAAATGGGGAATTGGCGCAAAACCAAAGACATAAAATCTCCCAGCCTTTTGTAAACCATGGAAGTTGCGTTGGCCCTAGTTAGAAGTTTTAGCTAAAGATGACCACTTCTTAGGTCTTAAGACTGCAAATCCCTCTAAATCACATGGAGATTTCTCTATAAAATTTATAGTTACTTAACAAAGACCATGGAGATGAAGTTTTAACATGTTATGAATCCTCATCTTAATTCATGAAATGAGGAATATTTATGACGGCAAAATCTACTATCTTTCTGGGTTTTCTTTTGACAATAACAATCTCGTTTCTTCCAAGTCTTGTATGTCAGGCAAACGCTTTGGATGTTATTCCTAACGAAAATTTCTGTAGTCCCATGCTTGATTCAAAACATTATCTAACAAGTGATTTTAGTACATACCCTCGCACTGTCCGTTTTGAATGTAGCTACCAATGCAAAATTAATGGATCCCTTCAAACAATTATTGCAACTTCAAAAATACAAATCCATTCAATTGATGAAGATGCAACTGGTGTAGTTTGCCAGGGAGTACTCGTTAAAAAAGTTGCATGGGGATATGACTTTGATAAAGTAGAACCATTTTATGCTTACAATTCAAATCTTGTAGAAATTAAAAGATGGGCATTTGAAAATGTCAGTATAAAAAATCCTACCGAAATACAGTTTTTACAAAAATTAAAAGCCGATCTTTATACAATTAGCAGCTCATTTATCATGGCCGGAATTAATGGTGAAGAAGCAACAAAACACTTTGCTGAAGCAGGTAAGAGACTTTCAGCCATTGCCGACGCTCTTCCAAATGATACAACTCTTTTGGATGAGGCCATCAAGCAAATAATTGTGAATAAAGGAGTTGTTAAATTTGACTCAACTGCAGACTCATTAGTTTTTATGATGCTTTCAACATCTGCTTCTTGGAAAATCCCGAATTATTTATTTTGATTCATTGATTTTTCAATTCGATCAAGTCGGCTTTCAAGTTCTTTAATTTTTTTATCTTTTAATTCGTTGCTGGCTTTTAGCGATGCTATTTCTCTATGGATAACAACCGAGTCATCAAACCATTTATGATAAAGTTGTTTGACAGCATTGATGAGCATATAAGTAAATTTAGAATAATCGACAACTTTGATTTCTGATTTTTCAGTATCATCAGGATGCATTTTCACTAAGCGAGTTTTAACTAAGTTCGGATTTGTTTTTTCTAATTCCTGAGCGATCACACCTACGGCGCGCTCACCAGTTTTTGGCATTTCTCCGAGACCATTAAATTCATAAGTGCGAAGACGGACACCTAAGAGTTCATCGAGACCTAAGGTAAAATCTAAGACATTTTCTTTTAAGCGAGCGTCTGAAGTACATACACCGCTGACAGTTGTAGCACCGATTCTAAAACACGTTGATGTGTTGATGTCGCCTGCAACGTCGAGTTTATAAGCTGGTGCAGTTGTTCCAATCCCAACAGAGCCTGTATTTTTAACTAAAAATTTACTTAAGGAATTTACTTGAAGATCTAATAAATTTTGAACTCCAGATCCAACTGCAGTTTCAGTTCTATTAACAAGTAAATCTGTATTCGAAGCGTTTCCACTTGCTTGATTATAAGATGGTATAATAGTAACTGCATTTAGATTACCAGTTGTTGCTGTATAAGTATTTCCACTTAGTTTTAAAAAGTCTCCTGCCCAAGATAAAACATTTCCACCTTGGAGAATGAGAGGGACTCCTGCAGAGTACGGCATTATACTATTGGTCCAAATATTTCCGGCAAATGTTGTGGCACTTACAATTCCGTTAACTTCAAGTTTATTAGTTGGATTAGTCGTTCCAATTCCAACATTCCCAGCAAAATAATTATTATCACTCGCCCCTTTTTGATAAACTCCCCATCTATTTGTTCCGCTTAGCGTATCAATATAGACACCATAGGCTTTTGTTACAGAACCAGCTCCTGTATTTGTTGCAACAAAATAACCACCTCTTGCTTCAGAAACAATTCCTGTTCCACTGTTATTTACATATGCTGAAATACCGTTGCTGGTAGTAACAGTATTTCCATTGGAGATACCAACTCCAAAATAACCACCATCAATTTCGTTTGCTGTTCCTCCACCGCTGATATGATCAACGATTCCTGTAATAGAGCGAATTAAATTATTCGATCCAGATCGGCTAGAAGTAACATAAGAATTTATACCATTAATAGCACCGGCATTATTATCAGATCCATTATAAATCGTATAAACCATTTGAGTATTATAATCACTTGTATTAGACCAAGGATTTGATTGAACATATAATCTTGTCGCGGCAGAATTACTGTTTTGATTAATCGTAAGCGGTCCTCCCAAATAACTGTCACCTCCAGTGACTCTTAAAGCGTATGAATTTGTAAGCGTTGTATTGGCTCCAGCTACCGGTGCTCCAGATATTAAAAGAGTTGAGGCACTCGTTATCGTTGTGGCCGAAGAGGAAGCAAAAGTTGGAATCCCAAATGAGTTTGAGGCTCCATTACTAACTGTTCCGCCAATTCCTGATGCATCAGTAATTGTCGAAGCTCCAGAATTAAATTTTTTCCCAACTGAAGACCAAATGGTTGGAGAAGTTACGTTTGCTGTGACATCAAGAAGTGCGACAGGAGCAGTTGTTCCAATCCCGACTAATCCTCTTGTCGAAACTAAAAAAATATTTCCATCAACACCTGTTCCTGCTTTCGCTCCACCATCAATTGTAACGTTTCCACCATTGCTATTTCCTGTTCCAGATCCTCCTAAAATTTGAGCTAGGCCACCTACATTTCCGTTAGAACCACCAAGACCTCCGATGAGCTTTGCCGTTCCTCCCACTGTATTTGATCCACCTTGCCCACCTTGAACTGTTACGACTCCGGCGGTGGCATTATTATCTCCCTGCCCTGCAATCAAAGTAGCATTTGCACCATTGTAACTGGCCACTCCTAACGTAAGCGAAGCACCTGAAAAATTATTATAATTATTTCCACCTGATAATGTTAGAGAACCGCCACCATCAGAAGTTGTTGCTCCATTGGCAGCTTTGATTACTAATGAACTACCACTTCCGCTTGCAGGAGAAGGGATTTGTATTGTTCGAGTAGCTCCTGTTGATAAATTGATATTTCCAGAAACCTCTAAAGCTGCTCCTGGAGTAGTCGTTCCAATCCCTACACTTCCTGTAGCTCGATAAACATTTCCACCGCTACTTCCCCATGATCCTGATAAAAGTCCATCTACATAACTTTTATTAACTGCATCGTTGGGATTGATTGGCGAAGGAACAGTAAGAGCTCCAACGATTGAATTAATTGTTAATGTTCCAGTGATTGTTGTATTGGCTGATTTAGAAACATAATCAGTTTGAGTATTTAATAATTTTCCAAAGGCGCCTAAAACTGTATCGCTAGCTGCAATTGTTCCAGCAGAAGAAGTTAGTCCTGTAAGAGTTGAACCTCTTACGTCTGTTGCTAAATCAACAAACGTCTTATCTCCACGAAAATAATTAGTAGAGGCCACGGCCGTAATGAGCGGTTCTTTAGCATTTAACTGAGTTTGAATTGCACTTGTCACTCCAGCAAGAAAATTAAATTCGGCGTTGGATACAACACCAGTATTTATTTTTGAAGCATCTATTGCAGCAGATGCATTGATATCAGCATTAACAATAGTTCCATCTGTAATTTGAGATGACGTTATAGAGGATGAACTTGAACTAAAACTTGCCCAAGAAGTTCCATTACAAAACTCAACATTAGGTGTGTTAAATCTCATGGCCCCCGCAATAGTAGCAGAACAAGCTGTCGCGTCTACTCCAACTCGAACAGAACCATTAACATCGAGTTTAGATTGAGGGACGGCCGTACCAATACCCACATAGCCATTGTCATAAACAGTCATCCGAGTTGAACCTAACGTTTGAAGACTGATTCTTCCCTGAGTTGCGCTGTATCCGGAAGCATTAATAATAACCATTTCATTGCCACCACCGGCCGAAGCAATACTTGAGCCTCCATTGGCAAGATTAATTTGAGCACCTGAACTGCCAGCACCTACAAATGAAAATAATCCATTGCTAGAACCAATATTTCTGAAATAAAGATTTCCACCATTGCCATTAACATCGAGAACACCTGCTGGATTTGTTGTTCCAATTCCGACGTTGCCACCAAAATATGATTTTGTAGTACCAGCGGTGAAGACGGCATAATTATTAGTGGCATTCACAAGCGGTTCAATATAAAGTCCATACTGAGTACCAACTGAGGTTGCAGCTCCTCCTTGAGTATCGGTATATCGATAGCCATATCGATTTGTAACAGCTCCACTTAAAATTGAATCTGAGGCAATAAAGTCTTGAGTTTCTATAACCGTCCCATTGGCAGTGGCTATCGAACCTTGCATAGCAGATGCTTTTCCAACAGTTCCTGACTGATCAGCATTGACTTGAAAAGCATGACCCACTCCACTCTGACCTGAGGCACTTAGCCAATATGTCGAACTGATTCCTTGTGAATAACCATTATTATTACCACTGACTTCTAAAACCGCATTTGTATTAAGATCGTTCGGACCAGCGATAACAGAGCCGGACTTTCCGGTCCCGTTTCGAAGTCCCGGAATTAATTTAATTTTACCACCATCGGTATTGCCAGAGACCTGACCATTTTGTGACTGAATTATTATTGCGGAACCGTTACCTGCGGTAGCAGTGCCACCCACGACATGTAAAATCCCAGTTGGTGTTGATGTTCCTATCCCTACACTACCAGAAGCTCGGTATACATTTCCAGCAAGTGTCGACCATGCTCCACCAGTTAAACTATCAACGTATTGTTTGTTAACAGCATCCGTAAGTGAAACTGGAGCAAGAGGAATTTGTAATGTCTGAGCTCCACTAGAAGGATAAACAATTCCGTTAATTGTTGGTCCAGTTAAAAGAGCTGCTTGCTTAGTATTAAAAATATTCCAATCTGTGTTGGTTAAATAACCATTCACTGCAGTTGTTGCTGCGGCCATTGAAACGATTGGAGCCGACGCAGTTCCACCAATGGTCACTGGGGCAGTCGCTGTTATACTGGCGACAACTGCAGGATTAGTTCCAGCTGTTACTCGACCTTGAGCATCTGTAGTTACCGAAGTAAATGTTCCTGCTGTTCCAGTATTTTTTAAAGAGATGGTTCCAGTATTTGCTATGGTTGCATCCCCTGACATCGAAACACCAGTTGCCACGTTCCCAGCACTACCAACTAAAATATTTCCAGATGTGAGTGTTGTTGATTGTTTAGCATTTAATTGTGTTTGAATTGAACTTGTTACTCCAGAAACAAAACCAAGTTCTGCAGCAGTCGTTGTTGAGTTAGTTAAAGCTCCAGTCGTTCCATCAGTGATAACTGCTTTATTAATCGGCCCGGTGTAAGCCCCACCACCTGAGTTATCAACGCCTACGATCCACTTACTAGTCGCACTATCATATTTTAAAACACTTCCATTTAATGGACTTGCGATATTCACATCTGCTAAATCATTTATTGTAGACCCTGTTAATTTTCCTGATCCATTTTTTAATAAAACATAATCTGCTGGAGTTGTTGTCACAATTCCACGTCGGCCATTATAAGTCGAAACGACTACGGCCGAATTTGCAACTTTCTGCCAATTGTATCCATCAGAAATTATCCAATCCCCAACTGCGTATGAAATTGAATTGAATGTTCCAGCGATAGAGACAATAAAATAATCCCCAGGTGTTGATGATGGTGAACTTAGGTCGGGATTATTTGCACTCGCATCGTACGTTCCCAAGTAAGTTTGAGCATTTGTTATTGAAGACGGCACCCAAGCAGTCCCGTTATACTTCATGATTTGACCTTTGGTCGCACCCATTGAAGTAAGCATTGAAGCAGTGATTGAATTATTTGTATTCGTAAAGGCTACTTGAAATATTGCCGCAGCATTGGCGTTTGATAAGACGAAATCAAAAATAGTTCCAACTGCAAAATTTACATTGGCAAGAGTATTAGCAACGATTGACGTATCAGA